>JAFUOZ010000072.1 GCA_017481565.1 Oscillospiraceae bacterium | reverse complement strand
TTTTTGAAAAGGAGTACAGTCCGATGGATAGATGACTTTGCTTCGGTTAAAATAAACTGAAAGGCGTGAGTCCGGCATTTACATAATGCTTTTATAAAAATTTATCTGAGGAGTTAGTCCCATGAACTGATTTGGATTTTGATTCGGAAAATATACGGAAAGGCGTGAGTCCCACAATTACTTAAGTCTTTTTTCGGGAATTTTTTGAAAAGGAGTACAGTCCGATGGATAGATGACTTTGCTTCGGTTAAAATAAACTGAAAGGCGTGAGTCCGGCATTTACATAATGCTTTTATAAAAAATTTATCTGAGGAGTTAGTCCCATGAACTGATCTGGAATTTGATTCGGAAAATATACGGAAAGGCGTGAGTCCAACACACTGCTTAAGTCTTTTTTCGGGAATTTTTTGAAAAGGAGTACAGTCCGATGGAATAAAATGGATTGTTTCGGGAATAAACTGAAAGGCGTGAGTCCAAAAGAAAGTTTATTGAATTAAGGAAATCATTTTCGGAGGTTTTGCCAATGGCACATTAATTGCTTCTTTGCTAATCTGATCAAAGGAGATGAGTCCGGTGAGATGATGTGATGCTTGCCGATGACATGTGATATATGATTTTCAGCGCAGCTAACGGTTCTGCGTTTATATAGAAGGACTGATGTTTTATGAAAGGTATCAGAATACTGAGAATCTGAAACGATAGGAGTGAGTCCGCCCGAAAATTCAGTCAGCGGCTGACCGAGCCGTACTTCAATAAAATATTACAGGGGAGCTGTCAGGTCGGCAGCTCCCCTTTTTTATTTGTATTATTCTTCCTTTCCCCTAAGCCGAGCAAGAATAAAGGGGTAGATAACAGTGATCCATATAAGCAATATAAAATATCTGATAACATCAAGCAGAAGAGACTCACTGTAAAAAAGCTTTGAAGCATATATTATACCTGCTCCCGCAAGACCGCATAAAAACCGTATAGCATAGCCTTTAAAGGAGCTTTCCTTCAATGAAAATCGGATAAATCTGCGTTCAACGGTTATTCCTGCGGCAAAGCCGAGAGCGGCGCCTGCCGATTTGCAGCAGTCTGCAAGATAATCGTATTCGATTATACCCTCTGCACTTAATTTTCCTGCATATATAAAGGTGAATACCGAGCCGACAGCCAATATTGCGGCAAGGCATATATACCACTTGTCTGCAGAGCATCTGCGTCGGCTGTACATAACAGCAGCAGCGCATACGATCGAGATAAGAAGGGAAGTACCTACATCTGCAGGAGTGTGTACTCCCAGATACATACGGGAAAAGCCTGTAAGTATAATTAAGATATAGAGCACCGCAGACAGCAGACGCTTTTTTCTGTAAGCAAATGCGGCAGGTATAAGAGATGAAGCTGATGTCTGAGTGTGTCCGCTGGGGAATGAATATCCCGTTGCGCCCTTGACAGCGGTCTCTACAGGTGTGAGCGTAGGATCAAGCACAAAGGGACGGGGAACACGAAGTGTTATTTTTATATCCTGTACAGCCAGTGATGATAAAAAGAATGATCCTCCGATCTCTGCGGCAAGCTGCTTATCGATACACCAGAAATTTATGCAGAATAACAGGATAAGCACCGCCTGTGAGCCGATAAAGGTGCATACGCTGAAAAAAGCGTCACCGAAGCCTGTCCGTATGCTTTCAAGAAAATGTAAAAATTCCATGTAATGATCTCCTAAGGTATATTTAATAAGTATTATATCACAAAAACAGGTAAAAAATCAATGGTTCAGGCATATTTATTTCGGCAGGATAAACAGCTTTTTTTTATTGATATTGTATAAAGCGTATACTGAAATATAAAATATACAGACTTTTTTTGCCGAATATATTGACATGAGGGAAAAAATGTGGTACAATGTAATTGTTTTCAAGTGGGCATAGGATAATGATGTAAATGATTACACGGCGTTTTGGTGTGTAAGAAAGTTTTTAAAATATTGTTTTATGCCAAAAATAAATAATCTGTATAAATTGAATTGATTTTTAAGGTTTTTTTGTGCAATATTACAGAAGAGGATTGTTATATTTGTTCAAAATACAGCTTGACACTTTGGACGATTTATATTAAAATGATTATAATATTACGTGACTTATTGTGAATTTACACAATTAGTATATAATTTTATTTTTTATAGGAGAGATGTAATTATGAAAAAGACAAGAATTATCAGCGCAGTAGCAGCTGCTGCTCTTGCAGCTTCCTGCATGTCCGCACTTTCAGTATCAGCTGAGGGCACAACATACCACGCATATATCGGTGTACAGTCTGCAAGCTATACATTCAGAAATGCATGGAACGATGCTACATACGGTAAGGATGTTGTAGGCGATGACGGTACAGTATGGTTCGATCAGCTCACAGGCTGGGAGGGCGCAACAGCTCTTAATAAGGGCGGCGACTTTACAGACGTTGAGATCACAGAGGACGGCACATACACAGTATCCGTATCAAACTTTGATTTCGGCGCTGATGAGACACTCAACCTCCTCTTCGTTTCCACAGATATTCCTCTCGATGCAGGCGTTACAATTTCCGATGTTAAGGTAAAGATGGACGGCATGGAGAAGTACACATTCGCTGATGCTTACCTTAGCCCCGATGAGCTCGAGTACATGAGCCCCATGTGCATCAACATCTGGAACGATGACCTTGGCAAGCAGGATGGTCTTTTCGGCTACATCATGCCTACAGATTCTATCGAGATCGAGTTCACAGTTTCCGGTATGCCTGCTGCTGACGCTGCTCCCGCTGAAACAGAGGAAGCTCCCGCAGAGGAAACAGCTCCCGTTGCTGACTCCACAACAGCTTCTGCTACAACAGGCAACACATCTGCTGCAGTTATCGCAGGCGTAATGGCTCTCGCTGCAGGCGCTGCTGTTGTTTCCAAGAAGAAGTAATTCACGATAATCTATGACCTTTGATTCAGACTGCCCTCCTTCATATCGGTGCGGCAGTCTGAATTTAATTCGGTAAAATATAATCTCCGTAAGAAAGGAATGATTATCTATATGGCAAACAGTGCTGCGGTTTTTGACAATAAAAAGCTTTCAAAAAGTACACCGAAAACACCTGCTGAAATAGCTTCTATAGCAGTTTACTGGCTTATGAGAGCTGCTGTCGTATTCAATGTGGTCATGCTGTTCTTCCCGGGAAGCAACCCTGCAAGAATAACTGGAATGATACATAAGAATATGTCACTGTTTTCCTGCGGTGTTTCATATGATTCCATTGTTGCAAATTTCGGACGAGCATTCAGACAGGAATGGGTACAGGAATCCACATTCAAGTCACTTAATGTATGTGCGCTGTTTATAATCGTTTCCGTAGTCATAGCTGCCGCAGGCGGATGTATGTCGCTGGGAAACAATAAGCTTAAGAAGACAGGTCTTGTATTTTCCGCTGTTGCGGGAATTATGGAGACAGCAATGATCTTCTGGCTCAAGGGTCTTTATAATCAGGTCGTTGATCAGGCATACGCTTCCGATAAGATCGACAAGGTAGAGCCCATGTTCCAGAATATAAGCTATATTTATATGGCAATGGGTATAGTTTACATAGTATGTGCTATTGTGAATTTTTTCCTTGTACCCAAGGCGGCTGCCGATGAAAAAATGGAAATGGATCCCAAGTATCAGCTTTTCCTTATGATGCTTCCCGTAATCGCACTTGCTTTCGTATTCAGCTATCTTCCTCTTTACGGCTGGAGATACGCTTTCTATGATTACAAGTCAGGTCAGGATCTTACTGCCGATAATTTTGTAGGCTTCAAGTGGTTTACTGAGCTCTTCAAAAATCAGGCCACTAAAAAAGATATTGTAAACGTTCTTAAGAATACTCTGGCAATGAGCGGACTGGGTATCGCTACAAGCTGGATACCTATGGCATTTGCAGTATTTCTTTCAGAGATAAAGAATACACGATTCAGAAGATTTGTTCAGACCTTTACAACAATCCCTAACTTTATCAGCTGGGTAATCGTATACGCACTTGCACTTGCTATCTTCTCAACAGACGGCTTTATCAATACAATGATAAACAGCATGCTTGATGAGGGTGCAACAAAGGCAACGACCAACTATCTTATGTCCAACGAACACATGTGGCTGAAAATGCTTGCATGGGGTCTCTGGAAGGGTACAGGCTGGAGTGCTATCATCTATATTGCGGCGATTTCAGGTATTGACCAGGGTCTTTACGAAGCTGCAACGGTTGACGGTGCGGGAAGATTTGCAAAGATGTGGTATATTACAATTCCCGAGCTTATTCCTACCTTCTGTGTACTGCTTCTCATGTCTATCGCAAATATCCTCTCAAACGGTATGGATCAGTACTACGTATTCTCCAACGCTATGAACCGTGAAAACATTCAGGTTCTTGACCTTTATGTTTATAACCTGGGTATCGGAAACGGACTTATTCCTATGTCAACGGTTGTAGGTATGGTCAAGTCGATCATAAGCGTAATTCTTCTCTTTGGCGCAAACAGCGTATCCAAGGCTGTCCGCGGCGAAAGTATTGTATAAGGGGGCGTGAATAATGAAAGAAAATGTTCTTGGTTCTGTATCTGACAAGAAGAAAAACAAGATCCAGCTTACAACAGGCGATATTATTTTCAATATCATAAACTATGCCTTCTTTGCAATATTCACGATCAGCTGTATCTTCCCCTTCTACTACATATTCATCAATACTATCTCTGCTACGGAGTATGTAAACAGAGGTGCTATCACACTTATTCCCAAGGGACTTACAATTTCAAACTATGTTTCCATGGGTAACGTTGATGCTATTTGGAGCTCCGTATTCATTACATTCGTAAGAACCTTTTTAGGTACTGCACTTATGGTATTTGCTTCATCTATTGCAGGTTACCTTGTAACAAAGAAGGAAATGTGGGGCAGAAAATTCTGGTACCGCTTCCTTGTAATTACAATGTACTTTAACGCAGGTCTTATTCCCTGGTATTTGAATATGGCAATGCTTGGTCTTACTGACACATTTGCGGCATATATCATTCCGGGAATCGTTTCTCCCTACAATATCATTCTTGTAAAGACCTACGTTGAATCTATCCCCGGAGAAATTGAGGAAAGTGCATTTATGGACGGTGCAAGCTACTGGACTATATACAGAAAGATCATCTGGCCGCTCAGTAAGCCTATTCTTGCTACTATTGCAATTTTCGGTGCTGTAGGTCACTGGAACTCATTCCAGGATTCACTTATCCTTAATGCAAATACTCCCGAGCTGTTTACACTTCAGCACAGACTTTATATCTATCTTAACCAGAGCTCAAATCTGGGTGCTATGGTTGCCTCGGGTACAAGCAGCTCCGACTCAACAGTACTTGCGAATATGGCAAATACAAAGGTTATCCAGTATACTATCTCAATGGTTACAATAATTCCTATTCTTTGTGTATATCCCTTCATGCAGAGATACTTTGAAAAGGGTCTTATGCTTGGTGCGGTAAAGGGTTAATGGAATTACGGCTCAGATTTATCTAAATGATCAAAGGAGGATTTCTATGAAAATCAAGAAGATAATTGCCGGACTTACTTCTCTGGCAATGGTAAGCTCAATGGCAGCCTGCGGTGCAACTACTCCCGAAAAGGATAGCTCATCAGGCAAGAGCAAGACAACTACTGCGGCAAAGACAGAGGCAGCAGGCGGCGAGGACGCTGCTGTTACCGAGGCAGCAGCAGAAACTGAAAATGCATTGGGTATTGAGATCCCTACAGCACAGACAACAAAGGAAAAGCTTGCTGAGCTTTACGGCGATGAGACCATTCAGCTTAACTGCTACAGCCAGCTTGCAAACTATTCAGGTAAGCTTACAGGTTGGTTTGCAGAGGTTTTAAAGCGTGAATTCAACTGTGAGATCACAATTATCCCCGAGTCCGGCGGTGTATTCGATACACGTATGGAATCAGGCAACCTTGGTGACCTGGTAATCTTCGGTTCAAACGGAAGCGAATATCAGCGTGCAGCTAAGGAAGGTATGCTCTTCGACTGGAATGAGGATGATATCCTTACAGAATACGGCTCATATGTTAAGAAGAACATGTCCTATGCTATCAACAACAACATGAACTTCAATACAACCTTCGGTGCAGAGCAGGCTGTTTACGGCTTCGGTCATAACGTTGCAACCTCCACAGAGGATCATGAAGCATTCTTCTATACAATGGACGTTCGTTACGACCTCTATCAGCAGCTTGGTTCACCCAAGGTAAACAATATCGATGAGCTTTATGATCTCTTTGTAAAGATGAAGGAGATCTGCCCCACAGATGAAAACGGCAATGAAACCTATGCAGTTTCCATGTGGCCCGATTGGGACGGTAACATGGTAATGTATGTTAAGGCATTTGCTACCTGCTACTGGGGACACGATGAAATGGGCTTCGGTCTTTATGATGTTGAGCAGGGTAAGTATCTCCATGCTCTTGAAGAGGGCGGTCCTTACCTCCAGGCACTTAAGTTCTTCAACAAGCTTTATCAGGCTGACCTTATCGACCCCAACTCAATGACTCAGACCTATGATGAAATGAGTGAAAAGGTTCAGGCAGGCGGTACATTCTTCTCTATCTTTGACTATGCAGGTTCTGCACTTTATAACTCCGAGACTCACCTTACAGGCGGCACAGGTATGTACCCTGTAATTCCCGGAGATGCAACTCCTCTCTGCTATGGTATGAACGTTCTCGGCGGTAACAGATTATGGACAATCGGCGCAAACACTGAGTATCCTGAGCTTGTTATGGCTATCATCAACTACCTTGCAACACCAGAAGGTTATATGACATATAACTATGGTCCCAAGGACCTTTGCTGGTACTATGATGAAGAGGGCTACTGCTGCCTTACAGAGCTTGGTGAATCTGCATTGAAGGACAGAAAGGGCACAATGATGCCTGATGAATGGGGCGGAGCTTCATTTAATGACGGTACATTCCAGGCTAACAACACAACATGGTCCAAGGATGCTTCCAACCCTGATTCCAACGGTGAAACATATAACGCTGATAACTGGGTAAGCAGACGTGCTGATACAAACTATGATATTACACAGAGCTGGAGAGACGCTACAGGCTGCTACAACTCTCAGGAATATCTTGATTCACTTCCTCATAAGGTTGCACTTGCTACAGCATATACAGAGTCTGATAAGTCCGATGAGCTGAAGCTCGTTTGGGAGCAGGTTGCTGACTGTATCGTAAACTACTCATGGCAGGCAATCTATGCTGAAACTGATGAGGATTACGACAGAATCGTAGCTGAAATGATCCAGAAGTGCAACGAGTATGACCCTAACGGTGACTGCCTTGCATGGTGTGAAAATGAAGCAGCTATCAGATGCGCTCTTGAAGATGAGGTAAGATAAGAGTACATTTTGAAATTTTAGTCCGATAAGGATAGATAATGCAGGGGGTGCAGCATAAGCGGCATCCCCTTGCTTTTCGGAAAGGAAGTTTTTTATGGCAGGATTTTTCAGTCCCGACAGTAAATTATATCAGGCAATGTCACGACTTACGGATATAGTTAAGCTTAATCTGCTGTGGCTATTGTTCAGTCTGCCTGTTGTAACGGTAGGTATATCCACTATTGCAGCCTATACGGTTACACTGAAAATGTCCGAGGAGCGTGAAGGCAGGATCGCTCATGATTTTGTGAGAGCCTTTAAGGAAAACTGGAAACAGGGGATAGTCATGTCCTTTATCTCAATAATTTCTGTCTGGGCGATCTATCTTGATTTTCAGCTTGCAGATGCAGTTGAGGAAAATGGTTTTATCTTTCTCATAGTAGGGATCATCACAGCATATATTCTGATTTTTTCCCTTGCCTATGCATATCCGCTGCTTGCAAGATATGAAAACACCATAATTCTGACCCTTAAAAATTCCTTTCAGATCGGAATGAAATATTTTGTCCGCACTATAGTAATGCTGCTGATAGTTGCTATTGAATTAGCTGTAATTTTCTGGAATGAAACCAGCCTTTTTATCGGAGCAATCGTTGGACCTGCATTTATCATGTTTACGGTAAGTGTTTTTGCCATGAAGATATTCCGTGAACTTGAAAAGGTTCCGGGAGCAGTTACAGGCGGTCAGGACAAATAAAATATCAGATGTGATCCCTTTTTTGATGAAAAATCATAAAAGGGATTTTTGTATATCAGATATTTATAAGAAAAAAATGTTGACTTGAATTAATATTTTTGTTATAATTATGGAAAACAAGCTAAGGTGAATATAATGCTGCTGGAAATGAAATTAGAAGCTGTAGAATGGTTTTATATGGAAATAGATCATTCTATGAAAAACGGAAAAACAATAAGCCATGATGAAGTTTTTGAAAAAACTCTTGATACAGCCATGAGAGGTATGTCCGATTTTGAATATATGGTATGGTGCTTTGCTATCGCTTTAAGATATGAAAGGGCAAATATTCTTATGAGAGAAAGTCATGCAGCCGAGCTCAAAACTGCATTGGATATATATGAAAAAACGGATTTTATATCTTTGGGATTATCTGATGCAGAAATAACTATACTAAAAAGAGATTATAATACATCAAAAGAATATCTTAAATGGCTATCGAATCAGAGGTGTCAGATGTGAATAGTTCTATAGAAATAGTAAAATATGATATTAAGGAAACGCTGATTAATGCCATAGGCATCGTTTCAGACCCACGAAAATCCTTTGACGCAGCGGCAAAATTGACTGAGTGGGTCTTGAAACGATTTAATCAGCGGTTCCTTAAATATGAGAAGCTTTTGTTATGCTTTCTTGAAAATGCAATAGAATATGCTCTAAAACAATGCTATGAAAAAATGTACCTTGATTCATTGTCAACAAGTGTTAAAGCACTTAAGTCATATAATAAAAAATTCCCTCAAAGCATGATCGGAAACAGAGCCGAAAATGCATTGAGGGATATTTTTATATTACAATATATTATTCTGCAAGAATTTTTTCAATAGCGGCGATCTCATCATCGGCAAAGTTAAGCTTTTCAATACATGCCGCATTTTCAACTATCTGCTCGGGACGGCTTGCGCCTATAAGAACAGTAGTTACCGCCTTGTTGTTGAGTACCCATGAAAGTGCCATCTGAGACAGCTTCTGTCCTCTGTTTACAGCGATCTCATTAAGCTTGTTGAGCTTTGCCACCATTTTATCGTCAAGCTGACTGCCTATCCATGTTTCACCCTTGCCTACTCTTGAATCGGCAGGAACGCCCTTTAAATATCTGTCCGTAAGGAAACCCTGATATAAGGGTGAAAAAACGGCAAGTCCGAAGCCCTTTTCCTCTGCAAGCTTGTCAAGTCCGTCAGATTCTATCCAGCGGTTGAGCATTGCGTAGGAAGGCTGATTGACTACAAAGGGAGTATGCAGCTCATCGAATATCTTCATAATAGCCTCGGTCTGCTGCTTGTTATAGTTGGAAATTCCCACATAAAGTGCTTTGCCCTGCTTTACTGCATTGTCAAGAGCGAGAGCAGTCTCCTCAATGGGAGTATTGGGATCGGGTACATGATGATAGAAAATATCTACATAGTCAAGCTTCATTCTCTTAAGACTCTGATCAAGGGAAGCTGTAAGATATTTTCTTGAACCGTTCTTATCGCCGTAAGGTCCGGGCCACATGTCATAGCCAGCTTTAGTTGAGATACACAGCTCGTCACGGTAATACTTCATTCCGTCAAGCACCTTACCGAAATTTTCCTCGGCGCTGCCGTTATAGGGATGACCGTAATTATTCGCTGCATCAAAATGAGTAATACCAAGATCAAATGCGGTATATATCATATTTTCAATATTCGCAAAGCTGCCCTTGTGACCGAAATTCTGCCACAGTCCGAGAGATACCGCAGGAAGCTTAAGTCCGCTTTTTCCGCAGCGGTTATATATCATTTTATCATATCTTTTATCATCTGCAATAAACATTGATATCACTCCTTATTACTTTCTTGTCAGCTTAAGCAGCACCGCACCGTGAGGCTTTACCTCAGCGCTTACCTTATCATACGCATCATCAACGGCTTTTCCGCTCCATACATCTGTAACGGAAAAATCACACTCAAAGGGAAGCTCCGCAGTAATTGTACAGCTGCTTTCACCTGCATTGAAAAGCGCAATATAATAATCCTTGCCGTTATTATGTGATGTAAACCATGCAATATGCTCATTTCCGTCAACGGTTTTTCTGAACATGGGGTGAGCGGAATGAGTATTATTAAGCACCTCAATAAGCTCACTGTTTGTAAGCAGGCTCATGGTGAAATCATCAAATTTAGTCATTTCTCCGCCTATCATCAGAGGTGAACGCATAACGCTCCAGAGAGTCATCATTGTAATCTGCTCGTCCTCTGTGAATTTTGTTACGATATTTTCATCATAATCCTGTAAAATAGCACCCACAGGAAGCATATCACAGTCGGGGAAATGTCCTGCAGCGGCATGTATGCACCACTTTTCCGCACGCTCGAACATATTGTAAAGAAGCTCCCATTTGTCCCAGAAATCATCGGTAATTCTCCACATATTAGCGCAGGACTTATAAAGCTCCGCCTTTTCAACAATAGCAGGTCCGGGTGAGAGACTGAGCACCATATCACGTCCGCAGGAATGAAGTGAATTACTGAGCATGATAAGCTCGGTTTCCTCATGAGGAAGCTCACGGCAGATATCGTCCACCTTTATAAAATCAACGCCCCATGACGCATACAGCTCAAAAATGCTGTCGTAATATTCCTTTGCACCCTCCTTTTCGGGATCAACGCCGTACATATCTGTATTCCACTGACAGATGGAGGATGTCTTTGCGATCTGACGGGCAGTTTTATCGGTACCCTTTATTGCTGTATTACGATGCACAGCCTGACGGGGAATACCTCTCATAATATGTATACCGAATTTTAGTCCAAGAGAATGAACATATTCAGCCAGAGGCGCAAAGCCCTTTCCGTCCGCAGATGAAGGGAAACGGTTTTCCGCAGGGATAAGCCTTGAATATTCGTCCATGCAAAGCTCGGTAAACTGATTATACTCATGATTATTTGCTGTAGGTTCAGACCACTGAATATCAACTACAATATATTCCCAGCCGTACTGCTTTAAATTCTTTGCCATAAAATCGGCATTAGCTCTTACCGTTGCTTCATTAACGGCAGGACCGTAGCAGTCCCAGCTGTTCCAGCCCATAGGGGGTGTTTTTGCTGCCATAAAAAACGCTCCTTTTAAAAAAAGTATATTGGAATTATAGCACATTCCAATATATTTTTCAATAGTTTTTTCGGATTTTTTATAAAATATATGAAACAGGGACAGGAAGTCTATGCAGTATTTCTGTGCAGGGCTTTTCTGATAAAAAATATTGAAATTCAATAAAAAATATGGTACACTTAAGGAAACGCTGATTAAAGCCGCAGGCATCGTTTAAAGCATCGCTCGGTCTGTGCTGCCGCTGCGGAAAAGTTTTTTTCATGGTTCTGAAATGGCTTTATAATGAAACATAAAACAGTGCGAGGTGTGCTATGAACAGAAAAAAGGCAGACAAAAACGACCTTGGCGGAAAGGAAATAACAGCTGTTGTTTTTTTTATACTGTTTATGGTATTTGCCGGAATGATACCAGATAAACTTCATCTGTATGACTGTATGACGGGAAAACAGGGTCTTGAAAATATAATACTTGCCGTAATAATAAAAACGGTATACGGTATTGTGATAGCAGTGTTATTTCTTGCCGTGCATATCGAAGGCGTGCTGATCACCATGAAAAACATGAAGACGGATAAAAAGAACATCACGATAACGATCATAGTTACGGGTATATTTGCTTTGGCAGTATTTTTCGGTGTATTCGGAATGCTGAACCGCTCCCGATTCAGAGAACAGCTATATATCAGGGATAAATCGGAGCTTTTCGGTGATATCAGTCTTATGACCGAATGTATAAAGGATCTTGAAAATGACAGCTATACAGAATATATGGTAAATGATTATTATTTTGACAGAAGCAAGTGGATATCAGCATCGGGCAGGGGCGGCAGCTCATATCATTATGAATATACCTTGTGCGGACGATATGATGGTGAAAAACTATTTACCGCTCAGATAGGAAAGCAGGAGTTTGAACGGTATAAAAATGAGCTTCCTGTGGGCTTTGATGTTCTTGTGACGGTGTATGATAATTCAGGCTTTATCAGAAGTATTGAATCAACAGTGGATTTTGACAGAACAGGCAGCTATGAGCATTTATTTGAGCTTACCGTTGAGGACGGCAAAATAATACGCTCAGAAAAACAGGGGAATATGGAAATAAGAAATCTTACATGGTGCGGCTTTGAAAGCGGTCAGCATTATGATATGAAAAATTCACTTTTCGGCATAAATGCGGAGGAGCTTACGGTATATCCCTATAATACTGTTCAGTTTGATGAAATATGCCTTTACGCAGTTGCAGACGGACAATACAGAAGAGTGAGCAATATTATTTATACAGATGAAATACACAAATAGACATGGTGCAGGAGGATTAAGGAAACGATTTAATCGGCGGGTCCTTAATTTTCCTGCATCACGCTTCTGAAAAAACTTGACTTTAAATATGTATAAATCGTAAAACTTCAAAAACCCCTTGAAATATTAATGTAAATGTTGTACAATAATATTATCAGATAAACACATGGTTTGCTGAATGTAATCAGAAAAGCAAAATATCATGTGTTTGTGAATTTATGTACTGAAAACGATTACACAATGGAGGTTATTCTTATGAAGTTTGCAGACGGTTTCTGGCTCAATCAGAGAGGCTATGAGGTAAATTATGCTTCACAGGCTTATGAGATCACACCTGTTGAAAACGGTCTCAATGTTCTTGCTACAACACAGTATATCCAGAACAGAGGTATGACACTGGGCGGTCCCGTGCTTGATATGACCTTTACTTCCACACAGAAGGACGTTATCAAGGTTTCTATCGATCACTATAAGGGCACACTTGGAAATATGCCCAAGTTTGAGCTTGAAGAGGATCAGGGTTTTGTACCCGAGATCAAGGAAAACGAAGAAAACTGGGAACTTATCTCAGGCGATACAAAGGTAGTAATCGGCAAGTGGAGCTGGAGCGTTCAGTATTACTATAAGGACAAGAAGCTTACAGGCGGTGCATGGAGAGCAGCAACTATCGTTAAGGAGAGCGAGTTCAAGAAGAGCGCACGCCTTGCACTTGCACAGGACGATACATTCTGGTCATATCCTCAGGACGAGCGTACTACATATCTCCGTGATCAGCTGACACTTTCCGTTGGTGAGTGCATCTATGGCTTCGGCGAGAAGTTCACCACATTCGTAAAGAACGGTCAGAACGTTGAAACATGGAATTCCGACGGCGGCACCTGCTCCGATCAGTCATATAAGTGCATACCCTTCTGCGTATCCTCAAGAGGCTACGGTATATTGGTAAATTCCTCCGATAAGGTATCCTATGAGGTAGCTTCCGATACAGTTTCAAAGCTTTCCTTCACAGTTCCCGGCGAGCATCTTGAATATTTTGTGATCGGCGGCGCAGATATCCCCGAGGTACTTTCAAACTATACCACACTTACAGGAAAGCCTGCACTTCCTCCTGCATATACATTCGGTCTCTGGCTCACAACATCATTCACAACAAAGTATGATGAAGAGACAGTTACATCCTTCATTGACGGTATGGCTGAAAGAGATATTCCTCTTCAGGTATTCCACTTTGACTGCTTCTGGATGAAGGAATTCCAGTGGTGCGATTTCGAGTGGGACAAGCGTCAGTTCCCCGAGCCTGCTGAAATGCTTGCAAGACTCAAGAAGGATAAGGGACTTGAGATCTGCGTATGGATCAACCCCTATATTGCACAGAGAAGCAAGCTCTTTGACGAGGGTGCGGAAAGGGGATATTTCATCAAGAACCCCGACGGCAGCGTATTCCAGTGTGATATGTGGCAGCCAGGAATGGCACTTGTTGACTTTACAAACCCCGATGCCTGCAAGTGGTATCAGTCCAAGCTCCGTGCACTTTGCGAAATGGGTGTTGACTGCTTCAAGACCGATTTCGGCGAGAGAATACCTACAAAGGTAAAGTATTTCGACGGCTCCGATCCTATTGCAATGCATAACTATTATACATACCTCTACAATAAGACAGTATTTGAGGTACTTGAAGAATACAACGGCAAGAACAAGGCGTGTCTCTTTGCACGTTCCGCAACAGTAGGCGGTCAGAAGTTCCCTGTACACTGGGGCGGCGACTGCTCCGCAGAGTACACATCAATGGCAGAAACTATCAGAGGCGGTCTGTCTCTCTGCATGAGCGGTTTCGGCTTCTTCAGCCACGATATGTCAGGCTTTGAAGCAACAGCTACACCCGATATCTATAAGCGCTGGGCAGCATTCGGTCTGCTCTCCACACATTCCCGTCTCCACGGTAACTCCTCCTACAGAGTGCCCTGGCTCTTTGATGAGGAATCCGTTGATGTTCTCCGTTTCTTCACAAAGCTTAAGGGTAAGCTGATGCCTTATATCTGGTCACAGGCTATCAAGACACACGAAACAGGCGTACCTATGATGAGAGCTATGGTCATCGACTATGCAAATGATCCCGTATGCCTCTATCTTGATAAGCAGTATATGTTCGGTGACAATATCCTTGTTGCTCCTATCCTCAATGAAGAGGGAACAGCAGAATTCTATGTTCCCGAGGGCAAGTGGACAGATATCATCTCAGGCAAGCAGTACGAGGGCGGCAAGTACTATAACGAAAAGTATGACTATATGTCTCTTCCCTGCCTTGCAAAGCCCAATAGCATCGTTGCTTACGGTAACTTTGTACGTGACTTTGAGTATGATTATCTTGACGGTGCAGAGTTTGTTATCTACGAACCCTCCGAGGGCTGCGAGATCTCCTGCAATGTATATGATACAGAGGCAAACAAGGTATTCACACTTACAGCAAAGCGCACAGGCGATACTGTTGAGGTAGGCTATACCAATACAGACAAGTCCTTCAGCGTTAAGGTATTCGGTCACGAGGCTGTTAAGGTTGCTCCCACAGCTGACGGAAAGGTTATCATCAAGCTGTAATTTATATCACTCAATATTAGCATAAAATAGCGGCTGCGCATTATTAAATGTGCAGTCGCTTTTATTTGTGAATATAACATAACAACTGTTATGTAGATTTGTACAGAACTACTATTGCAGGATAACAGCTGTTATGTTATAATGAGAATGATAACAGGGAGGTGAAAAAATGACCGAAAGCACGGCAAAAAATGATTTGCTTGAAGCGGCAAAGGCTGAATTTCTTGAAAACGGCTATGAAAAAGCTTCGCTCAGAAAAATATGCGGCAGGGCAGGAGTTACAACAGGCGCACTTTATTTCTTTTTCAAAAACAAATCGGAGCTTTTTGAATGTCTGGTAAAAAATACAGCGGAAGGACTGCTTTATCTTATCGGCAGACAGACTGAAGCTGAAGTAAGCGGAAGTGCCGAAAGTGAAAAATATCAGTGTCAGCTGAATGAGTTTATCTGTATGAATAAGGAAATAATCCGTATTCTGCTTGATAAGTCGTCTGGTACAGCCTATGAGAGTTTCAGTGATAAATTCGGCTATGCGGTTTCAAGAGGATTTTTTGCATTTTACAATAAATTCGGCGGTACAGAGGAATATGAGGATATTATGATGCTTATAGTAAAAATGCGTGTGCAGGGGTATATTGAAATGCTTAAGGGTGATTATGATATGGATAAGATGATGAAATTCTCCGCACTTATGGAAGCCTACGGAGACAGCGGCTTTCAGGGCATGATGAAACAATTCAATAATATAACAAAGGGCTCGGATTGATATCCGGGCTCTTTTGCATAACAAAAATAAAAATATGTTATCCGGGGAGGAAATAAAAATGCTATTCAATGAATTCGGCTCAAAGGAAAATCCGGCAGTACTTCTGCTGCACGGAATGATGCAGGACTGGCACAGTGAATATGAGTTCCTTAAACCGCTGGGAAAATATTATCGTCTGATAATTCCCGCACAGGACGGTTTTTATGAGGGCAGCGGCAATTTCACAAGCTTTGCCGATCAGGCAAGACAGATCGAGGAATATGTCTGTAAGAATTACAGCGGAAAAATTCACGGTGCATACGGTGCATCACAGGGCGGACTTATGCTGACGGAGCTTCTGACACGAAATAAAATTGATATGGGAAAGGTGATAATGGACGGCTGTTATGTTGCACATCAGGGTAAAATTGCAGGCTGGGTAACTTATAAGATGTTCTGTAAAATCAAAAACGAGGGGAAGTTTCCGTTGTCTATGCATATTACGATGAAGCTTATGGGAACAGATCCCGAGGATATGAAAAATGCGTTAATGGCAGATTTGTACCTGAAGGCAAGCGATGAGAGCGTCAGACGTAACTTTATGGAAAATTACACATATCATACCCGTCCCGAAATTGCAAAGACCAAAACAAAGGTATATCTCTGGTGCGGAAGCAAGGAGCCTTATGCTATAAAGTCTCATAATATCCTTAAAAAATATCTTGAAAATTATGAGGAAGATATAATGACAGGATACGGTCACGGAGATTTTCTTATGAAACACAGTGCCGAATGCTGTGAGAAAATAAGAAAAACTCTCGGCTGATAATAATATGATTCAGGCAATACCGACAGCATTTGTACGGTATTGCCTAATTTTTACTTTTAAGGAACAGAATAAGTAAACAAATTTATAAAATTTATGTTTTGACTTGACAAATCAATATAAAAATGGTATCATTGTATTTGTTGAGAATACATCTGTTTTTTTCACACGGACGGTATAAGGAATATCTGCATATAATGAAAGGGTGGGCAATATATGAACAGCTCAGGTTTTATAGTAATCAGCCGTGATGTTCTGCCTGAAATATTTACAAAGGTCATCGAGGTGAAAAGGCTGCTTGCCTGCGGAGAGGAAAAAAGCTCCGCCGCCGCGTGCAAGAAGATAGGCGTTTCAAGAAGTGCTTATTATAAATACAGGGACAGCGTTTTTACCTATGAGGAGAAAATGACTCAGAAGGTGATCTCATTGTATGCGGTGCTGCGAGATGAGCCGGGAGTGCTTTCAAGTGTGCTTTCCGAGCTTCATAGGCACGGCGCAAATGTGCTTACCCTTAATCAGAGCATACCCGTTGACGGTGCGGCGACAGTTACCTTTACGGTGCGTCTCGATGAGAACTTATGCAGCGTTTCCGAATACAGCCCCATGCTTTCGGCTGTTGACGGAGTTGTGGAAGTCAAGCTTATATCGGGCGAATAACAGACGGATTTTTTATTTTTATATTATATAATGAGCCGTATTTTCGGCGGAATGGAGTTTTTATTATGTCAAAGATCGCAGTATTGGGACACGGAGTTGTAGGTTCGGGAACAGTTGAACTGTTCCTTAAGAATAGGGAGAATATCAACAAGAGAAACGGCATTGACCTTGAGCTTGGCTATGTTCTCGATATCAGGGATTTCGAGGGACTTTCCTATTCCGATAAATTCACAAAGGATATCAACGATATTTTAAACGACCCCGAGGTAACAGTGGTTGCCGAGGTAATGGGCGGAGTAAACCCTGCATTTGATTTTGTAAAGTCCTGTCTTGAAAAGGGCAAGAGCGTTGCAACTTCAAATAAGGAGCTTGTTGCAAAGAAGGGTGCGGAACTTCTTAAGGTGGCAAAGGAGCATAACTGCAACTTTATGTTCGAGGCTTCCACAGGCGGCGCTATTCCCATTATCCGTCCCATGCACAAGTGCCTTGCGGGAAATGAGATCACAGCAGTTGCAGGTATCTTAAACGGTACAACAAACTTTATCCTTACAAAGATGATCGAAGAAAATATGGCATTTGATGATGCACTTTCAATGGCGCAGAAGCTTGGTTATGCGGAAAAGGATCCCACAGCCGATATCGAGGGTCACGATGCCTGCAGAAAGATCTGTATCCTTTCCTCACTTGCTTACGGCAGACACGTATATCCCGACTGGGTACACTGCGAGGGTATCACAAAGCTTACTCTTGAAGATGTTGCATATGCTCAGAACTGGGGCGGCGAGATCAAGCTTATCGGTTCTGTAAAGAAGTGCGATGACGGAAAGATTCTTCCCATGGTTCGTCCTGCATTTGTATGCAGCGGAAATCAGCTTTCACACGTTGACGATGTATTCAATGCGATCATGGTTTACGGTGACGGTTTCGATCAGGCTATGTTCTACGGCAGAGGCGCAGGAAAGCTTCCTACAGCAAGTGCCGTTCTGGGTGATATCATCGACTGTGCAAAGCTTACAGAAACATCAAAGTCACAGTACTGGGAGGATTCCGCAGACGACAGCTTCATCATGAATTATCTTGACGATCAGGTTCAGATGTATGTACGTGTTGACAATGTATCCGATGCTGATATCAATGCAGAATTCGGTCAGGTAGAATATCTTGACAGAGATAATAAGCCCGCAAACGAGAAGGCATTCATCACATCAAAGCTTTCCGAAAGAGAAATTCAGACCAAGCTTGAAAAATTCGGTAAAAATGTACTTGCTTTCATCAGAGTACTTGATTTTTGATCTCAGGTAGTGTATAATTATGATAAAGATACAAATTCCTGCTACCAGTGCAAATCTGGGTGCAGGCTTCGACGCACTGGGTCTTGCTCTCAGTTATTATAATTATGTCAATATGGAAGAGGCAGACGGTGTAAACATTGTTTCCTTAGACGGTACCTATGTACCCGATGATGAAAGCAATCTTGTCTACGCCACTGCAAAAACTCTGTATCAGATATGCGGCAGACCATTTCACGGACTGCATATCGAGCAGATAAACAATATTCCTATGGCAAGGGGTATGGGAAGCTCCAGTGCGTGCATTATAGCGGGTCTTGTCGGTGCAAACAGGCTGATGGGCGATCCGCTTACTCTTGATGAGCTTGTGAATTTATCCGCACAGATCGAGGGTCACCCGGACAATACCGCACCTGCTTTGCTGGGCGGTATCGTTACAGCGGTATTTGACGGCAAATCTGTTCACTGGGTAAAGCAGGAGGTTTTCACAACGCTTAAATTTATCGTGGCTGTTCCCGATTTTGAGCTTAAGACCGAACAGGCAAGAGCCTGCCTGCCCAAAGAGATTTCCCACAGAGACGCTGTCTATAACCTTTCGAGAGCGGCGCTTTTCAGTGCTTCGCTGCTTACGGGCAAGTATGAAAATCTGCGTACCGCTGTTGATGATAAGCTTCATCAGCCATACAGAATGGAGCTTATTCCTCATGCGGCGGAGGTATTCGATACAGCCTACAGCTTAGGCGCATATGCGGCATATATAAGCGGTGCAGGTCCTTCGATAATGATGATAGTCGATGCGGAGAACTGTTTCTTTGCAGGTAAGCTCCGTTTTGCACTTGACAGGGCAGGACTCAGCGCATGGCAGGTACATGAGCTTCATATAGATAATGCAGGAACGAGAGAGCCGTCATAAGAACAGCTCTTGTAATGTATCACTTTGGCTTAGGGAGAGATCGAAATGGAGATAGAATACATTTCAAAGCTCAAACGTGTTGAGGATACAATAGATTTATATACCGCTCTTGAATGGTATAATCTTAAAGGGTATACCGATGAGGATATAGCCAGGGCAAACGAGAGCTTCTATTCCGTGTACGCATACAGCGGAGATACTCTTGTAGGCCTTGGAAGAGTTGCCTCAGACGGTATGATAGCCGCTATAATAAGCGGAGTCTGTGTCCGTCCCGAATACAGACGCTACGGTATCGGCGGAGAGATAGTAAATCGTCTTGCCGATTACTGTCAGACGGGAATATATAAAATGAACGTCCAGCTTTTTTGTGAGGACAGCCTTATCCAATGGTATGAGAAGCTAGGCTTTGAAAAGGGACCAATGGGTATGAGGAGAAATATGCCTCATAAGGAAGAGCCATGTGCACTGAAAAATAATTTCGGTGAGATATACGGTGTAGATCAGATAGCCGAGCTTGCTCCCGATTTTTACTGGTATAATTTTGACTGGTTCGGAGAGTTCAGCTATTACGGCGGTATCGGTTCCGAGGGAGTAAAGGTGCCATTTATTTCCATGCGTCTTTACAGCAACGAGCCTGTAAAATTTTCAGCTGATATGATATTTGAAAATGTCAGCGAATTTGAGATCGGCTGTATCGGACTGAGAACGCCTCTTTTCGGCTTTGATATAATAAATACCGAAAAGTACGGTTATTCCCAGAGAAAGCGTTATCGAATACGTTCTCTGGAGGACGATCATATAGGATTTTTCTGTGAGACCTTCAGAATTATTTCTGTGAATAAGGGTACTTCAAATGTAAGTATAATCAGCAGCAAGCCTGCACCTGCGGAGGAAACAGCTGAGGAGGAACCCCAAGGAAACAGAGAAATAGCTTTTTTGAAGCACCTTGATCTGCTGGAGGATTTTGATTTTTAATGGAATATATATACACTTCAAATTCGCCCGAGGATACGATCGCCTTTGCGGAAAAGGTAGGAAAAAAACTCAGAGGCGGAGATGTTATCGCATACAGAGGAGGACTGGGTGCAGGGAAAACCACCTTTACAAGAGGACTTGCGCTTGGAATGGGACTTCCCGACCAGGTAAGCTCACCTACCTTTGCGCTTGTGAATGAGTACAGAGGAAAAACCACACTGTATCATTTTGATATGTATCGTATCATGAATGAGGAAGCCCTTGAGACCACAGGCTTTTATGATTATATGGATAAAAGCAGCGTTATAGCGGCAGAATGGTCAGAAAATATTGATGACTGCCTGCCTGAAAATACGATATATATAGAAATTGAGTATATATCCGAGGATTGCCGTCGGATCACTGTCAGAGGAGATGAAAGATTTGCTGATTTTGGGGATTGATACCTCAGGACATACAGCCTCAGCGGCAATATGCAGTGAGGAGGCTGTTCTTGCCCAGACAAGCGTTGTCACAAGGCTTACACATTCGCAGATCATTCTTCCCATGTGCAGCCGTATCATGAAGGAGGCAGATGTTTCCTTCAAGGATATAGACTGTATAGCGGCAGCGATAGGCCCCGGGTCATATACGGGACTGCGTATAGGCATTTCAGCGGTAAAGGGTATCTGCTTTGCAAACGGCTGTAAGTGTGCCGGTATATCTACTCTTGAGGCGCTGGCATATAATTTCAGAGGACTTAAAGCGGAGGTCTGTTGCGTAATGCACGCAAGACAGGAGCTTGTCTATAATGCGAATTTTATAATTGACGGTTTAAAGGTAACAAGGCTTTGCGAGGACAGGATAATTCCTGCGGCTGACCTTGCGGCTGAGCTTTCGGGAAAGCACGGAGTATATGCCGTAGGTGATTATGCAAAGGAGCTTTGCGAAAAATACGCAGATAATCTGCTCCCCGCACCGCCGCAGCTTTGTCTGCAGCAGGCATCAAGCCTGTGTTATGCTGCCTTTGACGGAGAGATGATGACCGCAGACAGCCTTGAACCTGATTACTTACAGATCACAAAGGCTGAAAAGGATCTGCTTGAAAAAAATAAGTGAAGTATACTTATAAAGTAAAAGACCGCAGTGGATAAGCTCTGCGGTCTTTTTAACAAAGGTGAATAATATGAAATATGAAAGTATATGTGAAGGCCGCTTTATAAGCAGACCCAACAGATTTATTGCATATGTTGAAGCAGACGGCGGCGAGCAGGTATGTCATGTAAAAAACACAGGCCGCTGCAGAGAGCTGCTTGTTCCCGATGCAAGAGTGATACTGAGCCGTGCAGCCGAGGGAGCAAAGCGTAAGACCGCCTATGATCTTATTGCGGTTTATAAAAATGATATGCTCATCAATATGGACAGTGCCGCTCCCAATGCCGCTGTCCATGAATGGCTTGAAAACGGCGGACTGGGTGAATTTCAGCAGCTCCGTCCCGAATATAAATACGGTGACAGCCGCTTTGATTTTTACGGGGAACGTAACGGAAAGCGGATTTTCATGGAGGTAAAGGGAGTTACACTTGAGAATAACGGGATCGTCAGCTTTCCCGATGCACCGACTGAAAGGGGACGCAAGCATATAGAGGGACTTATCCGCTGCGTCAGCGAAGGTCATGAAGGATATATAATCTTTGTTGTGCAGATGGAAAAAGCGGAGTATTTCACACCCAACAGAAAAACCGATCCTGCCTTTGCGGAAGCACTTGAAAGAGCAGAGAAAAGCGGCGTGAAGATAATCTGCCGCAGCTGTAACGTTACGGAGAACAGTATGGTAATAGGTGGAGAGATCCCCGTGAAAATAAATGAAAAGGCGTGATAAAATGAACAGAACAGCAGTATTCTATGAGCATATACTTGAAGCGTCAGCGCAGACAGGAAAAAGCACCGCAGAAATATTAAAAGAAGTCAGAGGATACGGCATAGACGGTCTTGACTGCGATCTGTGGCGGCTGGAGGATATTGAACAGGTAAAGCCGCTTTTTGAGAACAGCGGCTTTAAGGTGATATCCACCTATAATTTCTATGATTTTGGTCATGATAATATTGATGAATCAACAAAGAAGCTTCATCATCAGCTGGAGCTTACCGCCCGTTACGGAGCGGATAAGGTGCTTGCAGTCCCCGGTTTTATCGGAAAGGGAGACGATCCCGATATGATAAAGGGCAGAATGTGCGAGCTTCTGAATATAATGTGCGAAGCGGCAAGGGATTATAAAATAACCGTTACACTGGAGGATTTTGACGACTGTAATGCACCCTATTCCACGATCTCAGGTCTTGAATATTTCATGAAAAACGTTGACGGTCTTAAATATACCTTTGATACAGGAAATTTTGCCTACAGCCTTGAAAGCGCCGAAGAGGGCTATGAACGACTTAAGGCGCATATCGTTCATGTGCATCTTAAGGATCGCTCCTTTGATAAGTTGAGAGCTTCCGCAGATAATTCAAACGGCAAAGCAGATCTTTCAGGTAAAATAATGTATCCTTCTGAGGTATGCGGAGGATATATCGGCATAGAAGGACTTGTGAAAAGACTTTTGTCCGACGGTTACGGCGGAGTATTTTCAATAGAGCATTTCGGAGCATGCGATCAGCTTATGTATATAAAAAAATCGGCAGAGAACATAAATAAACTGCTTAAAGGTGATTAAAATGATAAATGTACTTATATGGAATGAATACAGACATGAACGCTGTCAGAAGGAAGTGGGAGAAATATATCCCGACGGAATACACGGCTGTATCGGAAAATTTCTTTCGGAATGTGAGGATATAAAGGTAAGCTATGCATATCTTGATATGGAAAATCAGGGCATTTCCGATGAAATACTCAGTAGTACCGATGTGCTTATCTGGTGGGGACATATGGCGCATGATGAGGTCACCGATGAAAATGTCAGCATGATATGCCGCCATATAAACGGCGGAATGGGCTTTATCCCTCTCCATTCGGCGCATCACAGCAAAATATTCAAACAGCTTATGGGCACCTCCTGCAATCTGCAGTGGCGTCACGGAGACAGGGAGCGGATATGGTGTGCCGTACCCTCTCACCCCATTGCAAATGGAGTCCCTCTTCATTTTCAGCTTGAGCGAGAGGAAATGTACGGCGAGCCCTTTGATATACCCTCACCCGATGAAACGGTTTTTCTCGGCTGGTTTGCGGGAGGACAGGTTTTCCGCAGCGGAGTGACCTACAGACGAGGCAGCGGAAAAATATTTTATTTTCAGCCGGGACATGAGGAATATCCCATATATCATGACAGGAATGTGCAGCAGATAATAAAGAATGCGGTAAGATGGTCATGTCCCGAAAATAGAGAGCATAAGTGTATAGAATGTTTTATGGCGGAAATCCTTGAATAATATCATACAGACCTTTGTTCAGAGATAGAATATGTTATCGTTTTCTCGTTAAATAGGATTGAGGAAACGTTTTTATAGCCGATAATATCGTTAAAAATGTATATGGAAAAAAATTGTCGGTTATGGTATTATAATAATATGATACCGATATTTATCGGCAGGACAGGATCATTTTATTGACAAAGGCATTATAAAAATCCCGCTTTCGGGGGAATGGAGTTTTTATATGAACAACGGAAAATTCAATATTGCGGTAGCTCAGTCGGGAGGTCCCACAGCAGCAATAAATTCTTCTCTTGCAGGTGTTTTCAAGGCAGCGTCGGAATATGACTGTATTGAAAATATCTACGGATCCATAAACGGTATCGAGGGAATGATAAACGATGAGCTTATCGATATGAAGGCTATGCTCACCTCAGAGCATGAGATCGAGCTGCTCAGAAAAACCCCATCCACAATTTTAGGAAGCTGCCGTTATAAGCTTCCCGCAAGGGACAGGGACGAAAATGTTTATATAAAGATAATCAACACCATGGAGGAGCATAATATCAAGGCATTTTTCTATATCGGCGGAAATGACTCTATGGATACGGTAATGAAGCTGGACGCATACTGCCGTGCAGTAGGCAAGGATATAAAAATAATGGGTATCCCCAAGACGATAGACAATGACCTTCCTGTTACAGACCATACTCCCGGATTCGGTTCAGCGGCAAAATATGTAGCGACCACTCTTCAGGAGATAATCAGAGACAGCCGTGTATACAGCGTACAGTCTATTACAATAGTTGAGATCATGGGCAGAGAAGCAGGCTGGCTTGCAGCTTCCACCTGTGTACTACGTGCAAACGGAGAGCCTGCACCCCATCTGATATATCTTCCCGAAGCTGATTTCACCATTGAAAAATACCTTGATGATGTAGCCGAGGCTATGAAAAAATACAGAGCCGTGCTTATTGCCGTATCCGAGGGTATCAAGCCCGATAAGCTGCCCAGTGAGTTCGGTTCCGAGCTTACCGACGCTTTCGGACATAAATATCTTTCGGGAATCGGAAAATATCTTGAAAAGATAACAGCCGCTCATTTCGGCTGTAAGGTACGTTCTATCGAGCTTAACGTAATGCAGAGATGCGGATCGCATATAGCGTCCCTTACCGACCTTGATGAAGCCTCACAGATAGGAGAAGAAGCTGTCAGATCGGCTATGAACGGAGAAAGCGGCAGAATGATGATATTCCAAAGAATAAGCAACGCACCCTATCATGTTGCCATAAAGTCCGTTCCCGTTGAGGAATGTGCAAATAAGGAAAAGATGTTCCCGTCCGAATGGATAAATAACGAAGGAAATAACGTTACAACAGATGCACTTAATTATTTCCTTCCTCTTATACAGGGCGAGTCTGTTGTTGAATACAGAAACGGCATACCCGTTCATTTCAGAATAAATCAGTAATAAAAACGGTCACAGATAATTCCGATTATCTGTGACCGCTTTTATTCTTCATTTGATTCATCTGAAAAAAGATATCTTATAGTACGCTCGGGAGCTTCAAGAAAGCGGCGGTAGATATTCACATGCTCACATTCATCATAGCTTATCCGTTTTATCCCCTTATTGTCAAGCTGATAAATTGCCGCATCGGGATATGCCATAAGAATAGGGGAGTGGGTAGCGATAATAAACTGTGAATTGCTTTTAACAAGACGGTCTATCTCACAAAGGAGCGTCATCTGTCTGAGAGGAGAAAGAGCTGCCTCAGGCTCGTCCAGTATATATAATCCGTTTCCGCCGAAACGGTTCTGTACCACCGCAAGAAAGCTTTCTCCGTGAGATTGCTCATGAAGAGATACACCGCCATAGCTGCTTATTATCTTGGGAGCATTGCTTTGTATCCCGTCAAGACGATTAATATATGAGTAGGCATTGTACATTCCTTCCGCACGGAGAAAAAATCCGTCATCAGCAAACGCTGTCCTTGATAAAGTAAGGTGCTTGTAAAGCGATGAATGTGTATCCTCCGTACTGAATGAAAAATTCTTTGTTCCGCCCTCGGGGTTGAAGCCGTACCGTACAGCGATAGCTTCAATAAGCGTAGATTTCCCCGTACCGTTTTCTCCCACGAAAAAGCTGACGGGACAGTCCAGCTCAAGCAGACCGTTTTTTATAAAATAGCGTACCGCTCCCAGACCGTTCAGATATGATGAGCGGCTTATCCCGCCGTTATATTGTATTCTGTCGATATACATAAAGTCACCTCATTTTTTCGCCTTGACCGCACCTGTAACACCTGTAGGCGAGGTATATAAAAGCTCAATATTTCCGATAAGCTGACTTGTGTTTGCGGCAAAGGCATTGTTTAAGAAGAGTACATCAGTAGCGCCGATGCTCTTTATATATTCAACCGCATTTTTTCCGAAATAGCGTATATCTATAACATAAACCGTATCAAAGCTGTTTACAAGATAGGGGATAAATGCATTTCCGTAGGATTCCTTGAATACTACAATGCTTCTGCCCGTGCCGGCGTCAGAGGTTATTTTCAGATGAACATTGTCACCGCCTAAGAACGTGCCGTACATATTTACACCCGATGCATATTCATGGAAAACCCTCCAGCCGCCCTGAGAAACAAGAGTATTATAATCAAGACGTTCTCCCGAATATACCGCAGGGGGCAGAAAATATGTGAATGTATCGGGATTGTTTTTCAGTGTGATATCTCCCGTATATCCGTAAAGTGAACCTACATAGCCTTCCTTTGTGACCTGTTCATATTCATCAAGCGAGGGAGCCTGCTGTCCTATAGCATTGCAGAAAGCCACATAAGCGTAATATGCGCCCCTTGCTGTCCAGTGATGATCTGTTCTGAAATAAAGATATTCATCGCTGTGAGCGGCAATTTCGGAGTATGCGTCAACAGAGATAACGTCCTCGGAAAGCTTGCTGTAGATATGCTCTATAGCTTCCTTTTCCGAGCCTGAATATTTCTGATATTTCTGCGGCAGATAGAATTCAACCGAGGTGGGAACTACCATATTATATACATTTACATCTTCGCCCAGGGCTTCCTTGTATGCATTGATTATTCCCGCATATCGTGTGCCCTGTTTTTTATTTCCGCCGAAAAGCATAACGCCTGCCTTTTCACCGTACATATCAACTCCGTCAACAAGGATACCGTTATTGAGGAATTCGTTGATATTTCCGTTGAATTCCGCTTCGGACGCTGTAGTTTCGGCAGAGGTTTCCGATGCGGATATATCGGTTTCGGGTACAGAGGTCACAGTCTCGGTTACGGTCTCAGAAGTGACCATAACAGCTGATTCGGATATATCCGTGCTTACAGTGCTTTCGGGAACAGATGTGACCGCTTCCGATACCTCTGTTATTTCGCTTACGGGAGCTGTTTCCGTCACTGATTCGGCAGCGGTCGCAGAGGAAGCTTCGGTTATAGCTTCCGTTATTTCTTCAACAGCAGAATCGGAGGTTATTCCCGTAAATTCGGGAAGGATATATTCATAGTCCTCATAATCCTCACCCTCATCGGTCTCGTCAATAACAGCAACATCTCCGTAAAACTGAGGTGAGGATATTCCGAAACAGCTTTCGATAAAAGATGAAAGCTCCATAAGCGTATCACGGAATGGTACTGTATCGGTATACCAGCGGTCAAGCTTAGCTGTATATTCACCGCTGAAATAGCTTTCCGCAGTAAGAACAGGCATAGTCTCCAGCTCACGCTTTTCGCTTTCCGATACAGAGGGACGTTCTCCGAGAATAAAATATATTCCCACAGCAGAAATAAAGCTTATGAAAACCGCCGATGAAATCACCGCAAATTTATTAGATTTTTTTTCTTTATCGCTCATTATATATCCCCCTTATCAATATCTGAAATATAAGAATGGGTTGTAGGTCTGCTTTACTAAAAGCAGTGAGCATACTATAAGCAGGATAAGCATTGAAACGCAGTAAATGACCTGAGAGCATATTTTCAGTGCCGATGATTTTTCTGTCAGTACAGCTATTTTATCCCTTGCAGCCTTGTATACGGGACAGCAGAATATCACCGCAGCGGCTATAATAAAGCAGCTGCCCTTAAGCTCGGAAACAGCGATATCGTCTGAAAGCGGTATACCCTGACCGAACATACCCTTAAGACAGGAAATCATTTCCGACATATCCTCGAAATAGAAAAGGGTCCAGCCGAAAAGGGCAATGATAAGCAGATAGATGTGTGAGAAGAAAGCAGGTATCTTTTCAAGAAGCTTTCCGAGAAAATATTTTTCGCAGATTATAAGCACTCCGAAATAAAGACCCCATAAAATATAATTCCATGAAGCACCGTGCCACAGACCTGTCAAAAACCATACGACAGCAAGGTTTAAAAGCTGATGACGGCGGTTTCCGCCCATAGGGATATATACATAATCACGGAAGAATGAGCCTAAGGACATATGCCATCTGCGCCAGAATTCCGATGCGGATTTTGAAATATAGGGATAATTGAAATTTTCGGTAAGATTAAAGCCGAACATTCTGCCCATTCCGATCGCCATATCGGAATATCCCGAAAAGTCGAAATAGATCTGAAGTGAATACATAATAACGCCTGACCATGCGGCAAGCACAGAGGAGGGCATATCCCCAAAGGTGAGAAAGGCGGTTGCAAGCTTTCCCGTAAAATTTGCAAGAATGACCTTTTTTCCCAGTCCGATAATAAATCGGAAAAAGCCGCTGCTCATATCCTCAGCGGTGCAGCTGCGTTCCTCTATCTCGGCGGCAATATCGGTATATCGGACGATAGGACCTGCAACAAGCTGAAAAAACATTGAAACATAAAGAAGAAAATCAAGGAAATTATGCTGTACCTTTGCTTTGTCCCTGTATACGTCCACAGTATAGGAAATAGTCTGGAAGGTGTAAAAGGAAATTCCTATAGGAAGAGCAAGCTGCGGAACATCAAAGGAAAGTCCGAAAAGTGAATTGATATTCGATATGATAAATCCGCTGTATTTGAAAACGCCCAACAGTCCAAGATTTATCACCAGGGACATTATCACGCCCAGAACGGCAATTTTTTTCCCTCGGTATTTTTCAATAAAAAGTCCGTTCAGATAATCAACAATAGCACTGAATATAAGAAGTACCACCCATACAGGCTCGCCGAAGGAGTAGAATAAAAGTGAGAATATAATAAGTATCCCGTTTCTGTATGTCCTGTTTTTACATATATAATATAGTAAGAGACAGAGCGGAAGAAAAAGGTATATAAATAAAAGATTGGAAAAAACCATCTGTAAAAGATCCTTTCATTAATAACAATGCATTTTTTATTGTATCATAAAGTATTTTTTTATTCAACCGCAAATTATACAAATTAACCGACATAATAAAAGTTTTTTTGACATATGAAAAAACAAAAATCCGCTGTATCATAATTGTACGATACAGCGGACATAAACAACACTTTTTTATCTTAATGCAGCAGCTCTTGTTACTGAGGACATACTGCGGTCATTGATATTCTTCTTGTGGGGGTCCTTGTATTTAAGGCGCAGATTATCTGTAATAAGAGCGATAAACTCGGAATTTGTGGGCTTGCCCTTTCCTACACTTACAGTATATCCGAAAAGATTCTGGATAGTATCTAAGTCGCCCCTGTCCCATGCGGTCTCGATAGCATGGCGGATAGCACGTTCAACTCTTGAAGCAGTAGTTCCGAATGCCTTGGCAACGGTAGGATATAAAAGCTTGGTAACGCTTTCAAGCATTTCGCTGTCATCAAGTGAAAGCAGGATAGCCTCACGGAGATAGTGATATCCTTTTATATGAGCAGGAATACCTATCTGGTGGATAATATCGGTAACTACCACCTCCATATCCGTTCTTTGCTGAACAGCAGAGGAACATTCAGTTTCGGCATATTCCTGAGAGCATACAGTATGTATAATATTGGTAATTGCAGCTGTATCAAAGGGCTTAAGCATAAAATAGGCATTATCAAAGGACATTATCTGTCTTTCGATATATTCATTGGTATAAGAGGCAGTTACGATGAAAAACGGCTTCTTTGCAAGCTGAGAGGATCTTCTGATAAGCTCAACAGCGTCAATACCCGGGATAACGGCTTCGGTTATCACCACATCGGGAGCTTCCTTGCGGATAGCTTCCTGCAGGATAAGTCCGTCACGGGCACGGGTAATGGCATAATAGCCGTTTGTTATTAATGCGTTGGCAAGAGTACAGCCGTACTCGGGGTTGTCGTCTCCAATAATTACTTTGATTTTTTCTGACACGGTGATTACCTCCATATTTTTATTTCTACCATATTTTACCATGAATTGTTAAAAAAATCAATAAGTTGAACATACACACTTGGTTTACTATGAATATGAATTTACTATTAATTGAATGTTATAATAAATGGAATTTATGGTTTTTGTGTGTTAATAAATGCAGATTTTTGTTACAAAATCGGGATTAACAACTGCTTCTATTTTGATTTTATCATATAGTTTAAAATAAACAATAGATATATTGTCAATATTTGGAAAATTAATATTCTACATGATCTCACCTCCGCCGTTCATTTTGTCGTGTTATTTCATTTAACAAGATGATTTGTCTTGTCATGGGATTATTATAAGATAAATCAACGTGTTTGTCAATAGAAAAAAAGATAAAATATACGATAAAACATCGTGAAATAATTGTGCAAAATGACATTTCGTCATACTATTGACAAATACGACAAAATGTCGTATAATAATAACAGTGTAAAACAAAAAGGAGGGCAATTACTATTATGATAGAGAAAAGATTAGCCGAGATCCGTGAAAGCAGGGGGCTTAACAAGAAGGAAGTCGCCGAGAAAATAGGTATAAAGCCTGATACCTACCGCAATTATGAAACAGGACGGCTGGAACCTAATCTGACTGTTCTTGTGAAGCTTGCTGATTTTTATGGTGTGACGACAGATTATCTTCTCGGAAGGGGGGAACCAAATGATACTATGAAAAAGCTTGCAGCTGAATATAATCTGAATGAAACAGAACAGATACTTATTTCAGATTATATTAATCTGGATAAATATCACAAACAGGCGATTATAGACTTCGTACAGCTGACAGCAGAGAGACTCAACAGTCTTAACAGGGCAGACAGTCCCGAATATATCGCTGCTGCTGCAATGAGCTATGATCATCCTTATGCAGGCAGCAAGCCTGTTGACAGCAGACCGCATATCCTTAAAAATGATGAAGAGCTTAAGTCAAGAATTGATAATGCAGTGCCGCCGATCATCTTTAATGACAATAAGTAAGGAGTTTATCCGAGATTGTTTGTCAACCCGTATCTATAAAGAGTATTATGTTATGTAACAGAAAAGCAGATATTTTAAATAAAAATCGTTTTGATATTCATAAAAATTCTGTTGATGAAATTTTTGTAAAATCTATTGACAATCGAAAAAGTATATGCTATAATTAATCGATTTTTATTAAAGGAGCGTGAGAACGTCTTGACATCTTTCGTTACACTCGTTATAAAGACAAGGAGCTGATTTTTATGTCCAATGACCAAGACCCTTTTTATGTGGCGCAGCAATGCCTTGATATGCTTGCTGAGCATGGAGCCCTGACCTTACCTGTTGATGTTGCTAAGGTCGCAGAGCTGTGCGGTATTAAGTTTATCGTTGATTCCGTGTTATGCGATGGCAAATACGGAATGTCCTTCGTGCTTGATGATGTGCGTTATGCCGCCATAAGTCCGATCATAAATACTCCGCTGCAGCTTCCTCTCCTGCGTTGGTGCGCCGCTCATGAAATAGGACATCATCTACTCGGTCACGTTTCTTCCCCATGGAGTGACGAATTGGAAAAACAGGCTGATATGTTTGCGGCTGCGCTGCTCATACCTCAATGCCTGATCGACAATATTGCTTTTTCATGTACCGATATTTTCAGGATCGCACGTTTATTCTGTGTTCCGCTCCCTGCGGCTCATGACTGGATGTGTGAATTTTCGGAGTGGAATTCTGAGGATTATATCGTCTGCTCATAAGTATCTGAATCAATACTTATTTAAATGATATACATATATTTATATGCAGACCCGTATAAAAGGAAAATGCAATTACTGTTGAATGAATAAATCGTCCCCTCATCTGTACGGTGAGGGGTTTACTGTTATTATATGATACTTTATATAGCTATTGTGCAAAATAGCTATTTTTTTTTTTTTTTTTTTGGAGGCGAAAATTGTTAAAAATCAACAAATTATATTGTCATATATTGCAAGTGTTGTAGTTATATGTTATAATTATTGTAAATATAAACTCTTGTACGGAGGAATGAATATGGGCATTTTTGACAAAAATACAGTAGATAATGAAGCTATAAAAAACCTGTCTGCACTTGACGAATATATAAATAAAGTGTATGTTCTTGTGCTGCTGCTTGTACCGGGAGCCTGTCAGTGTGCGGGAATATTGTATACCTTTGAAAAGATAATGGGCTGGATGCCTACGGTAAGCTAGACATCGCTTATCATCTTTGACATTACCTGTCTGATATACCTTTTTACAGGAATTTATTTTGTGAAAACAGGCTTTGAGGACGGCATAGTAAAACAATCAAAGCTTAAATACGGCAAGATCTTTCTTGTGGTGATAATGTTCATACAGTATAATTTTATTCTGTATATGATACCTGCCACGGATTTCTGGGGCTTTGCCTTTTTCTTTGTAATACTTACGTCATTTTTCCTTGATTATAAAATGGTTGCGGTCACATCTGTGGAAATTGCTGTTTCCATATTTTTATCATGGTTTGTGATAGGAGATATCACACTGCCCGCAAAGGACGATTTTTTCATTATCAATCTGCTTGACAGAATAGTATGTATAGTGCTTTCACTGCCTACCATAGTTCTGCTTACATATCTTGTAAGACGCTTCCTTGTAAATGCCAAGAAGGACGAGCTGGAGCGCAACAACGCAAGAGTACAGAATGTTATTTCGGCTGCACAGGAGATCTCAGAGCAGCTTTTAAGTGCAGGTACGGCGCTTTCCGATATCTCGGCAAACGAAAGCAGCACAGCGGATACTCTTTCGGCTACAAGTGATACACTGCTTACAAACAGTGACCTGCTCAGCAAAAAGGCTGATACCAGCATTGCCAATCTGAATGAGCTTACCGAATGCGGCAGCAGATTAAGCGAAAATGTTGAAAAGGTAGGGGCGGCTTCACGTAATCTTATTGAAAAATCAACGGAAAACGAGGAAGCACTCAATAAGCTTATGGAGGTAAATGAACAGGTCACAAGCTCCATGAACAAAACAAATCAGGTTGCAGCAAGGCTTTCGGAAGCAGTTGAAGGAATTGACCTTACTCTTAATCTGATAAGCGATATTGCCATGACAACGAATATTCTTTCGCTTAATGCCACTATCGAGGCTGCCCGTGCAGGCGAAGCGGGAAAAAGCTTTGCGGTGGTCGCTCATGAGGTGGGCGGTCTTGCAAACAGTACACAGCAGTCCCTTGATGAGATACAGGGCATTGTTGAAAGAGTCAAGGATAACGTAAGGGAAATGACTGCTTATGTTGAGGATAATCATGAAAAGCTTACTTTGCAGAATGAATTTTTCACAAATGTATTCGGAAATATGCAGGAAATGAACAGTCTGCTCAGAAGCTCAATGAATGATATAAACACCATGAATGAGGTATATGTCCGTCAGTCAGATATTATCAGGCATACCGTTGACATTAGTGAGGATATTGCCGAAAGTATCAGAGAGGAGAATAATGAATTCCGTTCTATTTCGGATATGGTTGACAATAATGTACGCAGTGCGTCGGATATGAGTGAACAGATAGACTCGATCAACCGTATGGCTGTACAGATAGATGAAATTCTGAATTCGTAATATGAACCGCCGCAGTAGTATTAAGGAACCGCTGATTAAATCGTTTCAAGACCCACTCAGTCAATTTTGCCGCTACGGCAAAGGATTTTCGTGGGTCTGAAACGATGCCTACGGCATTAATCAGTGCTTCCTTAAAAAATGCTACTGCGGCGGTTTTTATATCAGAAGCATACCTCGATCACTCTGTCTGAGTGTTGTGAGGAATATTTCCAATGGCTTATATGGTCATCGGATATATAATATTTCATCGGGTCGGGAGGGGATATGCCGTCGGTCACATCGACGATTATCAGCTTTACCTTCATTTTTTCGGGGATAAGCGCCTTTATGTATACTGCCGCATGCTGACCTGCTCTTACGCCCTGTTTAGGCTCGGCAAGTCCTGCAAGATTGGGGGTAAGCTCCACGAAAACGCCGTAGCTTTCCACAGAGCGGATCATTCCCGAAACAGTCTCTCCGCAGCTGAATAAGGCTGCATTTTCGTCCCATGTGCCTAAAAGCTCCTTATGAGAAAGCCATACTCTGCCGTTGTTTACGCCCTTGATTATGACCTTTATATCCTGACCTGTCCTGAAACGGTCGGAGGGGTGGGCTATTCTTGAAACGGATATTGCGTCAATGGGGATAAGCGACGGGATACCGCAGCCTATATCCACAAATGCTCCGAACTGCTCTAAATGGGTCACCTTTGCCGGAATTATATCACCTGCCGAAAGTGAGGAAATATAATGCTCCAGACAATCCTGCTGCACCGATCTTCTTGAAAGATAGGCTGTGGGAATACCGTTTTCATCTGCACCTACCGACATCACACGGAAGCACACAGGCTTGCTTACCTTGGTGATAAGTGCAATATCGCGGGTTGAACCGTCGGAAATACCTACTGCGCCCTCTTCTCTGGGAATAACTCCCTTCATGCACGGAAGATCGACTATAAGGTCATGATTTCCCGTGCATACGAGAGCCTTCGCTTCAAGGATACGTCCCGTTGCGGCGGCTTCTTCAAGGGAGGCTGCCGAGCGGAGAGCGTATTTGTTTTCGGGAGTATTGATAAGTGAGCCTTCGGGTAAAAATCTGTTCATTTTATAAACCGTTCCTTTCCGTATAGTCTGTTTGGCTTTGATATAATTTATGCTTGAACTTTTTTTTATATGACTGTACGGAAAAGGTTTTTACTGCGTCACTGTTATATTGTGTCCGCCTCTGTTTACAAGGATATGTGATATTTTTGCCGCGTCGCTGTCACGGCATATCATGCGCACATAATATCTTCCCGAACAGCTGTCCGAGGGGGCGTGTCTGCCGATACGGAGCAGGGGAGTTGAGTAGGAGGGGGAATCTCCCATTGTATTGAAGGCTGAAACGGGGGCAACTGTCATATTATGGGATTGTCTTACGGGGGATCTGACTCCGCTTATGGCTGTATCATATACATCGGGTACGTAGCTTTTAACTGCGCCTGCCGCCATATCCGCTTCATCGGGGGTGTAGAATTCTGCTGTTATCTGCATGATTTCGGTACTTCCTTTCGGTTGCTTATTTTATTGTGTGTATTGCATAATATATTTTTACAAAATAACCTAAAAATATACCTTAAAAACATTTGCCTTTTTATATCAATGTATGGTATAATATATTCTGTATTGTATTATGGAAAGGCGGTCGTGAAAATGGATATTCGTGTGGGCGACAGGCTTACAATGAAAAAACAGCACCCATGCGGCAGCAAGGAAATGCTCGTTCTCCGCTCGGGCATGGATTTCAAGCTGAAATGCGGCGGCTGCGGTCACGAATTTATGGTGCCCAGAAGCAAGATAGAAAAGAATATCAGGGCGGTTGTTCATGCCGATGAGGGTTAGCTTTTTATTTGAATTTAATTCTAATCTTGTTTTAATGAAAGTCCTTCCAATATATGTTATGATGTTATTGTGATAAAGCTATCACAAAAATATCATATTTTTTGGAGGAATAAGGAAATGACCAAAACAAAGAAAATAATAATCATAATCGTGACAGTGGTACTGCTGGCAGCGTTTTTCATTTGGGTACTTCTGCCGAGAATAATTTTTAAAAGCTTCGCCGATAAATATCTTGACGACTGTTTTGATGTGAAGGGCAGTTATTTTGAGGCGGAAAATTATTCGGTTACAAACGACAGCTATGTTACTGTAAGCAATAAGTATATTTCACTTGATATACCTGCAGATCTTGTTCCGTATAATGATTTTCCTGATGAAAACGGATATCCTCGTTTTTATTTTACAGAACCCAAAACTTCAAAATCACTGTGCCTGCTTCAGCCAAGCACTGATAAGTTTGATATTACCGATCCTGCATATACCGAGGGCATGGAAAATGAAGCGAATATGAAGGTCGCTCTGGAAGAGCTTATAGAAGCAATAGAAAGCTTCGGCAACGGTATCCCCGATTCAAAATATAACACATATAAGGCTATTTATTTGCTGGAACGTGAAGATAATTCATTCTGGAATTTTAACAAAGCAGTGGGCTTCAATACATTGGGTTCTCTTAGGGCAATATCGGTAAATGGTTATGAAAGCGTGTATATTTATGAGACTGATGATATATGCGGTACTGTTTTGATAGAAAAGGATATTGACGAAGAAAAAGGATATTCGGGCTATTCGGCGGTGTTTGACGCATATTTGTATGATGACCTTAATACCAATTACACTGTTATGATAAATATGGAATCACTTGAGGAAATTTATGCGGTTATTAATTCTGTTGAAATAATCAGTGCTGCGTAAGAGATACCGGACAGATAAGGTTTTATTTAATATATTTGAGGTGTATAAATGAAAAAGTATACAATTATTGCAGGTGTTAATGGAGTAGGTAAAAGCAGCTTTACGGGAGTGTTGGCAGAATTGCTCAATGACCTGGGAAGGATAATTGATACAGACAGCATAACCGCAAAGCTTGAAGGAAATAAGCTGCTTGGCGGCAAGGAGGCTGTCCGTGCTATCAGCTCATGTATTGATAAAGGAATAAGCTTTACTCAGGAGACTACTCTTTCGGGAACACGTACTATTAAAACCATAAAAAAAGCTATTGAAAAGGATTATTATATCAGGCTTTATTATATTGGTGTAAGCAGTGCCGAGGAAAGTATCAAACGAATAAAAAATCGTGTTGAAAAAGGCGGACATGATATTTCATCGGAAGATGTAAGACGCAGATATGCAAAGCGTTTTGATGATCTGGCGGCTGTGCTGCCTTATTGCAGTGAGGTTCATTTTTATGATAATGAAAACGGCTTTGTGGAAAAGGCTGAATACCGCAACGGCGGGTTGATAATAAGATCTGACGGAATACCGTTATGGCTTGAAGAGCTTCGTAAAAGCTTTGAAAGAAACGGTCTGTGATATGAAATAAAGTGGAAAATGGAGAATAAACTATGTTTGATAAGCTTAAAAGTACTGAGGACAGGTACAACGAAATAAACGAAAAGCTGATGGATCCGGATATTATCAGCGATAACAAGCAGTATGCTGCGCTGATGAAGGAGTATAAAAATCTTACTCCCGTTATCGAAAAATACCGTGAGTATGTAAAATACCGCACAGGCTTTGAAGAAGCAAGGGAAATGCTTGAAGAGGGCGGCCTTGACCGTGAAATGAAGGAGCTTGCACAGTCTGAGTATGATGAAAACAAGGAAAAGGCTGAGGTATGCGCCGAGGAGCTGAAAATCCTTCTGCTGCCAAAGGATCCCAATGATGACAGAAGTGTTATCATGGAGATACGTGCAGGCGCAGGCGGCGAGGAGGCTGCACTTTTTGCAAACTCCCTTTACAGAATGTATACCATGTATTCTGAGGCTAAGGGCTGGAAAACCGAGGTGCTGAGCGCAAATCCTACCGAGCTTGGCGGATTCAAGGAGATAAGCTTCAGCATTGAGGGAGACGGTGCATATTCACGTCTTAAGTTTGAAAGCGGAGTTCACCGTGTTCAGCGTGTTCCCGAAACAGAATCACAGGGCAGGATACAGACATCTACTGTTACTGTTGCTGTTCTTCCCGAGGCTGACGAGGTGGAGCTGAATATCAGTCCCACTGACCTTAAGATAGATGTTTTCCGTGCATCAGGTGCAGGCGGACAGCATATCAACAAGACAGAGTCAGCTGTAAGAATAACACATCTTCCCACAGGCGTTGTGGTTGAGTGTCAGGACGAAAGAAGTCAGCACAAGAACAAGGACAAGGCTATGAAGATATTAAGCTCACGTCTTTTTGAGGCTTTACAGCAGGAGCAGAATGACAAGATAGCCTCTGACAGACGCTCACAGGTGGGAACAGGCAGCAGAAGCGAAAGAATACGTACCTATAATTTCCCCGAGGGCAGACTTACAGATCACCGTATCGGTCTTACCATATATCGTCTGGAGTATATGCTCAACGGTAATATCGATGAGGTTATCGATGCTCTTGCAACAGCCGATCAGGCGGCAAAGCTTTCGGCACAGGCTGAGGAATGATTATGATCGGGTGAGGGTAAAAAATCATGTCTGTTATAAAGTATAAGGCGGTTTTTTCCGAGGGCAGCTATCATCACCGTTTCGGCGGAAATGACTGGATAACGCCTGTCTGCGAAAACTGCGGCGACAATTATCATCAGATAGCGTCTTTTGATCTTAATGATCCGAGACTAAGCTATATTTACGGAATATGTGATAAGAGTTTTCCTATAGTATCCTGTGTGAATTGTTCTTCCTGCTGGGGAGATCAGCTTTTTAAAGTGGATTTTGAAAAAAAGGAAATAAAGCTTATCGGAAATACAGATAATATTCATTGGGTAATAGAAGATGAATACAGGATCTCTGTACCGATTGCCGAACATAGCATATCATTTGAAGAGCTTTTGTATGAAGATGAATATGAAGGCACTCTGAACGATCTGGGAGGGGATTATTTTATAACAGCAGCGGGCAATCCGTGTTTTGTTATGGAAGCTGATACTGTATGTCCTTTATGCAAGGGTGAAATGAAATATGTGGCAACAGTCTGCGGAGATCATGTGGGAATACTTGAAAATGAAGATTTTGAAATAGGTGAAACTATTTTATATTATATGTTTTGTTCCGAATGTGATGTTATCAAGGTGATAGGACAGAGCACATAGTAAAAACAGAACCGAGGTTTTATAAAATGGAATATAATACAGTTCTGCTGACACGTTCCGAGGAGGACGTGAAAAAGGCAGCGGATATCATAAAAAACGGCGGAGTTGTGGGTATGCCCACCGAAACGGTATACGGTCTTGCGGCAAATGCTCTTGACCCAAAGGCGGTAGAGAAAATTTTTCAGGCAAAGGGCAGACCTATGGATAATCCGCTGATAGTTCATATTGCGGATAAAGCGGATATGGAAAAGCTTGCGGAGGATATCCCCGATGCAGCATATAAGCTTGCGGAAAAATTCTGGCCCGGTCCGCTTACAATGGTACTGAAGAAAAAGTCCATAGTTCCCGATGTAACAAGCGGCGGACTTGATACTGTGGGAATACGTCTCCCTGTTCATCATACCGCAAGGGAGCTTATTTCAGAGTGCGGAGTGCCTGTTGCGGCTCCCTCCGCAAATCTGTCGGGAAGTCCAAGTCCCACGGCGGCTGAGCACGTAATGAATGATATGAAGGGACGTATCCCTGCTGTTGTTGACGGGGGAATGTGTCCTGTGGGAATCGAATCTACCGTTGTATGCTTTGAGGATGGAGCTGTGAAGATACTCCGTCCCGGCTTTATTTCGGGTGAGGACTTTACAAGGGCAGGTTTTCAGGTGGTCTATGCAAAGGGAATCACCGAGGAGCTTGATGCAGGCGAAAAGCCTCTTTCTCCGGGAATGAAGTACAAGCATTATTCTCCCAAGGCAAATGTGACCATAGTAAGCGGAACACTGGAACAGTTTACCGCTTATGTTAAGGAGCATAACGGGAAGAATACATATTCAATGATATTTGACGATGATATACTTTCATTCCCATACCGCTATATGACCTACGGAAATACCGTTCAGGAGCAGGCGAGAATGCTTTTCCATGTCCTTCGTGAAATGGACATTGTGGGAGCGGAGCAGGTATTTGTAAGATGTCCCGTTACAGTTGGGGCAGGTCTTGCAGTATATAACAGGCTCCTGAGAGCGGCGGCATTCGAGGTGGTAAGGCTGTGACAGTGATAGGTCTTACGGGACAGAGCGGTTCGGGGAAAACAACGGTAAGCGATATTTTCCGAAATGAAGGCTATAAGGTCATCAATGCGGATAAGGTGGCAAGACAGGTCATGGAAAAGGGCGAAAAATGTCTTGCGGAGACTGCTGAGGTCTTCGGTGAAAATATACTTGATGCCGACGGCAGCTTAAACAGAAAAGCTCTTGCCGAAATAGTTTTTTCCGACAGGGAAATGCTTAATAGGCTTAATGCCATAACCTATCCTCATATAAACAAGCGGATTGAGTATATGCTGGATACATATAAAAAAAGCGGTGCAGATAAGGTGCTTCTGGACGCTCCCACTCTTTTTGAGGCAGGGGAGCAGGGACTGTGTACGGCGATAGTAAGTGTTGTTGCAGATGAAAATATCCGTCTGGAGCGGATAATCAGCCGTGACCATATAAGCAGAGAAGCGGCGCTGAAAAGATTTAAAAGTCAGCACACAACAGAATTCTTTATTCAGAATTCACACTATATCATAGAAAACAACGGCTCAGCAAGTAAGCTTACAGAAAGAACAAAAGAAGTGATAGAAAAAATATCGGAGAACAATAATGCGTAAAAGAAAAAAGAAAAAATCAAGGGCGGCAGCGGTCATTACAGCGCTGATAATACTTTTTATCGGAGCGGTGACAGCCTATAAAATGCCTGAAATATCAAAGGAGCTTGTTTATCCCGAAAAATTCAGTGAATATGTTGTCAAGTATTCCGAGCTTTACGGGCTTGACAGATATTTTGTCTATGCGGTGATAAAAACGGAAAGCAATTTTGATCCCAATGCCGAATCAGAGGTGGGCGCAAGAGGACTTATGCAGGTCATGGAGGACAGCTATGACTGGGTAAAGTTCAGAATGGGCGAAAATGCAGATGATTCGGTGTATGATGATATGTACGACCCTGAAATAAACATCAAGTACGGAGCGTATCTTCTTAAGCTTCTCTATGAGGAATACGGCAGCAAGGAAACTGCCGCCGCCGCATATCATACGGGCAGAGGAAACGTAAACAGCTGGCTGGAGAATAAAAGCTACAGCTCGGACGGTATTACTCTTGACAGTATGCCCTCATCGGTGACCTCTCATTACGTGTATAAGGTCATGAATGCATATGAGGGATATATAAATCTGTACTGCGGATAATTTTCATAAGAATTGATATCATAGTAATATATAACGAAAGGAAGAACTGATATGTCAAAGGAAAAATCAGAGGCAAAGCTTTTACAGGAAAAGCTTTGTGTAAACAAAAAGAATGGTCTGCTTCGTGCAAGCGATGAGGTCATCAATGACTGCAATGCTTATTGTGAGGACTACAAGAGCTTTCTTGACGCTGCAAAAACAGAGCGGGAGGCGGTTGAATATACCGTTGCGGCTGCGGAAAAGAAGGGGTTTGTTCCCTTTAAGCAGGGTATGGAGCTTAAGAGCGGAGATAAGGTATATACCGTAAACCGTGAAAAAGCTGTTATCCTTGCGGTCATCGGCGAAAAGCCTGTGGAAGAGGGCGTTCATATTGCCGCTGCGCATATTGATTCCCCCAGACTTGACCTTAAGCAGAATCCTCTTTATGAGGATAATGATACAGCCTTTTTCAAGACACATTATTACGGCGGTATAAAGAAATATCAGTGGACAACTGTTCCGCTTTCACTTCACGGCGTAGTGGTAAAGGCAGACGGCAGCAAGGTAAAGATCTGTGTAGGTGAGGACGAAAATGATCCTGTTTTCTGTGTGACAGATCTGCTTCCGCATCTTGCGTCCGATCAGATGAAGAGAAGCTCCTCCGAGCTTATCAAAGGTGAAGAGCTTAATATACTTATCGGCTCACGCCCCTACAGAGACGATGAGATAAGCGACAAGGTAAAGCTCAACATTATGGCTATACTCAATGAAAAGTACGGCATTACCGAGGAGGATTTCCTTTCCGCCGAGCTGGAAGCAGTCCCTGCATTCAAGGCAAAGGACATCGGTTTTGACAGAAGTATGGTAGGCTCTTACGGTCATGACGACAGAGTATGCGCATATACTGCATTATCTGCTGTTCTGGAGTGCGAAAAGCCTGCAAAGACCGCTGTTGTTATCCTTACCGACAAGGAAGAGACAGGCAGCGACGGAAATACAGGACTTCGTTCAGCTTACCTGAAATATTTCATTGCCGATCTTGCTGAGTGCTTCGGTACAGAGGGCAGAAAGGTGCTTTCAAAGTCTGAGTGTCTTTCCGCTGACGTTAATGCCGCATTTGATCCTACATTCCCTGATGTATGCGAAAGAAGAAACACAGCCTATATAAACAAGGGCGTATGTGTTACAAAGTATACAGGTGCAAGAGGAAAGTCGGGTACTTCCGACGCTTCCGCAGAGTTCATGGGCAGAGTGAGAGCGCTTCTTGACAAGAATGAGGTAATCTGGCAGACAGGCGAGCTTGGCAAGGTAGACGCAGGCGGCGGCGGTACTGTTGCCGCATATATCGCTAATCTTGATGTTGATACTATAGATGTAGGCGTTCCCGTGCTTTCGATGCACGCTCCCTATGAGATAGTTGCAAAGCTTGATGTTTATATGGCATACAAGGCTTTTGCGGCGTTCCTTTCGGAATAAAAAAATATAAAAAATATCCCTCTGCAATGCATATTAATTCAGCATTGCAGAGGGAGTTTTATTTATTCTTCGCGGATAATTTTTCCGTAAACTGTCTGACAGGTTACATTTCCTTTGACGTGGAGCTTTGAGCATTTTATAGTGTCTGAATCTATTATGTCGCCGCAGTGGATATTTCCGTCAGAGCTGATATTACCGCTTATATTGCCGCAGCAGACATTGCCGTCCACAGTCATGCTGCCCGATGTATTTCCGCAGTTTATATTTCCGTCGCATACCACAGAGCCGCTGATATTTCCGCAGTTTGCGGTGCCGTTGCAGACCACGCCGCCGCTTACATCTCCGCAGAAAACATTTCCTTCGGAGGAAACTCCGCCGCTGATATTTCCCTTGATCTCGGCGCTTCCCCATATTGACAGGGAAATATTGTCGGAGTATTCGGGAGTTAATTCCAGTCGGATCATCTTTTCGCTCTGCCACTGTTCACAGCCTAATATTTTACCGTTCATAGCCTGAACGATGTATAAATTTCCGTCGTTTGGGATACCTGAATCAGCGCTTTTCTTATCCTCACCGAAAAAAAGATAATCTGTGGTAACTCCGAAATGCTCCGCTATTTCGGGAATAAGTGACACATCGGGGATAGAAAGTCCGTTTTCCCATTTTGATACAGCCTGAACGGTAACGTTCATTTTTTCTGCAAGTGTTTCCTGACTCATCTCATTGGCTTTTCTTAATTGTCTGATGACATTACCTATTTTTATTTCCATAGTAAACAGCTCCTTTGTTTTTTTGTTATGTATGAATTATAGCACGGATAAAGCCGGTATGCAATGGAGTGTCGGTTTATATTATGGGGAAAATATCAACAGGTGGTTGATATACGGGCAGAACAGATCAGTGTGAAACAAAAATATTATCACCGTAATACATAGCAGTGTATTTTTTTAGTATTTATTTTACATCGGATAATTGCGGCTGTAAGGCTTTTTCAATACAATGAAACAATGGCTATGTCTTTGATCAGTACTTCCTTAATACAGCAACTCATACAAATGAATTTATAAAGCTGTGTCAGCTATTGCCATTATATTAAAAAAATGAAAAATGCTTACAAATTCTCTTGCAATTTGTGAGAATATGTAGTATAATGATGTTGTATGGTGCGGACAATCTGCCCGTGCATCAAATCTGAAAGGAGTTTGTAACTATTATGACTTATTCTCATGAAGTTGAAACAATGTGCCCCGTAAAGCAAGGCGTTGCTCACGGTGCAGCACCCATTCCCGAAGAGGCAAAATGGGTAAAGGCTAAGGAAGTCAAGGATATTTCCGGCTTCACACACGGTATCGGCTGGTGTGCTCCTCAGCAGGGTACTTGTAAGCTTACACTCAACGTTAAGGAAGGCGTGATCCAGGAGGCTCTCGTTGAGACAATCGGATGTTCCGGTATGACTCATTCCGCTGCTATGGCTGCTGAGATCCTTCCCGGCAGTTCATTTCTCGAGGCTCTCTACACAGACCTGGTTTGTGACGCTATCAACACAGCTTTGAGAGAGCTGTTCCTCCAGATTGTATACGGCAGATCCCAGAGTGCATTCTCCGAGGACGGTCTTACTATCGGTGCAGGTCTTGAGGATCTGGGTAAGGGTCTTCGTTCTCAGGTTGGTACTATGTACGGTACACTTAAGAAGGGTCCCCGTTATCTTGAGATGACAGACGGCTATGTTACAGGTATCGCTCTTAATGAGGAAGATGAGATCATCGGCTACAAGTTTATCAACTTCGGCAAGATGATGGACTTCATCAAGGCAGGCGACGATGCTAATACAGCATTTGAAAAGGCTCAGGGTCAGTATGGCCGTGTTGCTGATGCTGTTAAGGTTATCGACCCCAGAAAGCAGTAAGAGGAGGTAAATAACAATGGCTTTATTTGAATCATATGAAAGAAGAGAAAAGCAGATTCTTGCTGTTCTCGGTCAGTACGGCATCAACTCTATTGAAGAGTGTGCTGATATATGCAAGGAAAAGGGCTTTGACCCATACAAAATCACAGAAGGCATTCAGCCAATCTGTTTTGAAAATGCTAAGTGGGCTTACACAGTAGGCTGTGCAATCGCTATCAAGAAGGGCTGCACAAGAGCTGCTGACGCTGCTGCTGCTATCGGTGAAGGTCTCCAGGCTTTCTGTATCCCTGGTTCAGTTGCTGACCAGAGAAAGGTTGGTCTTGGTCACGGTAACCTCGGAAAGATGCTCCTTGAAGACGAAACAGAATGTTTCGCATTCCTCGCAGGTCACGAATCATTCGCTGCTGCTGAAGTCGCGATCAAGATCGATCTCAATGCAAACAAAGTTCGTGTTAAACCCC
>JAFUOZ010000071.1 GCA_017481565.1 Oscillospiraceae bacterium | reverse complement strand
TTATTACTTCGGCAATAATATAATTTGATTGCTCGGTGCTTGATTTTTCAAAAAAGTCGCAGATACGACAATTATTGTAATTTAGAAATAGTTAATCAAACTGTTTAATTGCCGAAGTAATAATTTATCTGCTCAGAAAATACAGGCATAGATCTCATAAACGGACTTGTCTGAGACCTATACCTGTATTTATAGCGTTATGACTTCATTTTATCAATGCATCTGACGATCATCGGCTTTTTTGTATCGGATCAGAATTCACCGTTTCTTTTCTTGCAAAAGCCCTTTGCGGTGATGACTACCGCAGTAATCGAATTTGCCGCAGCAATGGCAGTCGCTATTATATTAAGCACCAGCGCCGCTGTGGTATGATATTTTTCCCTGTCCTTTTTCGCACTCATAACGATTCCGGGAATAGAACAGCCATACGCCGCCGCAGGAAAAAGCACCGAGAAAATTATCCCTGTGATACCTAAAATTATCCCTGCCTTATATGTCCTTTTTTCTTCCATCTGACGCTCCTTACTCAGCATTCCAGCTGCCAAGATACTTTTCCTGCTCCTCTGTAAGCTTGTCTATCTCCAGTCCCCAGAAACGCAGCTTTCTCTCCGCCACCTCATTGTCTACCGACTTGGGAACATCGATTATCATGCTGTCAAGCTTGCCCTGATTCTTTACAAGGTGAAGTGCCGAAAGTGCCTGAATAGCAAAGCTCATATCCATGATCTCTGCAGGGTGACCGTCTCCTGCCGCAAGATTTACAAGTCTGCCCTGTGCGATGATATTTATCCATCTGCCGTTGTCAAGCTTATAGCCCTGAATGTTGTGACGTGCTGTCTTTTCCTCAACAGCGATCTCCTTAAGACGAGCCACATCTACCTCACAGTCAAAATGTCCTGCATTGCAGCAGATAGCGCCGTCCTTCATAACACGGAAGCTCTCCTCGGTGATAACGCTCTTACAGCCTGTAACGGTAACAAAGAAATCGCCTATCTTTGCGGCATCTGTCATCTTCATCACCTTGAAACCGTCCATAACAGCTTCCATAGCCTTAATAGGATCAATTTCTGTAACTATAACGGAAGCACCCAGACCCTTTGCTCTCATTGCAACGCCCTTTCCGCACCAGCCGTAGCCTGCAACAACAACGTTCTTTCCTGCAACGATAAGGTTTGTAGTACGGTTGATACCGTCCCATACGGACTGTCCTGTACCGTAACGGTTATCGAAAAGATGCTTGCAGTCTGCATTGTTTACCAGTACCATAGGGAACTTAAGCGCCTTGTCGTTATTCATGGCGATAAGTCTGATGATACCTGTTGTTGTTTCCTCACAGCCGCCGATAACGTCCTTTATCTTTTCGGGATATTCATTGTGGATAAGGTTTACAAGGTCGCCGCCGTCATCAATGATAATGTTGGGACCTGCTTCGATAACAGCCGCAATATGACGATGATATTCCTCGCTTGTAGCGTCATACCATGCGAAAACATTCAGACCGTCATGGACCAGCGCTGCTGCAACATCGTCCTGTGTAGAAAGGGGATTTGAACCTGTTACATACATCTCCGCACCGCCTGCCGCAAGCACCTTGCACAGATATGCGGTCTTTGCTTCAAGATGTACCGAAAGCGCAATTTTCATTCCCTTGAAGGGCAGGTCCTTTTTAAAGTCCTCTTCAATGGAATTTAAAAGAGGCATATTCGCCTTTACCCAGTCGATTTTTGTTTTTCCGCTTTCCCAAAGCTCGGGATTTCTTATTTCGCTCATTTTTATCGTTCCTTTCGGGATATATTAGGTTATAATAATCTATTATAACACATATTCATTCAAAATGGAATAGGCAGGATCAATTTTCTCTGATAATTTTCTCGTTTACCGCCGCTTTGAATTCTCTTATTCTCTTTATATCGGGTTTTTCGGGGAGAGATGTGTTTTCGGCGGCATAGTCACAGCGGCGCTTGTATTCGTCCACAAGCTCATAGAATTCGGGGACAGGCTGTCCCTCATCGTCAAGATATTTTCCGTTTCGTATATCCATAAGCAGAGAATGTTCTTTTTCACGGCAGGTGATTATCTCCTCTTTTTCAAGGATATCGGAGCACATCATATAAAGCCTGATAAGGTGCATCATATGCTTTGAAAGCTTTCCGTGAGCTATTGCCTTGCGGTTTCGCTTGCCTGTTTTGCTGTAATCACGGATTATCGTTCCCAGCTTTGAAAGCACCGATTCCAGATCACGCACAGGATAATGCTTTAGATCTATATCAATAAATATTTCCCTTTCAAAGTCGGGCTTTTCCGATGTATCGGTGTATAGTGAAAGCTGACAGTCATCAAGACCGAATTCGTTTGCGGTCATGCGCTTAAGACTACGGAGTATATGCTCCTCCATAATACTTTTGTCAGCTGACCGTGCAGATTTGTTGTCAAGACGGCGCAGCTGATCGTCCGCATAGCCGCCGAAGGTAAATACCGCCTGCTTTGACAGAAACAGCTTACGGTTTCCGATAAGCTTCCGACCTGTATCTGAAAGATATATATACTGCTCCTCTTTAAGCCCCAGAAGCTCAATAGTATTTGGATTGCACCCTGTCAGCAAATTTATCAGCTTATTGAAGGAATATACTACCGTGTCCGTAGGTATATGGCAGACCTGTTCAAAATCCTCACCCAGAAGTATTTCACAGGGACTGTTCAGCGCGCAGCCTCTTATGTCGATATCCGACCCTTCAACAGCTGTACCGTAGGCATGAGAGCCTCCAAGTCCCAGAAGTATTATATTTTTATTCAGATGCTCATTACTGCGGAGAAAGGCGTATTCCTCGCCCCGAAGCCGTTCACGTATCATATCGATAGTCATTTTATCACATCCTTATATATGCACTCACGTGCTTTAAAGCGGATTCCTTGTTTGTGCCCGCAAGCCTCAGCTTGTGAGCATAGGCTTTTACATCATCAAATCGTATATCCGAACATGATATACCCATACCGATAATATCATCATCGGTAACATAGGGCTGCTTCATAGTATTATAAAAATACTCCAGACGGTCAAGGAGAAAATCCTCCGTATCGGTGACCTGAGGAAGCTTGCCCAGTCCGTCACAGACGGAAAGCTGTATCAATGCAAACGGCTCAGCGGACATATCATACATTTTGTTGGTCTTTTTCCGTGCCGAGCCTGTTTTTGCGGCGGTTATAGGCTGCATGTGGAGCATGGTCATATTCAGTACATATTCCGTAAGCTCAGAGTCAGCATTTATGCGCTGACAGAAGCTTTTTACAAGTGGCAGACCCTCTGTTTCGTGTCTCAGCGCATGAACAGCACCGTCCTTTTCCTCGGTGCAGACTGCTTTTCCGTAGTCATGACACAGAGCGGAAAGCATAAAGCCGAAAGGATTTTTTACATTATCACGCCGCTTTGCCGCTTCATCAAGTACCATCATCGTATGTGTCCATGCGTCCCCCTCCCGATGATAAACAGGACTTTGTATCACGCCCGAAAGAGCGGCAAGCTCGGCAAAAACGGGCAGCAGCCTGTTTTCGTCACGGAGTGACATAAAATACTCCGAAGGGTTTTCAT
>JAFUOZ010000070.1 GCA_017481565.1 Oscillospiraceae bacterium | reverse complement strand
TGACGGAATTGTTGATGTAAACGGCGAATGCTGTACAATGAGAGGCAAAAAAATACGCAGCGGAGATGTTGTTGAAATACACGCTGATGATATTATCCTACGTCTTGAGGTTTCAGGCAAATGATAATAAACAGCTTTTCTGCTGACGGCTATAAAAATCTGTCCGATGTACATATTGCTCCCCATGAGAAAATGACTATTTTCTGCGGAGATAATGCTCATGGCAAAACCAATCTGATAGAAGCAGTGTGGCTTATGACAGGCTGCCGTTCCTTCAGAGGCACAAGAGACAGGGATTTTATAGGCATTGATAAGGATAAGGCTGAAATAAAGCTTGATTTTACAGATTCATTCCGAGATCAGCAGATCGCATTTTCTGTAAAGAAAAGCAATGTGCGTGAAAAGCTGATAACACTTAACGGAGTAAAAATTCCGCTGCTTTCGAGGCTGTTCGGAAGTCTGAAATGTGTGGTCTTTACTCCTGAGGATCTGTTTATTGCAAAAGGCTCACCTGATAACAGAAGAAGCTTTATAGATCTTTCAGCTTCTCAGCTGAAAAAATCTTTTGTATATGCACTTAACAAGTATGATGATCTGTTGAGTCAGAGAAATGCTCTGATAAAAGAGATAGCCTTCGGTTCAGGGCATCGTATTGATGAGCTTGATGTGTGGGATGTCCAGCTTGCTAAAACAGGTGCGTATATTTCAGTAATTCGTGATACTTACTGTAATAATTTAAATATTTATACAGATAGTTTATATAATAAAATTACTGATGGTAAAGAAAAAATACAATTATACTATCAGTCAACTATATACAGAAAACTCGAAGGACGTACCGACCATGAGGGTGAGCTTGCGGAAATATATTACAGCAAGCTTAAAAATCATGTAAATGACGACCTTAGAGCAGGCTATACCCTTCATGGTGTTCATCGTGATGATGTGATAGCTACCATAAACGGACTTTCAGCAAGAGAGTTCGGTTCACAGGGTCAGCAGAGAAGTACTGCACTTGCCATGAAGCTGGCTCAGGCGAAAATCATCAGGGATCAGACAGGCGATGCTCCTGTTATGCTGCTTGATGATGTTCTAAGTGAGCTTGATACGGCAAGACAAAGGTTTATTCTTGAAAATATAGACGATATGCAGGTTTTTATAACCTGCTGTGACAGCCGTGTTCTCGGTGATGTTAAGGGAAAAATTTTCAGAGTATGCGGTGGAAAAATTCTGGAGGGATAGGCTTTGTATATTCATCTCGGCGGTGAAACTACTGTGAGAGACTGTGATATTATAGGTATTTTTGATATTGAAAATACCTCGGTAGGAAAGATTACAAGAGAATATCTTTCAGCCTCTGAAAAAAGAAAGGCGGCTGTGAATGTTTACTACGATATGCCCAAATCCTTTGTAGTTTCCACAAGAGACGGCAGAGAAAGGATTTTTATATCCCCTATTGCTCCTGCTACATTGATAAAAAGATGTAATAAATACTTATAGTAGTTTTATTATGAAATATAACTTATAGTATTGTAGATATAGTAATATATTTACTTAAATTTACAAATAGTAAAATAGTAATGATACTAAAAGTATATTTTATATTTAATTTACTTATAGTAATAATATATAATTACAGATTGTATTATTTATATATGATTTACAAACAGTAATATTTTTATTATACCGCGGGTATCCCGCAAAGGATGGTTAGGTTATGTCCGAAATTCAGAATGTAAACAACGAAACAGCATATGACGAAAGCCAGATTCAGGTTCTCGAAGGACTGGAGGCTGTAAGAAAGCGTCCTGGTA
>JAFUOZ010000069.1 GCA_017481565.1 Oscillospiraceae bacterium | reverse complement strand
GTTACCTCGATAGGAGATGGCGCTTTCAGAGAATGTCAGAGTCTTGCGGTATTTACACTTCCTGCAGGTGTTACGGAAATACCTGCATACTGCTTCTCAAAGTGCATATTTACTGAATTCTATATAGGACCTCAGGTAACATATATCGGAGAGGGCGCATTTGCAGATTGTCACGAACTTAAAGACCTTTATATTTACGGAGAAAATGCACCTGAGCTTGGCGGCGGAGGAGTATTCCAAAACCTTAATGTAACAGTACATACAGCTGATGATGCAGATGGCTACGACGGCTGGGGCAATAACTTTGTATCAACAGAGGATGGCTTCAATGAGGAATACAAGGCTCCCGAAACAGCTGCTCCCGTAACAGAGGCGGCAGAAGAGACCGAAAAGGCTGAAGAAAAGGAAGAGAAATCCGAAGAAGCTGAGACTGAAACAGAAAAAGCAGATGAAACGGAAAAGGAAGAGGAAACTAAAGAAAAATCCGAAGAAAAAACCTCCGAAAGCACAGAGGAAAAGTCGGATAACGGATTCAGCGGAATTTCCGTTATCGTTATAGCTGTACTTGCGGCTGCACTTGCTGTTACGATCACATTGCTTGTTATCAAGAGTAAGAAATAAATAAAGGACAGGCACTGCACAGAAAATTTACTGACTTTGTGCAGTGCCTTTATATTATCGGAAGGGAAATGGCTATGAAAATAATCCATGAAAATATAACTATGAGAAAAACAGCGGTCGTAACAGGCGCTACTTCGGGAATTGGCAGAGATATCGCAAGACTTCTCGGGAAAAGAGGATATCATCTTCTGCTTACGGGAAGAAATGAAGATGAGCTTTCAAGGCTTTGTGATGAGCTTGGAAGGAAAAATGTGACAGCTGTATCGGCTGATCTTTCCGATGTGAAGGAATGCGGTGCTTTATATAGATATGCACGGCAGTATAATACAGAGGTGCTTATCAATAATGCAGGCTTTGGTCTCCACGGTGAATTTGTTGAAGCAAATCTTAAGGCAGAAATGAAAATGCTTGATGTGAATGTGAGAGCGGTGCATATTCTTATGAAGCTGTTTCTCCGTGATTTTGTAAAGAGAAACAAAGGATATATTCTTAATGTGGCTTCGGTTGCAGGCTTTGTTCCCGGACCGTTCATGTCAGGATATTATGCAACAAAAAGTTATGTTATCAGCATGAGCGAATCTGTATATGAGGAGCTGCGTCACAGAAAGAGCAGAGTTCGGATATGCGTTCTTTGTCCGGGGCCCGTAGATACGTCGTTTAACAGCAGGGCAGGGGTGACGGGAAGCTTTTCGGGTATATCCTCGGAGGAGGCCGCAGAGGAAGCTGTGGAAGGTCTTTTCGGGGGGAAGCTTCTGGTAGTTCCTACATCTAAGGTGAAACTTATTGCGGTTTTCGGAAGGATGCTTCCTGCAAAAATTGTTGCGGCAGTTAATTATTATGTTCAGGGGAAAAAGAAAAAAATCTGAATATATTCGATTTTTATATAGTATTGTAAAATATTATTAATCAGATTGTTGATGTTTTAATAGAAAAGAAACACTTTTTAATCAATATACTGTACAAAAAGTCAAAATTCCTGAAATTTATTGCGGACTATGGAAAAATATGATATAATAAGTTGTTGATATTTTTTATGAGAGGGCGATTGATAATATGTTGTCAATAGGTGAGATACTTAATGAGACATATAGGATTGACGAACGAATCGGTGCAGGCGGAGGCGGCGAGGTATTCAAAGCATATCATCTGCGAATGGAAAAAAATGTTGCTATCAAACGAATCAAAGAAGAGGTCAAAGAGATCATCAATATCCGTGCGGAAGTTGATCTTCTTAAAGGGCTTAATAATGAACATATCCCGAGTGTAAGCGACTTTATTGAGCTTGACGGTGATATATATACTGTAATGGATTATATTGACGGAGAAAATATGGAGCAGATCTATAAAAAGCGTGAAGTTCCGTTTTCCGAGTCTGAAATCAAGGATTATGCACTACAGCTTTGCAATGCGGTAAAGTGTATACATAATAATAAACCGCATCCGATCATTCACAGTGATATAAAGCCTGCAAATGTAATGAAAACCGATGAGGGAAGGGTATATCTGATAGATTTCAATATCAGTGCCGTTGATTCGGGAAATGTTTTCTCTGTGGGAGGGTCAAACGGATATTCCGCACCTGAACAGTTCAGGAGAATAGTAAAAGCTCCTGCGGTGGTAGGGGAGTTCCATGAAGAAACACGTTTTTTATCTGAGGCGGAAACTGTATTACTTGACGCAAACGAAAACTATGATGTTCCTCTGACAAATACTAAAAGCAAAACAAATACATCAAAAAGCAGTATAACTCATCAGAAAACAAAAAATCTTGACAGGGCATGTATTGACACAAGAACGGATATTTACGGTCTGGGTGCAACGATTTATTATTTTCTTACGGCTCGCAAGCCTGTCAACGGAAAAACAGATTTCAGCGGAATAAAGATATCTCAGGATATGCAGAAGATAATCTGCAAGGCAATGAACAGCGATCCTCAGAAGCGTTATCAGAAAATCGAAGATATGGAAAACGATATAAGAAATATCGGGAGAAATAAAAAAATTGCTGTCGGAGCTGCTGCCGCCGCTGCAGTTATCGGATTATCTGTAGTTTCTACGATCATGATAACGGGTAATAATAAAAATACAGAAAATGCAGTTATAGATACGGTTGCTGAAACTGCTATTACGGATACGATTGCTGAAACTGCTGTTACAGCGGTCGGTTCGGAGCCTGTTAAGGAAGAATTTAAAATAAGCGAAGAAACAAGAGCGGAATGGGTTGAACAGCTTACAGATGTACTGGACAAAGTAACTGTGGATATGTTTTTTTATATGAATATATATGTTGAAGATTTTAATTCAGATCTTGTTCCTGAAATAGCGTTCGGCAATAATGTTTATGATGTAAACGGAAATATGCTGTATTCTTTTTCAGGAAAATCATATCTTCATCTGAGAAAAACTTCTGAGGGTAAAATTCTGGAGCTGGCGGAGGAGAATTTCGGCAATACAGAACAGTTTTATTTTACCGGAAAAACCAGGTGGATAAATGATTGTACAAGCTATGAGGACGAAATAACAGAGCTTGTTGATATATATGCAGATTATGTGGAATTTGAAAAAAATGCTTCTGCGGAGGAGCTTGAAAACAGAATTGTGATCAGAGACAGTATCTATGCTCCCGATACGGAATTTGTCGACCTTTCGAGATATGAGCAGTGGGACAAGAATTCTGCGGATATCGCAATGCTTGAAATATTCGGATTAAAATCAACATTGAAGGAGCTTAGTCTTTGGGGTTCATTTAATGTAAATGATGAGTTTTCCAAAATATGCCTTATGGATAATCTTGAAGAAATTGCCATATACGGTGATATAGCCGATTTTGAAAAAATAACGGGATTAAGTAACCTAAAAAAAATAAAAGTAGAATCGGATACCCTTACCGATATTTCACCTTTAACAGAGCTTAAAAAGCTTAAAGAGGCAGATCTGATGTATTGCCACAATCTGGTTGACATAGCACCATTATCCGAAATTCCCACACTGGAAAAGGTCAATCTGATAGCTTGTAATAAAATAAACGATATTTCCCCATTGGCAGCGCTTAAGTCCCTGACCGAATTCAATATAGCAGACTGCAGTGATTTAAAGGATATTACCCCATTATCAGAGCTTAAGACCCTGAATAACCTGACTATTGTTGGCTGTGACAGTATAACAGATATATCAGCGTTATCTAAGCATACAGACCTTGAATATATAAATTTACGAAGCTGTGACGGTGTGACCGATATAACAGCTTTATCGGAGCTTAAAGCACTTACAGATGTTAATCTCAGCTATTGTACAGGAATAACCGATATAACAGCTTTATCGGGGCTTAAAGCACTTACCGATCTGAATCTTGAAGGCTGCAGCATAACCGATGTGAATCCGTTATCTGAGCTTGAAGCTCTTACTTATCTGCGTCTTAGTAAGAATGAAATAAAGGATATAACTCCATTATCAAAAATCTCATCTCTTACCGATCTGAATTTATGGAGCTGTACAGAAATCGAAGATATATCTTCATTGTCTGAGCTGAGATCTCTTAATTCTCTTAATTTAGCCTTCTGTGAGAATATAAAGGATCTATCACCTTTGTCTGAAATTAATTCGCTTACCGAATTGGATCTTACTTATTGTGATGGAATAACAGACATAACAGCATTATCGGGGCTTACCAATCTGAAGGTACTTAGTTTAGGGTCAATTAAAGAGATAACAGATATTTCAGCATTATCGGGACTTGAAAAACTTACAGATCTGGATCTTGGAAATTGTAAAGGAATAACAGACATAACAGCATTATCGGAACTTAAAAATCTTACAGATCTGGATCTTGGTTATTGTGACGGAATAACAGATATAACAGCATTATCGGAACTTGAAAATCTTACAGATCTGCAGTTGTATAGTTGTAAAGAAATAACAGATATAACAGCATTATCGGGACTTAAAAATCTTACAGATCTGAATCTTAGTTATTGTGACGGAATAACAGACATAACAGCATTATCGGGACTTAATAATCTTACAGATCTGGATCTTGGAAGTTGTGACGGAATAACAGACATAACAGCATTATCGGGACTTAAAAATCTTACAGATCTGAATCTTAGCAGTTGTGAAGGAATAACAGACATAAGAGCATTATCGGGACTTTATAATCTTACAGATCTGAGTTTATCAAATTGTGACGAAATAACGGATATATCGGCTTTGACGGAGCTTCATGCACTTTTAAAGCTTGATCTGTCATTATGTTCCGGTATAACGGAAATATCGTCACTATCAGGTTTCAAATCTCTTACCGAACTTGATCTGTCTTACTGTAAGGAAATAACCGATATATCTCCATTATCGGAGCTGAGTTCGCTTACAAAGTTAAATTTATCAAAATGTGACGGCATAACCGAAATATCATTATCGGGGCTTGCTTCGCTGAGTTCATTGACACTGGACAATAATGTAAACCTTAAGGTTCTGGAATTATCCGATCTTGAGACTTTAACGGAATTATCCTTCTCCGGCTGTACGAAAATCACCGACTTTGCGTTATCAAATGCACAGGGAATCACAACACTGGATCTGAGTGAGATCAGGAGCATCAAAAATCTCAATTTGTCGGAGCTTCCGAATATAACTGTACTTAATCTGAATTATTGTAATGAGATAACGGATATTTCCACACTTTCAGACCTGACAAATCTGAAAAATCTGGGATTGGCTTTATGCAGCAAAATAACAGATATTTCACCTCTGTTAAGTCTGAAGAATCTGGAAACATTGAATTTAAGTAAATCTTCAGGTGTAGAAAATCTTGTTCCGCTTTCAAACCTTACAAATCTGAAGGAATTATATTTACAATATTGTGATAAAATAACAGATATCACACCGCTTTCAAAGCTTACAAACCTTACCCGCCTGGATCTATATTCATGTACCGGAATAACTGATATTGAGCCAGTTTCAAATCTTACAAATCTGACATATTTAAGTTTATTATCTACCGGAATAACTGATCTTGAACCTGTTTCAAGTCTTACAAAGCTGACTTATTTGGATTTATGTTTCTGTAAAGAAATAACAGATCTTGAGCCTGTTTCAAATCTCACAAATCTGACAGAATTATACCTGTATGATAATTCGTCGATCAGTGATATTTCATGTTTATCCGGACTTATTAAGTTGAAAAAATTCTATATCAGTACATATGAAAAGGTTACAGATTATTCGTTTTTAAAGAATTATACCGATCTTGAAGAGTTGTATCTGGGTCAGAGTTCGGGAATAACAGATATTTCTGCACTGTCGGAGCTAAAAAAGCTGAAATTATTGAAATTAGTTGAATGTGATAAATTAAAGGATATCAGTCCTTTGGCGGAACTTACGGAATTGACATGTTTATCTCTGAGTAATTGCACGGCGATAACAGATATTTCACAGTTATCCGGAATGAAAAATCTTACGGAATTATATTTAAAAAATTGCAGCGGAGTAACCGATTTTTCTGTTTTATCGAAGCTTGAAAATCTGACATATTTAGATATAGCTTCAAATCCGGGAATAACCGATGTTGCTGTTATATCGAAAAATAAGAACCTTACAACATTGAATATATCTGACTGTACGGGAATAACAGATCTTACTCCATTATCGGAATTTACAGGATTGACAAAGCTTTATATATCAGATTATCCGGAAATAACGGATATTTCCTGGTTATCAGCTTTTGATAAGCTTACAGAACTGAAGTTAAGCAACTGTACAGGAATAACAGATATTTCGGTATTATCAGAGCTTTCTGACCTTGAAACACTTGATTTATCGGGTTGTACGGGAATAACAGATGAATCGGCATTATCAAGGCTTTTTTATCTTGAAAACCTTGATATATCGGGTTGTACTGGAATAACAGATATCTCGGCATTATCAGAGCGTAATGGTCTCAATATAATTAAGTGATAAGAAAGATCATATTAAAAATCCTCCTTTGGTATACAAGGGAGGGTTTTTTATGTTTTTTCGGAAATATTATAAAATTCACTGAATAATGGTTGAAATTAATGACAAGATGAGGTATAATATAATTTATATGCATATTGAAAAAAGAGATCGATAATAAGGTGATAAAATGCTTATAAAGGATTTTTTTGAAGAATATTCCGAATTTATCCCTAACCCTATAGGGCGTGGAGATATTTTAAAGCTTATTATGAATAAGGAAAGCACAAGGCTTACTGTGTTTGCAAAATATACATCATTGCAGAGATTTGAAAATATTCTGGATTTTGAAACTGCTGTAAGGCGTGCCATCGGTATTGAGGAGCTGAATCTGAAATGCAGATATACTCCCGATATGTTTGAAACCAGATACATAAACGATGCTATTTTATGCCTTAAGAGGAAAATTGCGGTGATAAACGGTCATACAAAGGGGGCAGGTCTTTCCGAAAATGACGGTCACATAGTCATAGAGCTGCGAAACGGCGGAGCGGAGCTTATGAAAAAGGCAAATGTGGAAGGTGAGCTTGCAAGGCTTCTTTCTGAGGAATTTTCCAGACCGTTTACTGTTGAGCTGACCGAAAAGCAGTCCGATGAGGATCCTGCTGCCGAATATGAAAGAATGATGGCGGAGGCTTACGCAAATATGCCTGTGCCCGAGCCTGTTGACAATACTCCGTATCCAACAGGGGATCAGGGACAGGGCTCAGAGGACGATAAGCCTGTGACCGTGGATTTCCGTGAGCTGCCCATTCTGTGCGATGAGGCAGAATTGGTAAAGGGTAAGCGTATTTATGCGGATTCAAGTACGCCTATAGCAGACATTAAGGGAAAAATGACCAATGTTGTTATCTGGGGCGATGTGTTCCAGTATGCAGAAAAGGAAATAAAGAATAAAAAGGGCGAAGAAAAACGAATCGTTACGGTTGGAATAACCGATTATACAAGCTCTATATCAATAAAGGATTTTCAGGACAAGGAAGCCGAAAATCCATATAAAAAGCTTAAAGAGGGCTCAACTATCGTTATGAGGGGAAGAGTCGATTTTGATACTTTTGACAATGAGCTGCAGGCAAAGGCAAATGATATAATGCTGGTAAAGCGTGTAAAGCGTACCGATAAATGCGAGGACAAGCGTGTTGAGCTGCATATGCATACAAACTATTCTACGCTGGACGCTGTTACACCTGTGGATAAGCTGATAAAGCAGGCGTATTCATGGGGACATAAGGCTATTGCAGTTACCGATCATGGCGGAGTACAGGCGTTTCCTGCCGCATTTGACTGCGTAAGCGGAATACGCAAGGACGGCGGAGATTTCAAGGTGCTTTACGGCTGTGAAGCATATTCGGTAAATGACTGTGCAGATGCGGTGGATCTTTATGAGGACAGCTCCTTAAAGGGCAGGCTTGTTGTATTTGACCTTGAAACAACAGGCTTTAATGCGGAAAGTGAAAGGATCATCGAATATGGTGCGGTAAGGCTTGATAATCTGGAGCTGGGAGATACATTTTCAGAGTTTGTTGATCCCGAAAAGCCTATACCTCAGAGGATAACCGAGCTGACAGGCATTTCAGATGATATGGTAAAGGACGGGCTTTCACAGGAGGAAGCACTCCGTAAATTTATAGAGTTCTGCGGTGAAAAGCCTGTGCTGATAGCGCATAATGCAGGCTTTGATACTTCCTTTATCCGTGCCGCTTGTAAAAGGTATAATATAGAATTTGAATTTACAACTGTCGATACGGTGGTAATGGCAAGAAGTATGCTTCCTGAGCTTAAAAAGCATAAGCTTGATGTTATTGCAAAGGCTCTCGGTTTAGGTGAGTTTGATCATCATCGTGCATTTGAAGATTCAAAAATGCTGGGAAGAGTTTTTATAAAGCTTGCAAACAGGCTTATTAGCGAGCAGGGTATCAGCAATATAGGCGAGATAAACAGGTGCGTAAAAAATGTTGATCCAAGAAGTTTACGACCCTATCATCAGATAATTATAGCCAAAAACAGCGTAGGACTTAAAAATCTTTACAAGCTGGTATCTATCGGTCATACAAAATATTACAAGAGACGTCCGAGAATACCTGTATCGGAGCTTAGAATGCATCGTGAGGGGCTTATCGTGGGAAGTGCCTGCGAGTCGGGAGAGCTTTTTACCGCTGTAAGAGACGGCAGACCGATGAATGTGCTTAAGCAGATAGCATCGCTGTATGATTATCTTGAGATACAGCCTGTACTTAACAATGAATTTCTTATAAGAAGCGACGATTATCCCGATATAACCTCGATAGAGGATCTTCAGGAGCTGAATAAAAAAATAGTTCAGCTGGGTGAGGAAATGAATATTCCTGTTGTTGCTACCTGTGACGTTCATTTTATGAACAAGGACGACGCTGTTTTCAGAAAGATACTTATGTACGGCAAATTTGATGACGCTGAGCATCAGCCGCCGCTTTATCTGAGAACAACAGATGAAATGCTGGAGGAATTTGCTTATCTGGGAGAGGAAAAGGCAAGAGAGGTAGTTATAACAAATCCCAATCTTATTGCGGATATGTGCGATCCCGATATAAGACCGATCCCTCCCGGAACATATACTCCCAGCATGGATAATGCAGAGGAGGAGCTGCCCCGTATCACATGGGAAAGGGCAAAGGCTATTTACGGCGATCCTCTTCCCGAGGTAGTTGAAAAGCGTCTTGACAGAGAGCTTACATCTATTGTAAACAACGGCTTTGCAGTGCTTTACATGATCGCACAGAAGCTGGTTGCAAATTCAAATGAAAACGGCTATCAGGTAGGTTCCAGAGGATCGGTAGGCTCGTCCTTTGTTGCGAATATGTCGGGCATTTCGGAGGTAAATTCTCTGCCGCCCCATTATATATGCGACAGCTGCAAGCACAGCGAATTCTTTATGGACGGCTCGGTAGGCTCGGGTTATGACCTGCCGCCGAAAAATTGTCCCAAATGCGGAGCGGAGATGCGCCGTGAGGGGCATGATATCCCCTTTGAGACCTTCCTCGGTTTTAACGGAGATAAAGCGCCTGATATCGACCTTAATTTCTCGGGAGAATATCAGACAAGCGCACATAAATACACCGAAACACTTTTCGGAAGTGAGAACGTGTTCAAGGCGGGAACTGTAGGTACAGTTGCCGAAAAGACCGCATACGGCTATGTCAAGCATTATCTTGATGAAACGGGACAGCATCTGCCGAGAGCAGAGGAGGACCGTCTTACAAAGGGCTGTACCGATGTAAAGAGAACAACGGGACAGCACCCGGGAGGAATGGTAGTTGTACCCTCAGATTATGAGGTCTACGATTTTACGGCTATACAAAGACCTGCCGAGGACGCTAATTCTGACGTTGTTACAACACATTATGACTTCCATTCCCTTCATGATACGATCCTGAAGCTTGATGAGTTGGGACACGATTGTCCTACGCTTTATAAGCATCTGGAGGATCTTACGGGAGTAATGACAAAGGACGTTTTCCCGGGAGATGAAAAGGTAATGAGTCTTTATACGTCCCCCGAGGCACTTGGTGTTACAGTTGAGGATATCGGCTGGGAGACGGGAACTCTTGCACTTCCCGAAATGGGTACTCCCTTTGTAAAGGGAATGCTTATTGAATCACAGCCAAAGAAATTTTCCGACCTTTTACAGATATCGGGACTTTCTCACGGAACGGACGTATGGCTTGGAAATGCACAGGAGCTTATCAAAAACGGCACCTGTACCATTTCAGAGGTTATCGGCTGCCGTGACGGTATCATGACATATCTTATCTATCACGGTGTTGACCCGAACCTTTCCTTCAAGATAATGGAGATCACACGTAAGGGTAAGGCTCCCAAGCAGCTTACGGAGGAAATGAAGCAGAATATGCGTGACCATGATGTTCCCGAATGGTATATAGACAGCTGTCTTAAGATAAAGTATATGTTCCCCAAGGCTCATGCGGCGGCGTATGTTATTGCGGCTCAGAAGCTGGGCTGGTACAAGATAAATTATCCTCTTGAATTCTATGCTACGATATTTACTGTACGAGGAGAGGATTTTGAAGCGGAAACGGCTATGCTGGGACGTGACGCTGTAAGAATGAGAATGAACGAGCTTAAGGAAAAGGGAAATGACCGTTCGGCAAAGGAGTCCTCAACTCTTGATATGCTTATGGTAATAAATGAGATGATGGCAAGAGGACTGGAATTTCTTCCTATTGATATCTATCATTCCGACGGACTGAGATATCTTCCCGAAAACGGCAAGCTGAGACTTCCTTTCTGTTCTGCCGCAGGTATCGGCGGAAATGCTGCTGTTGCTCTTCGTGAAGCGGCACTTAAAGGTCCTTTCCTGTCCATTGATGAGGTACAGGAAAGAAGCGGCGTGGGCAAGAGCGTTATTGAGGTCCTTGAATCAATAGGTGCAATGGCTGATCTTCCCAAATCCGCTCAGACCACATTGTTCTGATATGGTAAATGGGGATATGTTTTTCAACATTATATGCTTGTTTGTAGCAGTATAGTATAAAAATAACAACAGGTATTGACATTATCAGAATATTATGATATTATAATATTACAATGATACATTAAAGCGAATTAAATGAAATTTTATAACATATATTAAAGGAAGGTATTTTCACATGAAAAGCTTTGATTTGATCTCCCCTGAGGGAACAAAGGATCTTATTATGGGCGACTGTGCCGCTGTACGAGAGGTAGAGGAACGCCTGCATAAAATATTCAGATCGGGCGGATACAGCGAGGTGATAACTCCCGGTCTGGAATTCTACGATGTATTCAATCAGAAATCACGTTATTTTCCACAGGAAAGTATGTATAAGCTTACCGATACAAAGGGCAGACTTCTTGTTGTCCGTCCCGATTCAACAATGCCTATTGCAAGAGTTGTATCAACACGTTTCCGTGAGCAGCCGCTGCCGCTCCGCCTTTATTACAGTCAGAACGTATTCAGAAACAAGCCTGTTATGAGAGGCAGAAGCGATGAGATACGTCAGACAGGTATCGAGCTTATCGGCTCTGCTTCAAGGCGTGCCGATATAGAGGTGATCTCTTCGGCGATAAAGGTGCTTGCTTCCTGTGAAAGCGAGAATTTCCGTCTGGAGATCGGTCATATAGGCTTCTTCAAGGAGCTTGCGTCCGCTCTCGGTGCAGACAGTGATACGATAGAAACTATCCGCAGCTTTATCGAGGTAAAGAATTATCCCGCTCTTAACGATCTGCTTGACAGCTTCGGCGATAATGCCGCTGCAAAGGCACTTAAGCAGCTCCCAAGACTTTTCGGCGGCATTGAGGTATTTGATGCGGCAGCAGGTCTGTTCAGAGATGAAAAGACCGAAAAGGTGCTTTCTGAGCTTAAGTACATCTATACAAGCATATGCAAGGCAGGCTATGAGGGCAAGATCACTATTGATCTTGGACTTGTAAACAAGATGGATTATTATACAGGAATTGTTATAAAGGGATATCTTACAGGCTTCGGTGACGCTGTTATTTCAGGCGGCCGCTATGACAAGCTGCTTTCCGAATACGGCTATGATGTTCCCGCAACAGGTTATGCAGTAAATGTTGACGCTGTTGCAAAGGTGATCCGCATGAATAAGGATTATACGCCTGCGTCTGCCGATGTTATTGTTTTCGGTGAGGACGGCTATGAAACAGAAGCTGTTCTTCATTGCGAAAAGCTTTCTGAAAACGGTCAGATAGCTGAAAACTCGGTATTTGACAGCTATGAGGAAACTGTTTCCTATGCAAAGGCAAAGGGAATAAGAACTGTTGTGTCTGTAGGCAGCAAAATAACAAAAGAAACTATGTGAGCACCTGAAAGGAATGTATAATACAATGAATAATGAGAAAAAGCCCCTGCGTATAGCGCTTACAAAGGGCAGACTTGAAAAGGATACGGTAGGACTTCTTGAAAAGATAGGCTATGACTGTACAGCAGTTCATGAAAAGGGAAGAAAGCTTATTCTTCCTGTTGGAGATACTATTGAAGTAGTGCTTGCAAAGGCAGCAGACGTTATTACATATGTGGAAAACGGCGTATGCGATATGGGCGTTGTAGGCAAGGATACTATAATGGAAATGAGCGGAAAGTTCTTTGAGCTTGTTGATCTTGGCTTCGGCAGATGCAGATTTGCACTTGCAGGCAAGAAGGGCGAGGATTTTTACTCCGGTTATGATGTAAAGACCATTGCCACAAAATATCCCAATGTTGCAAGAGGATATTTTGAAAAGAAGAACATGGACGTTGAGATAGTAAAGATTGAGGGAAGTGTTGAGCTTGCTCCCTTACTCGGACTTTCTGACGCTATTGTGGATATTGTAGAAACAGGTACTACCTTAAAGGAAAACGGTCTTGAGGTTTATGAGGATATCGCTCCCATTTCAGCAAGAATGATCGCAAATATGGTAAGCCTTAAGCTTCGCAAGCAGGAAATAGAGGAGCTTATTGCGGCTATTGAAAAGAATATATAGTTTTCGGAGGATAATATAATGATAAGAAAGATTATTGCCGACGGAAAGGCAGAAAGAGAATTTCTTGCCGAGGTCGAAAAGAGAAACGGCGAAACAGACAAGAAGGTTTCCGAGATTGTATCGGAGATCATTGATAATGTAAAGGAAAACGGCGATAAGGCTGTAAAGGAATATACCCTTAAGTTTGACGGAAAGCTTCCCGAATATTATGAGGTCCCCAGAGATGTTATAAATGACGCTCTTACTGAGGCTGATACAGAATTTACAAATGCACTTTTAAATGCTATGGAAAATATTACTGCTTTCCACCAGAGACAGAAGGAGCAGGGCTTTATCGATCCTCACGAAAACGGAGTGATCCTCGGTCAGAGAGTAAGAGGTCTTGACAGAGTCGGCTTATATGTACCCGGCGGTACAGCTGCTTATCCTTCGTCTGTTCTTATGAACGCTGTTCCTGCAAAGATCGCAGGAGTTAAAGAGATCATCATGGTGACACCTCCCATGAAGGACGGCAGACCCAATCCCGATATCCTTACAGCAGCAGCTATATGCGGAGTTGACAGAGTATTTATGGCAGGCGGAGCACAGGCGATTGCCGCTCTTGCTTACGGTACAGAGGAAATACCCAAGGTTGATAAGATCGTAGGACCGGGAAATATCTTCGTTGCAACCGCAAAGAAGCTTCTTTACGGAAAGGTAGATATTGACATGATCGCAGGTCCCAGCGAGATACTTATCGTTGCGGACGAAACTGCAAATCCCAAGTTCCTTGCGGCTGATCTTATGTCACAGGCTGAGCACGACAAGATCGCTTCCGCTATACTCATTACAACAAGTGAAAAGATCGCAGATGAAACATCTGCTGAGATCGAGCGTCAGATGCAGGAGCTTTCCAGAAAGGAGATCATCAGTGCATCTATCGACAGCTACGGCGCAATTATCGTAACAGATGATATCAATTATGCGGTGCAGCTTGCAAATGAGCTTGCTCCCGAACACCTTGAAATTCAGGTGGATAATCCTATGCAGTATCTGGGCAGACTGGACAATGCAGGCTCTATCTTTATGGGTCAGTATTCTCCCGAACCTCTGGGCGATTACTTTGCAGGTCCCAACCACGTTCTTCCCACAAGCGGAACTGCTCGTTTCTTCTCACCTCTTTCGGTAAACAGCTTTACAAAGCGTTCCAGCTTCATCTATTATACCGAACAGGCGCTTATGGACGCAAAGGACGATATTGTATGCATTGCCGAAAAGGAAGGTCTTACAGCTCACGCAAATGCTATCAAGGTGCGTTTTTAAGGTAAGGTGATATTATGTCCTATGACGTAACAAGAAAAATTTTAGCGGTTGAGTCATATAAGCCCGTAAGCGGCGAATGTGATATTCATCTTGACGCAAATGAATCCTTTATTGATATATTCAAAGAAGCACCCTATTTGGCTGATAAGATCGCAGACGAAATAAAGAATATCAGCGTAAACAGATATCCCGATCCTTATGCATCGGGAGTAACGGCTGCTTTTTCCGAGTATTACGGTATTCCCGAAAAATATCTTACAGCAGGAAACGGCTCTGATGAGCTTATCAGCCTGATAATAAGCGCATTGCTGCAGAAGGGCGAAACTATAGTTACCTTATCTCCCGATTTTTCCATGTATGCATTTTACGGAAGCATAAGCGAGGTAAAGGTGCATCAGATGAAAAAGGAGGATAATCTTTCTGTAAGCATACCGAAGCTTATTGAATACTGCAACAATAACAGCGTAAGTGCGGTGATATTTTCAAATCCCTGCAATCCTACCTCACTGGGTGTAAGCAGATCGGATATTATAAAGCTTGTAAGAAATTTATTCTGTCTTGTTGTTATCGACGAGGCTTATATGGATTTCTGGGGACTTGAAAATTCCGTGGCAGACGCTGTTGAGGAATATGATAATCTTATAGTTTTAAAGACCTGCTCAAAGTCAATGGGTCTTGCATCTGCAAGAACAGGCTTTGCCGCTGCAGGCGAAAAGCTTACGAAGGTACTCCGTACCGTAAAGTCTCCCTACAATACCGACGGACTTTCACAGGCGGCGGTGAAGGCTGTGCTTTCGGAAAAAAATCTGCTGAAAGCAAATACCGAGCGGATTATCGAAAGCAGAAAGGCTCTTAACAAGGCTCTTATCGGGCTTGCTGAGAAATATGACCGACTTGATAAGGTATATGAATCGGTCACGAATTTTGTTCTTGTAAGGACCTCTCATGCAGAAGAAATACAGAAAAAGCTTATGGAAAGATCTATTTCCGTAAGATGCGCAGGAAGCGGATATCTGAGGATAACAGCAGGCTCTGAAGAAGAAAACAAGGCGCTTATCGATGCGCTGGAGGATATCCTGAAATAATAACCGAAAGGACTGATAAATGTGGCACGAGCTGCCGAAATCTCAAGAGTGACCCGTGAAACAGATATTTCCGTTAAAATTGACCTTGATGGCTGCGGAAACAACAGTATTGATACGGGAATAGGTTTTTTTGATCATATGCTTACCGCACTGGCAGTTCACAGCGGTATTGACATGACAGTAAAGGTAAAGGGCGATCTTTATGTTGACGGTCATCATACCGTTGAGGATACGGGTATCGTTCTGGGTCAGGCGTTTAAACAGGCGATAGGCGATATGAAGGGTATCGCAAGATACGGCACAGCATTTATCCCTATGGATGAAAGCCTCGGCTTTGCTTGTCTGGATATATCGAACAGACCCTTTCTTGTATTCAATGCTGAATTTACCGATATGAGAATAGGTGAGTATGACAGCTGTCTTACCGAAGAATTTTTCCGTTCCTTTGCTTTTAATGCAGGAATAACTCTTCATCTTAAATGCGAATACGGAAAGAATGATCATCATAAAACAGAGGCGCTGTTCAAGGCGGCGGCTCATGCTCTTAAGGCTGCAAAGGAGCTTAAGGGCGGAGAAATATTATCTACCAAGGGTGTGCTCTGATGATAGCTATTATTGATTACGGTGCAGGAAATATATTCAGCGTGAAAAATGCGCTGGATTATATCGGAGTTTCCTCACAGCTTACAGATAAACGATCCGATATTATAAATGCAGACGGAATAATCCTCCCCGGAGTGGGAGCGTTTCCTCATGCTGTAAATATGCTTGAAAAATCGGGACTTATCGATACCATAAAGGAGCAGGCTGTACAGAAACCGTTTCTCGGAATATGCCTGGGAATGCAGCTGCTTTTTGACAAGGGTTATGAATTTGAAGAGGCTGACGGACTTGGTCTTATCGGCGGAAATGTTAAGCTTATGGAGGTAGGAGAGCTTACTCTTCCTCATATCGGCTGGAACAAGCTGGAGATTAATCATGATTGTCCTCTTATGCATGGCATAGGTGAGGAATATGTATATTTTGTACATTCCTATGCAGCAGAATGTTCTCCCGATGATGTGGCAGCATACTGCGATTATGCAGGAAAGAGAACTGCTCTTGTAAACAGGGGTACAGTTTACGGTGCACAGTTCCACCCTGAAAAGAGCGGTGCTGTGGGACTTAAGATGCTGAAAAACTTTGCCGGAATGGTTAAGGGAGGTCAGGTTTAATGCTTGCAAAGAGAATTATTCCCTGTCTTGATGTGCGTGACGGAAAGGTAGTAAAGGGCGTTAATTTTACAGGTATAAAGGAAGTTGGAGATCCTGTTGAATGTGCAGCCGAATATAACCGTCAGGGTGCGGACGAGATAGTTTTTTATGATATAACAGCCTCCTTTGAGGGCAGAGGTGTATTCCTCGATGTTGTAAGAAATACCGCAAAGCAGGTGTTTGTTCCTCTTACTGTAGGCGGCGGAATAAAGACCGTTGACGATATAAGAGAGACTCTCCGTGCAGGTGCGGACAAGGTTTCCGTAAATTCACAGGCTGTAAAGAATCCTCAGCTTATCAAGGACGGAGCCGATATTTTCGGAAGTCAGTGTATCTGTGTTGGTATCGATGCAAAGAAGATAGCCGACAAAAAATGGACTGTATTCATTAACGGCGGCCGTGTTGATATGGAGCTTGATCTTATCGACTGGGTAAAGCAGATAGAGCAGCTGGGTGCAGGTGAGATATGTCTTAATTCCATTGACGCTGACGGTACAAAGGCAGGCTTTGACATTGAAATGCTTGAGGCTGTATGCAATGCAACATCTATTCCCGTTATTGCAAGCGGCGGTGCGGGACAATTAGAGCATTTCCCCGAAGTATTTGAAAAAACGGGAGCTACAGCGGCACTTGCTGCGTCTCTTTTCCATTTCAGAGAGCTAACTGTAGATGAAGTCAAGGCGGAGCTTAACAAGAGAAATATCCCTGTCAGAACAGCCTTCGGAGGAATATAAAATGGGACTTATTGAAGAAACAAACGAGCTTATGCTTGACTGGAACAAGATAAGGGATATATCCGATGAAAATCAGGTAATTCCCGTTGCGGTGCAGAATTACGATACAAAGGAAGTAATTCTTGTAGCGTATATAAACGAAGAAGCACTTAAGGAATCTATCAGACTGAAAAAGGCTGTTTTCTGGAGTACATCGAGAAACAAGCTCTGGTTCAAGGGTGCCGAATCGGGAAATACCTTTACTCTAGTGCATATATTTGTAAACTGTGAGCAGAATTCCCTGGTATTTCAGGTAATTCCCGATAAGGGAAATATCTGTCATACAAGCTATAACGGTGTTGCAAACAACTGCTATTATCGTGAGCTTGATATGGAAACGGGAAAGCTTATCAACTTAAATGAAAGGAAATGAAAAAAATGAGCGTACTTAATGATCTTTACAGTGTTGTAATGGACCGAAAGGAAAATTTTCAGGAGGGTTCATACACCTGCTATCTTTTTGAAAAGGGACAGGACAAGATATGCAAGAAGTGCGGCGAGGAATGTACAGAAATGGTGATCGCCGCAAAGAATAACGATAATGATGAGCTGAAAAACGAGGTTGCTGATCTGCTTTATCATGTTGTTGTTCTCTGTGCCGAAAAGGGTCTTTCCATAGACGAGGTGGAGGCTGTTTTAGAGGAAAGAAGCAACAAGATCGGCAATTTAAAGACATTCCGTCAGACTGACAGAAATACATAATCCAATGCGCTGTACGGGATCGTTATGGTTTCGTGCGGCGTTTTTTACAGGAGGTCAGAAATGTCAAAAGGTCGTATTATCTTTTTAAACGGAGTAACAAGTTCCGGCAAAACATCAATAGTCGAAGCACTCCAAAACCGTGATGATATTTTCTTTTACGTTGTTGCAAATGATTTGTTTCAGGAAATG
>JAFUOZ010000068.1 GCA_017481565.1 Oscillospiraceae bacterium | reverse complement strand
GTACTTAACCTCATGGTGTGACCCTCCTCATTGTGACATATCTCTTCGTGATATGTCGTGCTGTGTGTTATCTCATGATTAGAGTATATCACACTGTGACAGTTTTGTCAAGAGGTATTTTCATTTTTTTTCAAAAAATTTTTTTCAACAATTCAAAACCGTATATTTACGCCAATTTAACTTGATTTTAATCTGATATAAATATGTTTATCCTTTACTTTTTAAGTACTGTATGCTATAATTATAATTAATAAAAGTAAAATCGAAAGGTCGTTCGGTCATGGGTAACTCAAAGGAAAAACGAATAAAAAAGCTTAAAAGAAACAGGATATGGCCTTATATATTGGGATTGTTTCTGCTCCTTTTTATTTTTGTAGGCGTTCTGTTTGCCGCATTGGGCTCATCTGCTGTGGGTATTATTCAAAGCAATCTGATAGACAGCTGTGCGCAATCCGAAAGAATTGCAGAAGTTTTTAAGGATTATAATTCGGAAACAAAAGAAAAAACAGAACAGAAGATATTATCCAATATTGATATACTTGAAGAGATCGAAGCTGTATCCGTAAGGGACAAGGATAAAAATCCGATATGGTCAACCAGCGGAGAATATCCCTCAACAGACGAGTCGATAGGAACAGGTTTTCTGCTTGACGATGAAGATAAAAATTACAGTATCATTCTTTACGATAAAGAAACACAGCCGTTCAGCTTTGACGATGATGAAATAACTATCAACCCTGATTATTTTAAGAATAATAATTATTCAAATAATAAAACTCCTGATATCACAGATACTTTTGCCAATGCAAAGCTCTGGTTCGTTATCCCCGTAAATGATATGGAAGTCATGATATTGAACAATATCACCTTATATTATCAGGATTTTATTATGATGATAACCTCTGTTCTGCTCTGTGCGGTAATGATCGCTATTTTCGTAATATATTATCTGATCTCGGTCATCAGTATGATACTTGGAGTACGAAGAACTACAAAGGTCATCTACACGGATATGATAACAGGCGGCGATAATCAGCTGTCCTTTATCAGAAACGGAACAAAGCTTTTAAAGAAAAACAGATACGGTCAGCAGAATTATGCCGCTCTTCATCTGGAGATGCGCAAATACAGCAGCTTCTGTACCTGTTTCGGCGTAAATAAAGGTCAGGAGCTTATCGAGGATTTTTATAAAGTACTCAGAAAAGAGATACATAAAAAGGAAGCACTGTCACATCAGGAAAATGCAGCATTCAGTCTTTTGCTTACCTATACCGATAAAAACGAGCTGGAAGCCCGTGTGGCAAAAATGCGGAATTCACTTAATAAGGTTCTGCCCGAAATGAAAATGTACTTTAACACGGGTATATATGAGGTACCTGCCAATGAGATCGATGTAGAGCAGTTTTATAACAATGCTATGATCGCCTGTGAAATGTCGGGAGACGAATCGGAAAACAGCATCGCTTATTTTGACGTTGAAATGAATAAGCAGAAGCTCTGGGAGCGCAAGGTAGAAAACGATATGGACCGTGCGCTGACAAACAAGGAATTTCAGGTATATCTGCAGCCCAAGATCAGTACCTCCGAGGAAAAGCTTGGCGGTGCGGAAGCTCTTGTCCGCTGGATACACCCTACAGAAGGCTTTATTCCTCCAAACCGATTTATCCCGATCTTTGAAAAGAACGGCTTTATTTTAAAATTAGATGATTATATGCTGGAGGAGATCGCAAGAGTTCAGTCTGAATGGCTTGCGGCAGGACGTACTCTTGTGCCTATATCCGTTAATGTGTCAAGAGCTCATTTCACCCGTGAGGACCTTGCGGAGCATATCTGTGCCATTGTTGACAAGTATAATGTGCCCCATAGCGTGATCGAGCTGGAGCTTACGGAAAGTGCATTCTTTGATGATAAGAACGTGCTGCTGAACACGGTGCAGAAGCTGCGCAGGGCAGGCTTCAAGGTATCTATGGACGACTTCGGAGCAGGATATTCTTCCCTCAACTCTTTGAAAGAGCTGCAGATAGATGTTCTGAAAATAGACGCAGATTTCTTCCGCGGAGCAGATGCGGAGGAACGCGGTCTGCTTATCGTATCAGAGGTTATTGATCTTGCAAAGAAGCTGAATATGAAGATCGTTGCGGAAGGTATCGAAAGCAGGGAACAGGTGGAATTTCTTACGGAACAGGAATGTGATCTTATTCAGGGATATTTCTATGCAAAGCCGATGCCCGTTCCGGAATTTGCACAGAAATACGAAATGTAAATACATACTTATAAAAAAATCAGACCCTATCCTTACTGTGACAGGGTCTGATTTTTATATTATAACAGGTTATTCGTCCAACTTTAAAACAGCCATAAATGCATCCTGAGGAACCTCTACCGTGCCTAACTGTCTCATGCGCTTTTTACCTTCCTTCTGCTTTTCAAGCAGCTTTTTCTTTCTGGTAATATCGCCGCCGTAGCACTTTGCAAGTACGTCCTTGCGCATTGCCTTGACAGTTTCTCTTGCAATGACCTTTCCTCCCACAGCCGCCTGAATCGGTATCTCAAACAGCTGACGGGGAATATGCTCCTTAAGCTTTTCGGCAATTCTTCTTGCACGGGAATATGCCTTTTCGGTATGCACGATAAAGGATAATGCATCCACCACATCGCCGTTGAGCATAATATCAAGCTTAACAAGCTTTGAGGGTACATAGCCCATCATCTCATAGTCAAAGGAAGCATAACCCTTTGTACGTGATTTAAGTGCATCGAAAAAGTCGTATACTATCTCATTGAGGGGAAGTTCATAATGAAGCTCAACACGGGAAGCATCAAGGTATTTCATATCCTTGAAATTTCCTCGTCTTTCCTGACAAAGCTCCATGATATTTCCCACATAATCGG
>JAFUOZ010000067.1 GCA_017481565.1 Oscillospiraceae bacterium | reverse complement strand
GGGGGAAGCATTGTATGCAAGATATCCTAAAAGGATAGCCGCAAAGATAAGACAAAGTCCAAGCTCGGTGGTCTGTGCGGTAAGATAGAAGATGCAGGCAAGAGAGATCATTGTCACTATTGAAAGTGAGCCTAAAAGACCGTCAACGCCGTCGGTGCAGTTTGTTACATTGATAGATACCCACAGGAAGAATACGGCTATAAGCATATAAAGCACAGGGGGAAGCGCAAGCTCCGCACCGCCGAAGAAGTATATGGTATAATTTCCGTCAAAATTGCAGTATGTAACCACTGCGATAACGCATATCATCAGATCAAGCAGACCCTTTTTAAGCTCGCCCCAGGGTATTTTTGACATATCGTCAAGATAACCCGTAAGCATAGCCGCCGCAATAAGAAGATAATTTATACCAAATTCGGGTGTCAGTGGGATAAAAAGAAGTGCGATGATGCTGAAAATAATAACGAAAACAACTCCGCCGCCTCTTGGTTTGCCCTTGGAAAGCTCACCGTTTACGGCAAATTTTCGTCCCTGATCCTTAGGAAGCGTAAGAAGAGCTTTTTTCATGGCAATGACAGTGATGATAAAGCCTGCAACTATGGCAGCGAATATCATGTTGAAGTCAAATTGAATGTTCAGAAACTGATAGATCATAATTTAAACCGCCTTTATTTTAATCTTAACTTATATATAATACCATAAGAATATGGAAAAATCAACCGAAACAGCGAATATGTATAAAATATGTAATCATTTATCCGCATTTTTCTTGACAGGTGTATCACAGCTTTGGTATAATTGATCTGACGATTAAAATATGCGGAGGTGACTTATGGAAAACACAATGTATGAGTTCAGAAAGCTGGGTACAGAGCAGAAGGATATAATAAAAGAGCTGTTTACAGACGTGTTTATGGCTGAACCCTGGAATGACGACTGGTCCGATAATAAACAGCTTGATATGTATCTGTTTGACCTGACAGGACAAAACAATTCCCTGACCTATGGATTGTTTGAAAACGGAAGGCTGACAGGTGTTGCTATGGGACATATAAAGCATTGGTATACAGGTACAGAGTATTATATTGAGGAATTATGTATACGGAGAACTGAACAGGGAAAGGGCATAGGAACTTATTTTCTGAACGAAATTGAAAAAGCCATAAAAGAGCAGGGTATAGTACAGATCTTTTTACAGACGGAAAGCAATGTGCCTGCATACAGCTTTTATCGGAAAAACGGATTCTGCGAATTGAAGGGTCATGTATCCTTTGCAAAAAAGCTATAGCAGATAGTAATTATGATATGATGAGGTTATATTATGAAATTAAGATTGGCGCAGGAAAAGGATTATATGCAGTTGGCAGAGATGAAGTGGCTGCATTGTGAAGAAGATGATGCAGATTATAATACAACAGATACAGTCGGGATAGATAAGAATGAATTTATTGGTGATTTTATATCATTCCTTAATAAACACAAAGAATATAAAATATTTGTTGCAGCTGATAATGATATTGTTGTTTCTTCAATGTTTGTATATCTGCTCCCCAAAACTCCCAAGCCCAAAAGGAAACAGGATTATATTGCTTATCTGACAAATGTATATACTTTAAAGGATTATCGCAATAAAGGGATAGGCACGGAATTAATAGCGTACATAAAAGAATATCTGTCAAATGAAAATTGTGAATTGATATTTGTATGGCCAAGTGAAAAATCTGTTGACTGGTATTCAAGAAATGGTTTCAGACAAGAAAATGAGATCTTTGAGTGTTCTTTGGAAAATTAGGAGTGAGGAGATACTGTCATGAATATAAATATAAGACCCGTTACTATAGAAGATTACGATAAAATATACGCTCTCTGGTGCAGTACGGAGCAGTCAAAGCGGGCACTGAATCCCGTTGACGACAGCAGAGAGGGGATAGAGCGTTATCTGAAAAGAAATCCGTCTACCTGCTTTCTTGCGTATCTGAACGATGAACCGCAGAAAATAGTCGGGGTTATCCTTACAGGTCATGACGGCAGACGCGGGATAATCCATCATATGTGTGTTCACCCCGAGCATCGCCGTCTGGGAATAGCAGGTATGCTTGTTGAAAAAGCGGAGGAAGCACTGAAAAATGAGGGTATCAGCAAGGTATTCGGACTTGTTTTCAAGGATAACGATCCTGCCAATGCTTTCTGGGAGCAGCAGGGATATACACTTCGTACAAATCTGAATTACCGCAATAAAAGCCTGAATGAAAATGTTCCCCGAGGGGAATAGGAGCTGATGGGGGATATATGGACGATAGAAACAGCTGCTATACATATTTTAAAATAGTGGGAAGCTTTGATCCCGATAAGGTGACCGTGCTGCTGGAGCTAGCTCCCGAAAGAACTCATAAGATCGGAGATATGAGAAATAACGGCACAAAATATGATTGTGCCCTCTGGGAGATCGGAAGATGCAGTGAATATGATACAGAGGTTGAAAATCAGATGAGAAAGACCATATCCTTGTTAAAGGATAAGCTTTCTCTGCTTGAACGGATAAGACAGGAAAACGATGTTGAATATTTTCTGGAGATAGTCCCTACTGTATATGCAGGTGAAACATCACCCTGTCTTGCTCCGCCTCTTGATGTGATAGATTTTTGCCATGCGACGAGAACCAATATAGATATTGATCTGTATGTCTGTGACTCTGATGAATAGGCAACAGCAGGTTGCTTGCCTGACAGGATAACCTGTGATATAATAATACCGAGGTGATAATTTATGGAAACAAAAGAAATTATATTTAAGCTCCGCACAAAAAACGGCTTGTCACAGGACGAGCTTGCGGAAAAGGTATTTGTGACCCGTCAGGCAGTTTCACGCTGGGAAAACGGAGATACTGTTCCCAATACGGAGACGCTTAAGCTGCTTTCAAAGCATTTTAATGTATCTATCAATACTCTTTTAGGCTCTCCCCGAGAGCTTATCTGTCAGTGCTGCGGAATGCCCCTTGAGGATTCCGTTATCAGTAAGGAAAAGGACGGTGTATTCAACGAGGAATACTGTAAATGGTGCTATGCCGACGGTGAATATATGTACAGCGATATGGATGAGCTTATCGAGGTATGCGTAAAGAATATGATTAGCGAGGAACATTCCGAAGAGGAGGTGCGCTCCTACCTTAAGGAAGCTTTACCTAAGCTTGATTACTGGAAAAGATACAAGGAGCTTGGCGGAAACGGTGCCTTTGAAGAATTCAAGAAAACTCTTGTAGCGGAGATAAACGCCCTGAATATTGAGGGTATGCCAAAGCTTGAAAGGCTCAATGCGCTTGTGGGCAGCTATATCAATCTTGAATACAGACTCCCCAACGGAAGAACAGTAAAGTATCTTGATGACAATGCTACATATCTTGGAAATCAGCTTGAATGTGAATTCGGCGGAGACAGATGCTTCGGTATTGCCGCAAATATGGATTTTATCCTTATATGCACCTATGAGAAAAACGGAGAAAATCCCGAGCTTGTGCTTTACAAAAAGAGATGATGAACTGATGAGCCGTATTTCAGGAAATTGGAATACGGCTTTTTTGTGCGGTATTGACTGTTTTTTATGTATACATAATATAGTATTATAGTTTAAAAAGACAAATCAAAGGGTGAATGTGTATAAAATATGTATCGTTATTCCGTTAGATGATACTAACCTATTCCATAAAAGCATGACCAAGGCTTATATTTACATTATCCTTTAAGCCGATAATGTGATATAATAATTATCGTGATTTTTATTGGAGGTAGTTATGAAACGGTTTATCGACATTTTTATGCGTGCTGTATTAACAGGCTTTGCTATCGGAATCGGAGGAACGGTCTATCTTTCCTGCGACAATAAATATTTAGGTGCATTTCTTTTCGGAACAGGACTTTTTGTTATACTGTCCTTCGGCTTCAATCTTTTCACGGGAAGGGTAGGCTATGCAGTGGAGAACAAGCCTGCATATATCCTTGATCTTATCGTGATATGGCTGGGAAATCTGGCAGGAACAGCCGCTTCGGGCGCAATGCTGATGTGTACAAGGATATCGGGGATAGGCGATAAGGCGGCGGATATATGCGCCGTAAAATTTTCCGATGATCTGCTCAGCATATTTATTCTTGCTTTTTTCTGCGGAATACTTATGTTCATTGCCGCTGACGGCTATAAGAAGATAGAAAATCCAGTGGGAAAGATGCTTGCTATCTTTCTTCCCGTAATAGTGTTTATACTCAGCGGATATGAGCATTGTATAGCGAATATGTTCTATTTCACGGTTGCAGGAGTATGGTCTGTGAATGCAGTGATATATCTTATGGTAATGACCCTCGGAAATGCTGTGGGAGGAATGTTTATCCCGTTAGTAAGAAAGTCCTTTATCACCGAGGAAAAGAAGTAATATATTACTTCGGCAATTAAACAGTTTGATTAACTATTTATAAATTACAATAATTGTCGTATCTGCGACTTTTTTGAAAATCAAGCACCGAGCAATCAAATTATATTATTGCCGAAGTAATAATACCAAAGGACTGTCCCTTTTAAATCGGACAGTCCTTTTTTGTCAGAACATTTCAATAAATTTCTTTTTTGCCCCCGATACCTGTTCATTTTCCAGCCAGCAAAGCTCCAACGTACGTTCGGGGAGCGGTTTATCCAGCTTAAGCTCAAAAAGGTCCCCTCTTATATCGGAAAATTCACGGGTCACGCAGGATATACCAAGTCCGATACGTGCAAATTCAATAAGAAGCTCATGTGAGCCAAGCTCTATTTCGGGCTTAAGGACGATACCTTCGGAGCTGAAAACAGCATCTACCGCTCTTCGTGAGTTGGACAGAGTTTCAAGCATTATAAGAGGATATTCCGTAAGCTGCCTTGCCGATAAGGTTCTGCCGTCAAGTCTTTTGTATTCCGAACCTGCGATAAATACATCATGCAGCCGCAGACAGGTCTTGTGACTGAATTTTTCATCGGCAACAGGTGAGTTTACAAAGGCTATGTCGATTTTTCCTGCCGAAAGCAGAGAAAAGGCTTCCGTACTTGTACGGTTCACCATTTTGAGCCGCACATTCGGATAAAGCTCATTCCAGCGCTTAAGATAGGGGAGAAGATAATATTTTGTTACAGTATCTGCGGCGCATATGCATAGACTGCCCTCCTGAAGAAGTCTCAGACGGGTTATCTTTTCCTCTGCCTCACCGATAGTTTCAAGTGCGGGAATTATCGCCGAATACAGTGTATTTGCTTCCGCTGTGGGAATGACCGATCTTTTTCCTCTTACAAACAGCTGTACATCAAGAAGTATCTCCAGCTGCTTTACAGACTGACTTATAGCACTCTGTGTCACATAAAGCCGCCGTGCCGCTTCGGAAAATGAACGGGATTCATATACAACGCTGAATGTACGATAATAATCCAGTGAAAAACGTTCCTTCATACAAAACTCCTTATTATAAGTAAAACTTATGGTATTACCCGAATTATAATGTTGACTTATATAAAAAATTATAGTATAATACTGTTGTAAAGTCAAGAGGATATATGCATATAATTTTAAATAGTTTTGGAATTATTGCATATACTACAAAAAGATGCAATGAATAGACCGCAGCAGCAATGCGGCAGAATGGAGAATTTATTATGGAAAGAACAATCGGTACAGTAGTACGCGGTGTAAGAGCTCCTATTATCCGTGAAGGAGATGATCTTGCTCAGATCGTAACAGATACTGTGTGCAACTGTCTTGAAGCTGAAAAGATCACTGTAGGCAATAAGGATATCGTTGCCGTAACAGAGTCCATACTTGCAAGAGCACAGGGCAACTATGCAAATGTAAAGGATATTGCCGATGATGTAAAGGCTAAGTTCCCCTCAGGTCATATCGGTGTTATATTCCCTATTCTCAGCCGTAACCGCTTTGCTATCTGCCTCAAGGGCTTTGCAATGGGCGCAAAGAAGATCACTCTTATGCTCAGCTATCCCTCCGATGAGGTAGGAAATCACCTTTTTGATATAGATCTTCTGGATGAAAAGGGTATTGATCCTTATACAGATGTACTTTCCGAAGAAAAGTACCGTGAGCTTTTCGGTCACGAGACTCACAGATTTACAGGCGTTGACTATGTAGATTATTATAAGAAGCTTATCGAAGACTGCGGCTGTGAGTGCGAAATAGTATTTGCAAACAAGGCTGTGGCTATCCTTGATTATACAAAGGACGTTCTTTGCTGTGATATCCACACAAGAGCACGTACAAAGCGCCTTCTTAAGAAGGCAGGCGCTGAAACAGTTTACGGCATGGACGAGATCCTTACAGCTCCCGTAAACGGCAGCGGATATAATGATTTCTGCGGACTTCTCGGCTCAAACAAGGCTACAGAGGAAACAGTAAAGCTTTTCCCCATCAAGTCACAGGAATTTGCAGAGCGTGTTCAGGCTCTTCTTCTTGAAAGAACAGGCAAGACCATTGAGGTTATGGTATACGGCGACGGCGCATTCAAGGATCCCGTAGGAAAGATCTGGGAGCTTGCTGACCCTGTTGTTTCCCCCGGTTATACAAAGGGACTTTCAGGCACACCCAATGAGCTTAAGCTGAAGTATCTTGCAGACAATGATTTTGCAGATCTTTCCGGTGACGCTCTTAAGGCTGCTATCTCACAGCGCATCAGGGAAAAGGACGCTGACCTTGTAGGCAATATGGCTTCTGAGGGAACAACTCCCAGACAGCTTACAGACCTTATAGGCTCTCTCTGCGACCTTACCTCAGGCAGCGGTGACAAGGGTACACCTATCATCTATATTCAGGGTTATTTCGATAATTATACAGTTTAATATAGTATAACGGATTGCCGCAGTTAAAGTGAACTGCGGCAATTTTTTTGCATGAAAAATGTCAGTATCTTCCATTAATTTGAACTGCTTAATTAAGATGATTAATATAGTTACAGCGAAAACGTTAAAGCTTTATCAAAACTTGATTTTGTGCAGATTAACAAAAATAATCAAATATTCTGAAAATTTTTTCAGAATATTTGATTTGTGCGAATTGACGATTGGAAACATTTTCACATACAAGTATTTTTAATAAATAGCAGTTGACATTTGATATGCTATATGTTAAAATAAATATGTATAATAATACATTATGGGGTAATTGTGCAAAAAAACGGTAATAATTACGAATTATCACTGTGATGATTTGTTGATATTCTGTATATATAGTCGGGTTGTGTGTGTGACGGCTATTCTCTCTGAAAATATTATCTCATAAAAATCACTAAAGAAAGGATGAGAAAATGAAAGAAACAAAGAAAAAACTATCCGACAGAATACTGGCTGCGGCAGCCTCTGCGGCAGTTGCGGTAACATGCGCTACAGTTCCTGTTTTCTCCGAGGAAACAAACACGCCCATGTACAACAAGACTATAGATTACACATCTGTTTTCAGTGACTTCCAGTATTTTGTAAGCGGCGACGCATCACTTCTGCAGCATCAGGTGGGAGCCATCTACATAGGAGGCAAAGGCTCTTTAGGCTGCTTTGGTGACGGAACTATTCATGACAGCTATGTTCATGACCTGCAGTGCATAACAAACTTTCAGGTTCAGGCAGGACATTATCTTCCTCCATCACTTGCACAGAAAAAGTCAGAGTCCCTTTATGTAGGAAATACTCTTGAACAGCTTCAGGCAAATTATGCTATTCCAAGCTATCATTATCAGAATACTCCTCAGATAATAAAGCCTGTGGGAAACAAGGCTTTTGCCGATCCGAGTGCTTTTTCCGTACTGATAGGTCAGTCAACAGCGTTAGAAGCAGAGGCAGTAAATTCCAATGTTTCCTATGAGGACGATATTATCACCATTGATTTTACAGATGCAGAGAGCAACGCATCCTTAAGAAATGTAGAAATTCCTGCTTCATGGTTCAATGATAATACCAGAGTGCTTTTCAAGGGAATTGACGATGTGACCGATTTTGAAGATGACCAGTATACCATTAACGTAACAGGTATCGGCGCAAATGACTTCAATTTCGATTTTACAAGATTATATTATAACTATATCCACCAGTATGACCAGAATATCAACATGCTCAATAATGACCTTCGCGAGCATTCAAAGAGCTTCGGTTCTGTAGAGGTTCTTCTTGAAGGCAGCATGAAGCTGGTATGGAATATGCCCGACGCTACAGGCACAGTAAATGTTCACAGACTTACAGGACATCTTCTTGCGCCTAAGGCAGCTGTAAATGCTGACTATAAGTATTCGGGTCACCATGAGGGCGGAATCATTGCGGCGTCTGTTACCGCAAATTCCTCTGAGGGACATTTTTATCCCTATATGCAGGTAGGTTCAAGTAAGCCCAGTCCCGAGATCAACAATGTAGGTCAGGTAGAGCTTATCAAGACCTATAAGATCAATAATGAGGTCAATCTCAATGTTACCGAAAATCAGCTTGCGAATACAAAGTTTATTCTGACTGAGCTTGATAATTCAGGTGTACCCGTATCCCCCTTAACGACCTTCACCGCTAATCCTTATAAGGTATACGACGAGGAAGAGAATGTTACAGGATATCAGGTAGTATTCCTCGGTACAGAGTTAAAGGCTGATACCAATTATAAGATCGAAGAGGTATGTGATACCTATGGTAATACAGTTGACGGCTATAAGGCTCAGGTCGGCAAGGTTTTCTATGCACACACACCTACCGCAGAGTCAGACAACGATGAAGTTACGACCTATGGTGAGACCTTTGATTCCACACATGCGTCATATATAACGAATGTTCCTGTATTTGTCAATGAAAAGACAGTAAATGACAAGGCAATCATCAAGTTTACTAAAACAGACGGAACAAGCGGACTTAATGGCGCAGGCTTTACTCTTTACAGCAATGAGGAATGTACAAGTTCCGCTCGTGTTCAGGAGACTATCTCTCAGGAGGACGGAACTGTTGCCTTTACAGAGATCGCAGAGGGTACATATTACATAAAGGAAACACAGGCACCCAAGGGTTATAACGCTTCCTCTGCCGTATATAAGGTACAGGTAGATATTAATGAAAACGGTATTTCAACAGTTAAGTTCGGCGGTGTTGATGATGATGTACTGACTCTTGACACTGTTGAGGTTGAAAATACTCTTATCACACGTGATATATCTGTTGAAAAGGTATGGGAAGATAATTCCAATGCATCAGACAAGAGACCCGCAGAGCTTGAGGTTTATCTTTATGCGGACGGCGTAAAGATAAAAACAGAAAAGCTTAATGCAGCAGGTAGCTGGAAACATTCATTTACAGGGCTTCCCGTGTATGCAAGCGGCAAGGAGATCGTATATACTGTAGGTGAAAATGCAGTACCCGGTTATGAGAATGTTTCCACAGTATACAATTCAGATTCAAAGACATTTGTTATCACCAATAAGATCATTGATGAAACAACAGATATAACAGTAACAAAGATCTGGGAAGATTCAGATGACAAATACAGTAAGAGACCCGATGAAATTATAGTAAATCTTCTTGCAGACGGCAGCACCTTCGATTCCGTAAAGCTTAATGGATCAAACAAATGGACATATACCTTCAAGGGACTTAAAAAGCATAACAAGAACGGAAGCGAGATCAAGTACAGTGTAAAGGAATTAAACGTACCTGCTTATAAATCTGATGTATCCGAGTCAGTTCCGGGTGAATTTGTTATCACAAATACAATTATCACTTCAGACTTCGGCTTTAAAAAGGTTGCGGTAGAAAAAACGAGCGACGAAAACAGCATTCTGATTGCGGGAGCAGAATTTACACTTACCTCTGATGATACAGATTTTGAGGAAAAAGCTACATCCATCTCCACTGATACTATTACAAATAATGTTATTTTCACAGGCATTCCATACGGTACATATACCATGACCGAAACAACAATGCCCGGTGAAGAATATGCTGTAAATAATGCAAAATATAAAGTTGAGGTCACATCAGACGGAGTAGTAATTACCGAAAAGGAATCCGATGAAAACGGTAAACTTACAGGCAGCAAAGATAATTATATCATTCAAAATGTAAAGAAATCTGAGAATGAACCCGATGATGATCCTGAGGAAACAGATCCTAGTGAAACAGATCCTAAGGAAACAGACCCCAAGGAAACAGATCCTAAGGAAACAGACCCCAAGGAAACAGATCCTAGTGAAACAGATCCTAAGGAAACAGATCCTAAGGAAACAGATCCTAGTGAAACAGATCCTAAGGAAACAGACCCCAAGGAAACAGATCCTAAGGAAACAGACCCCAAGGAAACAGATC
>JAFUOZ010000066.1 GCA_017481565.1 Oscillospiraceae bacterium | reverse complement strand
ACGGTATTTTTTCTTCTGCTTCTGAGCCTTGATAACCTTAAGACGTGAAAATTACTCACGCTCCTTTTCTTCAAGGCTGTCAGATATAAATTTTACTATCCCCTCATATTTAGGGATAACGATATTTTTTAGTGCATTTGCTCTTGTCTGCGTTTTTTTTATTGCATTTGCAAGTCTGTAGACGCTGTTATCCACCTCGGCAAGCATAACTGTCATGTGCTTTACTCTGTCAAAGCATATATATGCTTTATCTAAATTACTGTCTGTATTCATAAAGCCATAGGGTATCGTAAGCTCGTTTGTCTCGATGGTTATCCTTGGCAGCTCACAGCCCATAACACTTCTGTATGTTACGTTCAGGCTGTTATCAACAGGCATTGAATCGGCTATGCTCCCGATAACGCCCATTGTGATATTTGCGGTACGAAGTGCGGCATATGCCTCCTTATAGGTCTCTTCAATAGAGCCTCTCAGTGCTTTTGCGGCATCTACCATCATCATCAGTTCTCTTATCAGGATATTTCGCTTTCTGTCCAGAAGCTCAAAACCCAGCTCGGCTAAAGCAAGAGATTTTTTTATATTCAGCAGATTGCCTTTTGTGGGAAAAACCTGTTCCGACATGACACATTCTCCTAAATCAGTTCATTAATTTATGGGTTGACAGCTTAACGGGTACTTTTCTCACGTTGATTTATTGCTTCGGTTTTTGTTGTTTTTCTTCTTTTTCGCTACCGAATATCCGAAGCTGCCCAGTTTTCTTCCTAATGCAAAATATTCTCCGTGTGAATATGCCATTACTCCCGATTGCTGTAAATTTATCTTGCCCTTACTGTCAATATATCTTTCATCAACATCGGTACATACTATCTCAGCAATAAACATATCATGTGACCCTAAATGCTTTACCTCGACTACCCTGCACTCCAGCGAAAGCGGACTTTCCTCAATAAGCGGCACTTTTATCACAGATGCTTCCGCTTTATGCAGTCCGCTCAGTCTGAATTTGTCATGCTGCGCTCCCGATTTTACTCCGCACAGGTCAGTCTCCCTTACCATTGCCGATGTGGTCAGGTTTATGGCAAATTCTCCCGTTTCACTGATCATCTTATGTGAATGTCGTGTGGGTCTTACGGAAATATAGGTCATGGGCGGCTTGGTATTGATTATACCCGTCCACGCTATCGTTATTATATTTGAATTATCCATATCGCCGCAGGTCACCAGTGCAGCAGGCAGCGGCGCAAGCAGCGTTCCCGGATTTAATTTTATCTTGGACATTTTATCCACTGTCCTTCCTTATTCAGCAGTTTCGGCAGAAAGCACCCTCACGCCCATACGTGACGGCAATGCCTTTACCGCATAATATCCCATATTCCTTAGTGTGCCCTCGCAGGCAGCCGCTGAATCAGCATCGGTGAATATTCCGAAAACAGCTGAGCCGCTTCCTGTCATACAGGAACAAAGTGCTCCCGACTGAGATATGATATCCTTTATTTCGGTGACCTCCGGCAGCTTTACTGTCTGCTCGAATATATTACGGCAGTTTCCGGCAATTACATTTATATCCTCGGAGCAGAAAACAGCGGCAACGTCCTCTGTCATAAGCTTTTCGGCATTGTCGATATCCTTATAGGCTTCCGCTGTGGACACGCTTTCTCTGCCCTTTCCCACAACAAAAATACAGTCGGGAATATGGGAAAGCTGACGGAGCATATCTCCTGTTTCAGTGCAGTACTGTGTCTTTCCCACAACGCAGAAAGGAACATCAGCGCCGATATTTGCGGCAATATTACAAAGCTCCTCCGAATCGAGAAAGGTATTGAGCGCTCTGTTCAGTGCAACGGCAACCGCTGCAGCATCTGCACTTCCGCCGCCCATGCCTGCTCCGACGGGAATATTCTTTTCGATATGGATATCAACACCGTAATGCTCATCGCCGTAATATTTATAGAACTCACCTACTGCCTTTACACATATATTTTCACTTGTGCATGGAATTGACGGGTCTGTGCAGGTTATGGTCACACGGTCTGATTTTTCCTCTGTATCAACGGTAACTGTAACGATATCGCAAAGCTCGATACTCTGCATTACCGACTCGATATTATGATATCCGTCTCCTCTTTTTCCCGTAACATCAAGATAAAGATTAAGCTTTGCGGGAGCTGAAACGGTTACTGTATGCTTCATAAATATCTATCCTTTCATTACACTTCAAGCTTCATATATTTAAGCTCGGTCTCTTCAACGGCCTTTGCAATAAGAGGCTCAAAATCGAAATTATCCTGAGCGGCTGCTACCTCGCTTACAACAGGCTTGATCTTTGGGTGCTTGGGTGTAAATACGGTACAGCAGTCCTCATAGGGCTCAATAGAAATATCAAATGTATCTATATTTCTTGCGATAACGGTTATTTCATTTTTATCCATACCTATTACAGGTCTGAACATTGGCATACGGCATACCGCATCGGTACACGCAAGTGCGCCCATTGTCTGAGATGCCACCTGACCTACGCTTTCACCTGTGATAAGTGCCTGTATTCCTCTTTTTTCGGCTATTCTCTGTGCGATCTCTATCATGATACGTCTCATGATTATGGTAAAATATTCCTCGGGGCAGTTATCTCTGATAGCCTCCTGTATTTCGGTAAAGGGTACGCAGAAAAATGCTATATCTCCGCAGTAATCTGTAAGCTTTTCGCAGAGACGTTCAACCTTAAGTCTTGCTCTTTCCGATGTATAGGGAGGTGAAACATAATGTATGGCAGATATCTGTACACCCCTTTTAGCCATCATATAGCCTGCAACGGGACTGTCGATACCGCCTGAAAGCATAAGCATAGCCTTACCTGATGTACCTACGGGAATACCGCCTGCGGCAGGCTTATTTCCTGTATGTACATAAGCATTTTTTTCTCGTATCTCAACATTTACCGTGACCTGCGGATTATGGACATCAACGGTAAGATGTTTGAATTCTCTCATAAGTCTGCCGCCAAGCTCACGGCATATTTCGGGAGATTTCATAGGATAATGTTTATCGGAGCGTTTTGCCTCCACCTTAAAGGTACGTGCACATTCAAGCTCATCGCGGCAGTATTCTGCTGCTACCTTACAGAGTGCGTTAAAATCTTCCTTTTCGGTGATAATGGCACGGCATACTGCGTTTGCTCCGAAAACCTTAGCTGCACGGGAGAAGGCTTCGTCCATATCTATATTATCATCCAGAGGCTCGGCATATATCATTGACTGAGAGGATCTGTAATCGAAATTTCCCAGAGGTTTTAAACGTCTGCGGAGATTTTTTATAAAAGCTTCTTCAAAGGTACGGCGATTCAGACCCTTAAGTGCGATCTCCCCTTCTTTAAGAAGGATAACTTCCTTTATATTTTCCATAAAAGCAATTCCACCTTTTTATATTCTATAGCAATTCAATAGAAAACGGATAAGCTTATATTGGATATACATAATTAAGGAACCGCTGATTAAATCGTTTCAAGACCCACTCAGTAAAGCATTTTCGTGGGTCTGAAACGATGGCTACGCCTTTAATCAGCGATTCCTTAAGGAAACGCTGATCAATGCCAAAGGCATAGCTTCCGACCCTCGAAAATCCGTAACTGAGAGGGGGCATGAAGCGATTTAATCAGCGATTCCTTATTACTTCGGCAATAATATAATTTGATTGCTCGGTGCTTGATTTTTCAAAAAAGTCGCAGATACGACAATTATTGTAATTTAGAAATAGTTAATCAAACTGTTTAATTGCCGAAGTAATAATAAGCCTATCCGTTGATTTTTTATTTTCCTGCAAGGGCAATTATCATATTGGCATATATCTTTGCATTCAGCTTAAGACTGTCAACTGTGATAAATTCATCTGCGCCGTGCATATGATTATCTTCACCCGGGAACTCTGCACCGAATGCTACACCGTTTTCTGTTTCATGAACATAAGTGCCGCCGCCTATTGCTATACATTCTCCCTTATTTCCTGTAACGTCCTCATACACTGCAAGCAGACTGCGGACAAATTCACTGTCCGAATCAACATAATGAGGCTCAACTCCAAGAATTATCTGTGCATCTATATTATCTCCCTCAAAGGCTCCGCAAAGATTTTCCGAAATTTCGGAAAGAGTCTTGCTTACAGGGAAACGGCAGTCGCATTTTCCGCTTATCGAACCGTTCTCAATATCAATAACACTGAGTACAAGTGTAAGTTCTCCCGAAATATCATCGGAGCATTTTACACCTGCCGATCCGCCGTCTGTTTCACCGTAGGGGAACATACTGTTCAGCACCGAAACAGGTACTCCCGTATCGGCTGATATATCATCAAGCAGCCTGAGCATTGCTGTTACCGCATTATATCCCTGTTCGGGAGTTGAGGCGTGAGCGCAGCTTCCCTCGGCGGTGATAACGGTCAGATTGCCTTCGGTCTCTGCCGTAAACTTCACATTTTCTATTCCCTTTGCACACTCGGCGATCTCCTCGGGTGAGGTATCCTTCACCCTTGCTGTGCATCTGTCGGGAACCGCATTGATAACACTTCCGCCGTGAAGGCTTACAAGTGCGCAGTTTTCGGGCATATCCGCTGAAAATTCACATCTGAGCATACCCTTTTCGATATTTATCAGAGGATAATTTCCGTCGGGGGTCACAAGCAGCTCGGGGAATTCGGTCTTTTTACGGTAATATTCCATATCCTCGGAGCCGTTTTCCTCGTTGCAGCCTGTTATAAGTCTTACTCCGTGCTTAAGGGGGATTTTAAGATCGCTTATGCATTTCATTGCATAAAGTGCCATTACAGCAGGTCCCTTATCATCGATAGCTCCTCTGCCGATGACCTTTCCGTCTCTTACCTCTGCCTTATAGGGATCGCCTGTCCAGCCTGTACCCTCGGGCACAACATCAAGATGACAAAGTATTCCAAGCTTCGGCGCAAGCTCATTCATATCCGCATGAGCAGCATAGCCCTGAAAATTCTCCGTCTTAAATCCGAATTTTTCACACTCGGCAATAAATCTGTCAAGGACTTCCTTGTTTTCCTTGCCGAACGGAGCATTTTCCTCCGCTTCGCCCTGAACGCTTCTGTATGAAATAAGCTCCTTAAGAAAGCTTATCATATCCTCTGTATGCTCTTCAATGTAATCATTTATAAGCTTTTTGTAATCATTCATGATAATTTTTCCTTATTTATTTTTTTAGGCTGTTTATAAACTCCTCTATTCTGCTGACAGCTTCCATGATATGCTTTAATGAATATGCATAGGAAATACGGATATATCCCTCGCCGCAGTCGCCGAAAGCATTTCCCGGAACTACCGCTACATTATACTCATAAAGCAGTCTTTCACAGAATTCCTCGCTTGAAAGACCTGTTGACTTTATACAGGGGAACACATAAAATGCGCCCTTGGGCTCAAAGCAGGTAAGTCCCAGTCTGTTAAGCTCGGTCACTAACCAGCGGCGGCGTGTATTATATTCCCTGACCATATGGGCAATATCGTCTTCACAGTTTAAAAGTGCTTCAACAGCTGCATACTGTGATACTGTGGGGGAACACATTATCGCATACTGATGGATCTTCAGCATCTGCTCCATTATCGGACGGGGAGCACAAAGATATCCCAGTCTCCAGCCTGTCATAGAATAAGCCTTTGAGAAGCCGTTTACATACACCGTGCGCTCCGCCATGCCTTCAAGCTGAATTATTGAAGTATGAGGCTCGTCGCCGTATGTAAGCTCGGAATATATTTCATCTGTAAGCACCATTATATCGGTGTCTCTCAGCACCTGTGCAACAGCTTCAAGGTCTGACTTTTCCATAACCGCTCCTGTAGGGTTATTGGGGAAGGGCAGGATAAGAAGCTTTGTCTTGTCGGTTATCTTTGACTTAAGAGTTTCGGCGGTAAGCTTGAAGCAGTCCTTTTCCTCGGTGACCAGAGGAACGGGAACTCCTCCCATTATCGAAACAAGCGGTGCATAGCATACAAAGCACGGCTCGACTACAAGCACCTCATCGCCCGGATTTATAAGAGTACGGATAGCTACATCTATACCCTCAGAACCGCCTACTGTTATAATGACCTCATGGTCGGGGTCATATACAACGCCTGTTTTTTTCTTTACATAATCCGAGATAGTCTGTCTCAGCTCGATAAGTCCCGAATTTGAGGTATACTTTGTCTTTCCCTTTTCAAGAGTGCTTATAGCTGCCTTGCGTACATTCCACGGTGTCTGGAAATCAGGCTCGCCCACTCCCAGAGAAATAACATTCTCCATTGTTGCGGCAACGTCAAAGAATTTTCTTATACCTGAGGGCTTTATCTGCTTACATTTATCTGAAAGTATTTTATCATAATCTATCACTTTGGAATTGCTCCCCTTTCGTCTGCTTTTTTATATTTTACGCTGTTACGGAGAGATAAGTCCTCTGTCATCAACAGTATCATTATCAATAAAAAAGCCTTTTTCCTTATACCTTTTTAACACAAAATGAGTTGAGGTTGAAAGTACACCCTCAATAGTGGAAAGTCGCTGCGCTACAAAAAGCGCTATTTCCTTATAATTTGTACCGCTGAGCGTAACGGCAAGGTCAAATGAGCCGCTCATAAGAGTTACCGTATCTACCTCGTCAAACATCATGATCGTTCGTGCCAGCTCGTCAAAGCCGAAATCCGCCTTGGGTGTTACCTTTACTTCAATAAAGGCTGTAACAAGATTTTTATCAAGCATATCCTCGTTATCTATAATAGTATAACCCTTTATTATGCCTTTTTTCTCGTATTCCGCAATTTTTTCGGCAACCTGCGCCTCAGTCATTCCTGCGGCGGCGGCTATGTCCTTATTGGACATACGGGCGTTTTCCTTAAGTAAACCGATAATAGTTTCCATATATAAACCTCCAGACTATGAATAACTAAATAAATCTTTCCGCTCTTTCAGGGTGATATTTTTCACCTAAAAGCTTATCATCAACTCGGTCAAGCGCCGATATGGGCAGCAGACTGAGCAGATCCCAGCCAAGATCGAGAGTTTCTTCTATTGAGCGGTTCTCGTCCGATCTTTGTGTGAGAAAATATTTTTCAAACATCCTTCCGAATCGGATATATGCTTTATCCATATCGGAAAGCTCTTCCTCACCTATAACTGATGCAAGCGAACGTGCGTCCTGTACCTTTGCATAAGCGGCAAACAGCTGATTTGCACAGTCGGAATGGTCCGCTCGTGTATAGCCCTCACCTATACCGTCCTTCATAAGTCGGGAAAGTGACGGGAGCACCGCAACGGGAGGATATACGCCTGTCTGGTCAAGTCCTCTGTCAAGAACTATCTGTCCCTCGGTGATATATCCAGTAAGGTCGGGTACAGGGTGAGTGATATCATCATTGGGCATGGTCAGGATAGGTATCTGGGTAACAGAGCCCTTTGAGCCTTCAACAATGCCCGCTCGTTCATACAGTGATGCAAGATCGGAATACAGATATCCCGGATAACCCTTTCTTCCCGGGATCTCGCCCTTTGAGGAGGAAAACTCTCGGAGTGCCTCTGAATATGATGTCATATCGGTAAGAATAACAAGGATATGCATATTCTTCTCAAAGGCAAGATATTCCGCTGCCGTAAGGGCACACTTGGGAGCAAGTATTCTTTCGATTATAGGGTCGTTGGACAGATTAAGGAACATTACAACTCGGGAAAGTACTCCGCTTTCCTCAAAGCTGCGTCTGAAATAATCCGCAACGTCATTTTTTACGCCCATGGCGGCAAATACCACCGCAAAATCCTCGCCGCTTTCCTCGGCGATCTTTGCCTGACGTACTATCTGCACGGCAAGCTTATTATGAGAAAGTCCTGAGCCTGAAAAAACAGGCAGCTTCTGACCTCTGATAAGTGTCGCAAGTGCGTCAATAGATGAAATTCCTGTATTGATATAGTTTCGGGGATATTTTCTGGATACGGGATTAAGCGGCTTTCCGTTGATATCGGCATATTTCTCCGCTGTTATCTCACCAAGACCGTCAATAGGTCTTCCCGCTCCGCTGAAAACACGCCCCGTTAGCTCGGAGGAAAGGGGCATTTCCATAGGTCTGCCCATAAGCCGTGTTTTTGTATTTTTAAGAGAAAGTCCTCTCGTTCCCTCGAAAACCTGAAGTACCACACGTTTTCCGTCGATCTGGACTACTCTTCCAAGTCTTTTTGAGCCGTTTTCAAGTCTTATTTCGGCAACCTCGTCATAGGAAGCATCGGAAACATCGTCCAGAACCACAAGCGGACCGTTTATTTCCTTTAATCCTACGTATTGCAGCATTACTGCTTCCCTCCTTTATTTTTTATGCGAATGAGCCTTTATTACACCGCTGACTGTTTCAGCGATCTCATTATCAAGCTTATCAAACAGCTTAAGCTCATCATTTGGTATATCGTATTTTATCTTAATTACTCTTTCAAAGATACCTGTATCGGTTATCCTTGCCAGAGGTATTCCTTTATTTACCGCTTCGAGAGTTGTATCATAAAGCTTAAGGATAGTCCTCATCATCATAAACTGCTTTTCAAGAGGAACATAGGTATCGTCCTTATGATAGGCATTCTGCTGGAGAAAGCCTACTCTGACAACTCTTGCCGCCTCGATCACCAGCTTCTGATCGTCGGGGAGAACATCTGCACCGATAAGCTTTACTATCTCCATAAGCTTATTTTCTTCTATCAGGATATTTGAAAGCCGTCTGCGGTAGGGAATAAAATCGGGACTTACATTCTCCTCGTAATATTCTTCAAGATCGTCGGTATATTCGGAATAGCTGTCATTCCAGTTTATTGCGGGATAGTGTCTTGCATAGGCAAGCGCCTTATCAAGCGCCCAGAAGCAGCGCACAAAGCGCTTTGTATTCTGTGTGACAGGCTCGGAAAAATCCGATCCCTGCGGAGATACCGCTCCGATAATGGTAACCGAACCTTCTGTACCGTTGAAATTCTTAACATAACCCGCTCTTTCGTAAAATTCTGAAAGACGTGAGGGAAGATATGCGGGGAAGCCTTCCTCGGCAGGCATTTCTTCCAGTCTGCCGCTTATCTCACGGAGCGCCTCTGCCCAGCGTGATGTGGAATCTGCCATTATTGCAATATGATATCCCATATCACGATAATATTCGGCAAGTGTTATTCCTGTATATATAGATGCCTCTCTTGCCGCAACGGGCATATTTGAGGTATTGGCAATAAGCACTGTTCTGTCGGTAAGCGCCTTTCCGCTCCTTGGGTCGATAAGATGTGAAAATTCCTCCAGAACCTGCGTCATTTCGTTTCCTCGCTCGCCGCAGCCGATATATACGATAATATCCGCGTCGCACCACTTGGCAAGCTGATGCTGGGTCATGGTCTTTCCTGTTCCGAAGCCTCCCGGAACAGCTGCCGTGCCGCCCTTGGCTATGGGAAGCACTGTATCTATTACCCTCTGTCCCGTAACAAGAGGACGATTTATTGAAAGTCTCTCCGCAAAGGGACGGGGCTGCTTTATGGGCCATTTCTGACAAAGGGTAAGGTCATGGGTGACCCCCTCGCTGTCCTTTATTTTGCAGACCGTATCATTTATTCTGTATTTTCCGTTTTCCGCTGTCCAGATCACCTGTCCGCTCAGTTCGGGATGTACCATGCACCGATGGGCAACAACGGGAGTTTCGGGACATTCGGCATATATACTGCCGCCCGAAAGCATATCTCCCTCTTTTACTGTTACTGTCACGTCCCAGAGCTTATCCTCATCAAGTGCGGAAACGCTTATTCCCTCTCCGATAAAAGCCCCGCTTATATCGGCTATCTGCTTTAACGGACGTTCGATGCCGTCAAATATATTTGAAATGATCCCGGGTCCGAGGGTAACGGACATTGGCATACCCGAAGGGTCAACAGGCTCTCCCGGCTTCATGCCCGTTGTTACCTCATAGACCTGTATGGTGGTCTCCTCGTCATTTACCGCAATGACCTCTCCGATAAGGCGCTTTTCACCTGCATATACCATTTCCTGCATTGAAAAGTCCTTTGTATTCCTGACCTTTATTACAGGTCCGTTAATTGAAAATACGGTATTCAAATGAAGCTCCGCCTTTCATAATTTACTGTTTGGAAAAATGATTTTCAGCCGCAAATTTTTTCCTGCTGTCCTCAAGGGCAAGATCAAAGCTAAAGTCGGTCACGGTGCCGTTCACGGTATTCATAATGCATATTCCTCCGTAACGTATTCCCGTATCGGCTTGGACCTTGATATCATCAAGTTTCAGCGCCTTTGCAATATCACTGCCGCAGCTTACATCTGCGGGAGCAAGCAGCAGCACCGAATTGCTGTCTGCTCCTGCTTTTTCTGCCGATTTTATCAGATAATCAAGATAACCCTTTGTTTTTCTGAACTCTTCAAGCCTTTCGCATACCTGCTCAAATACCTTATCGGTAAGCTGTGCACGCTTTAAAAGCACTTCTTTTTTGGTATCAAGCTCAGCCTTTGAAAGCTGTCTCGAAATACGGTTTTTTATCTTTTTTGTATTATCGGATAAATATTTTTCCTCGGCAGCCTTTGCCTTTGATTCCGCTTCACCGAGCAGTGCTGCCTTTCTGTTCTCTGCCTCGTTCATTATCACTGCCGCTTTTTCGTCTATCTCCGAATTGACGGCGTTTATAAAGCGTGACAGCTTTTCATCGTTTCTGTTCATATAATCACCAATTAAATCTTAATACCGATAGCTTCCTCAACATAGCGTGATATCATTGATGTAACGCTTTCCGAAGCGTGTCTGTCGGGAATTTCCACAACAAGAGGACGGGGGCGGCTCAGCTTTATTTCATTGATATCAGCTTCTATCAGATGAAAAAGCTTTTCTGTTATTAACACCACTGCTGTATTTTCGTTGTCCATAGCCTCTCTTAAAGCCTTTTCGGTCTCCTCAGGCTCATGTACCACTACTCCCGGTATTCCTGCAAGTCGCATTCCCATTTGTGTATCGATATTATCGCTTATAAGATAAAACTGCATATTTATGCACCATGGATCAGAGCTTGTTGATTATCATAAATGCGATAAGGAAGCCGTAAAGGGCAACACCCTCGCCAAGTGCTACGAAGATAAGTGCATTACCAAAGGACTTGGGGTTTTCGCTTACCGCTCCGATAGCCGCAGGTGCAGCTCCGGCAACAGCAGTGCCGCAGCCGATCGAACCCAGACCTACCGCAAGTGCAGCACCCAGATAGCCCAGTCCCGCTGAGGGGATAGCCTCTGAAACAGCCTCTGCTGCCTCTGCCGATACAACGAATTCTCCTACGGGAAGGATCACTGCCGCCAGCATTACCGCAAAGAAAAGACAGATATTCATAATAAGTGCCTTTCTTGCCTTTTTCTCGCCGCCTCTGCATTTAATGGAATAAATTACGGGAAGCATAAGCAGTACCACTATAATAAGGGGTATGATAAATGTATACATGATAAATATCCTCCGATTATTCAATATTTTTATCAAGATCAATTCTTACAGGCTCAAAGGGTCTGCCCTCGCTACTGTAAAAACGTGAGAATATCTCGTAAAATTCAAGTCTTAAAACCTGAATGCCTGCAAGCATTCCTTCAAGACCCATTACAAAGATATTTCCGATAACGATTATCACAGGTGACGCATTCGGATACATATCCGAAAGGGAAAGCACCACAGCCATCATTCCTGCATGGGAAAGCACAAAGCCGCCTACTCTTACAAAGGAAAGTGTATTTGTGGCATATCCCAGCACAAACTCAAAGCACTCGAAAAAATTCGAGGCGATAAAATCCACCGCTCCGTTTTCCATATGGAATTTCTTTCCCTTTACCCAGCAGCCCAGAGGCTCTCTCATAAACATCATTATCATGGGAAGCACCAGCAGAAGAAGGATATATCCTCCGTTCATGATGTTCTTTCCCATAAGCATACTTACAAGACCTCCAACGATTCCGCCGAAAAAGATGATTCCGCATACTCCGTTATTTGAGAAAAGCGCCGACCTGTAGTCCTTTTCCTTAAGCTTTACACCGATATTTATTATCATGGTCATAAGTATAACGAAAACGCCTATGCCGATAGCGGAATAAAGCACTGTATTGATATTATGCATTGCATGGAAGGGGAGAAAGCTTATTCCCAGACCTTCATATACAGGGTCAAGCAGATGCTCAAAGCCGAATATACTGCCGTAAAGAGTACCGAAAAATGCTCCCGATAATCCTATTCGTGCCATGACCGCTCCAAGACGCAGCTTTTTGAATTTCCAAAGCAGCGCTCCGATTATGGATACGCAAAGTCCGTGTCCCAGATCGCCGAACATAAGTCCGAAGAGTATGGTATAGGTGACCGCCACCAGTGACGCAGGGTTCATGCCGTTATAGGCAGGCAGACCGTACATCTCCACAAACATTCCGAAGGGCTCAGAAAATTTTCCGTTCTTAAGCTTTACGGGGGGCGACGTCTTATCGTTTCTGCCGCAGGTCTTCATCATTATCGTTATATCCGAAAGCTCGGAAAAAAGCTTTTCAAAGCCTTCCTTATCGCTTGTGGGAACATATCCCACTATATAAAATTTTTCTTTGGTGATATTTACCTTGTTTCTCAGATCAAAGCTGTCGTGAAGTCCCTTAAGTCGAGTGAAATAAATATCCAGCTTATCCTGATTTTCGGCAATAAGCCAGCTCAGCTCTTCCTCAGCCTTCCGCTTCCGCTCCTCATATTTTTCAATATGCTCCTTAAGGTCCTTTACAGCGTCCTCTGAATTGCCGTGTACAAAATCAGGGATCCTTATTCTTTCGTAATAAAGAGAATCGAAGATCATATCCACTTCTTCATAGACGCTTAACGGAGTGAAATATACTCCCCAGTAATATTCATCATCATGGGATAACTGTAGAAAATAGAATATCTTATCATCGTAATATTCCAGCTTCTTGTAGCTGTCCACAGGAAGCTTTCCGAAGCGTATCTTTATATGCTCACAGTTGAAAAGCCGTTGGAAATCCACATCAAGTCCCAGAAGATGCTCCACCTGCATAAGCGCCTGCTTATGCTTTGTAAGCTTGGTGGCAGCATCGCTTATTTCATTTTTCAGCTTCCCGGCTTTCTTTTTCAGCTTGCTTATCTCACTCTGCATAAACGCTGCATCGGGAGTATTGGCTTCACTGTCATATCTTGCCGAATATTTCATACCGCAGAGTGCGGTTATCTCCGCAAGCATTTTCAGAGGAGCTGTATAGGGATTTTCTTCCTTGTACGAATGCTGCTCCGTTCCCGAAACACCGTGCTTTGATGCCGTTTCCATGTGAAAACAGCCTGCATTTGCAATTATTCTCAGCACAGGATCAAGAGAAGCTATGGGACCTGTTATATCCACCAGCTCCATTTTTTCTATCGAAGACATTTTAATCCTCCTGTTTTTCAGAACATTATCAGAAGCTTTTCAATATCATTTTTAGGTATCTGATATCTGATACCCTCGATAATTCTGATTATATCGGAAACCTCCGTCTCCATAACATGAGTAAAGGCATACACCGCAACAGGAACAGCCTGTGTTGACGAAAGCGCACGCTTATAGTTTCTGCACATAAGACGAAGTGCCGCCGCTTCCGGTTCAAGCGCATCAAGACCGTTAGCCTGCAGCAGACTGCCATAATAGGTCTTTTCAAGGCGCTTTAAAAATTCTATGCTGTTCTGCGATGAATAAAGTCCCTCCAGTGTATCTGCACTGAGATGACTTACAGGCATCATAAGCCTGTGTATTGTATCTGCCTCCGCATTGAAATATTTTATCATACGGAAGCTGTTTATTATATTGATAAGGTCTGTCTGAACCCCGATAAACTCTGTAAGCGAACTGCTTACCTCCTTTGAAAAGCCTTCCGCCGAGCCTATCAGCCTTTCAAAATAGTATTTCCTCAGACGTGCTTCACAGCCTGTATAGTCGATATTTTCTCTTTTGTCCGGTTCAAAGAACTTAAGAAGATTATGATAGGGGGTTTTTTCAGTAAATTCAAGCAGTCTGTTATAATCATGCACCTGTGCAAGCCCGATAAGGTCAAAGGAGGTATATCCGTTCATATATACGGGAACTGTCTGTATATGCGCCTTTGAGCCTGCTTTCATATAGCGTATGCAGTCGAGAAGCTCCTCCATTTCGGCACGGAGTATGCGGAAATTATAAAACTCCTGTTTATTCAGCCTTTCAAATGCGGTTATACGTATATAGCTCATGAATGCTGCCTTACGCAGAAGCGCTTCAAGCATTCCTCTGTGTACGGTATTCGTGTCAACTGAGCTTAACACCTCGCCGTAACGCTCGGTATTTTTCAGATACTCTGCTGCTTCAGGTACACTGCGGCAGTTCAGAAGCTCGGAAATATTATCCTCCGTAAGCCGCTTTCCGTGTATCGCCTTTATCTTTGCGACCGTGGCAGGTGCATTTTTTACCGAAGCCTTGTTTTCCACCGTCTGCCTCCTTAACACTCTACTATTGCAGTCACGATCTCATTTATCCAGTTTTCCTTATTTTTTTCATAAGTTTTTTCTATATCGGATATTTCTGCTGTTTTTTTGTTTTCGAGAGCGATAAGCATTTTATCCGCTGCTGACTGCTCCTTCTTTTCAAGCTCAGCAAGCAGCTTATCCGCATGGGCAATATGCTTGTCCGCAAGTGCAGACGCTTCCGCTTTTGCAGCGGAAACAAGTGCTTCTCCCTCTGTTTCAGCCTGTGCAAGTCGGTCAGAGGCAGCTTTGTCTATGTCAAGAATCGTTCCGATAATATTATCCATTATTTAATCTCCTGTTCATCGGATACAGTATATTATCATTTATTTTTAAAACATTATACATATAAATATACATATATTTATAGCGCAAGCCCGTATGCATTTTTCGGTGCATACAGGCTGAGCTTTAAGTCACCTTTAATTTTTAAGGCTGTGAAGAGGTGCGGGTATCTGACCGCCTCTGCCGATAAACTTGGAGGGCGAGAAGGTATTGATATGCATAACAGGACCTGTTCCGAAAAGACCGCCCCAGTCAAGTGTCTCCCCTTCCTTCATGCCGATGGCGGGAATAACTCTTACAGCGGTAGTCTTTGTGTTTACCATACCGATAGCTGCTTCATCTGCAATAAGGGCAGAAATAACATCTGCAGATGTATCGCCGGGAACAACTATCATATCAAGACCTACAGAGCATACTGCAGTCATCGCCTCAAGCTTTTCAATGCTGAGAGAGCCTCTTACAGCTGCATCTATCATGCCTGCGTCCTCGGATACGGGGATAAATGCGCCTGAAAGACCGCCTATTCTGGAGCAAGCCATTACGCCGCCCTTCTTTACAGCATCGTTGAGCAGTGCAAGTGCAGCTGTTGTACCGCAGGCACCGCAGCTCTCCAGACCTATTTCCTCTAAGATATGAGCAACACTGTCACCTACAGCAGGTGTGGGTGCAAGGGAAAGATCAACGATACCAAAGGGTACGCCAAGTCTTTCGGAAGCTGTAACGCCTACCAGCTGTCCTACTCTTGTGATCTTATAGGAGGTCTTTTTTATGATATCCGAAATTTCGGTAATATCTGCATCGGGATATTTTGCCAGTGCGGCACGTACTACGCCCGGACCCGAAACACCTACATTGATAATGCAGTCAGGCTCGCCTACGCCGTGGAATGCGCCTGCCATAAAGGGATTGTCCTCAACAGCATTACAGAATACAACAAGCTTTGCTGCACCGAAGCACTGTCTGTCTACAGTTCTTTCTGCACATTCTCTGACAATACCGCCCATCATACGACAAGCATCAAGGTTGATACCTGTCTTTGTTGAGCCGATATTTACAGATGAACATACACAGGTGGTAAGGTCAAGTGCTTCGGGAATAGATCTTATAAGTCTTTCATCGCCTGCGGAAAAGCCCTTCTGCACAAGTGCGCTGTAGCCGCCGATAAGGTCAACGCCTACTGCCTTTGCAGCCTTTTCCATAGTAAGTGCAAACTTTACGGGACTTGCATTGCAGGCAGCGGAAACAATAGCTATAGGAGTTACGGAAAGTCTCTTGTTGATAATGGGAATACCGTATTCCTTGCCGATATCCTCTGCTGTTCTTGCAAGATCCTTTGCACAGCGTGTTATCTTATCGTAAACCTTGCCGCACGCCCTGTCTATATCGCTGTCGATACAGTCAAGGAGAGAAACACCCATAGTAATAGTACGGATATCAAGACATTCGTCCTGTATCATCTTTATGGTTTCAAGTATATCATATACATCAATCATCAGTAACAAAAACCTTTCACGGCTTAATTTATGTAAGCCTTAATTTATATAGGGCGCATTATATACGGTGCATGGTATTGAAAATATCCTCATGCATAGTAAGGATCTTAAGACCCTGCTCATCGCCGAGAGCGGTCATCTTATCGGAAAGCTCCGCAAAATTACCCTTAAGGGAGGAAATATCTACAAGCATGATCATAGCGAACATATCCTGAAGAACACTCTGTGTCACCTCAATAACGTTAGCGTTGTTTTCAGCGCATACAGCACTTACCTTTGCAAGAATACCGACAGCATCCTTGCCTATTACAGTTATAACAGCTCTCATAAGAAAATATCCTTTCATAACCTGCGGAAATATACTCCGCAGAACAATAATAATACACAGTAACATTATAACATAACCCACCGAAAATTATAATAGCATAATTATACAAATCAACAAACAAACCCTTAATTAATTTTGTACTTTTTTTCACTGTAAAATACAAGCAAAACCCGACGAATTGTGCTATAATTATATACAGGGCATTTTACAGCTCAGATAAAAGAGAAAGGTTTAAAAAACGATGCTGATAACATTTCTGGTAATGGCTTTTTTCGGTATATGTGTATTATACGATACCTACAAGCATAAAAAGGACCGCAAGCCCGGTGCACGGCTGATGATGACGGTCATGGGAATAGTATCTCTTGTAATAGCAATAACAAATCTTGCCGGATTTTTATCCGATGCAGGTATGATGTAAGGAGAAAAAAGTATATGAATTTAATTGACTGTCACACACATTCCACCAATTCCCCCGACGGATACAACGGTCCTGAGGCAATGGTACTGAACGCCATTGAAAAAGGACTTTCGGTGTATGCGCTCACCGATCACTGTGAGATAAACCGCTGGTTTACATACGAACACTACACCAAGCACAGCAATCCTGAGGACACTTATGATTTTGCTCATGATTTTGAGATATCCATGAGGGACAATCTGCGTTTACAGGAAAAATATTCCGACAGGATAACCTTTATCAACGGCATTGAGTTAGGTCAGGCACAGTTCAATTTCGGACTTGCTTCGGCGGTTGCATCAGATGCGAGGCTTGATTTTATCATCGGGTCATGTCATCAGGTAAGGGGGTATGATGATTTTGCCTTTACCGATTACAGTGTGACCGATGCGCAGGAGTTAGTGAACAGATATTACAGCGAGGTATATGAGATATGCAGGTGGGGTGAGTTTGACGTACTGGGGCATCTGACATATCCGCTGCGATACATTGAGGGAAACTGCGGTATATCGGTTGATATGAGCATGAGTGACGAATTGATACGTGAGAGCTTCAAGATTCTGATCGAGAATGGTAAGGGTATTGAGATAAATACAAGCGGTTACAGGCAGAAGTATGGCAGACCGTTTCCAGATCTAAAGTATGTGAAGATGTTCAGGGACATGGGCGGAGAGGTCATATCGGTAGGATCTGACGCGCATTGTACGGACGATTTAGGAAAGGGCGTAAAGGAAGGTATTGAGCTTGCGCAGGCAGCAGGGTTCAGATATCTGACATATTTCAGGAAGCGTAAAGCGCACCGGCAGTCCATATAGCACAGCAAAGAAAAAATGCTGAGCAATAACACAATATAAGTGGTCAAGCTGACTCCAGCTTGCGAGGGGTCAAGGGGGCGAGGAGCCCCTTGCGGGGTTCAAGGGGCAGCGCCCCTTTAGCACGTAAAAGATGCTGATTCTAAGCGGAAAAGCTAAAAAAGAAAAGCAATCAAAAAAGCCGCCCATTCAGAAAAATCTAAAAGTACGCTTTTTACAAAAAGCTACATAAAAACATCTTGAAGTAATCAAACTCGGGGCGGCTTTTTGCAATAAACAGCGGAGCGTCTTTATTGCACGAGCCGATAGGCTCGCCCGTTGTAAATCTAAGGTTGCAAACTAAACGGATAGGGTTTTTACTTTTTTGCCCGATAAATCTACAGCTGAAAAAGCAATCGGATAGGAATAGTTACTTAAAGCAACAGTAACTATTCCTATCCGATTTTTTATTATTTAATGAGCTTTTACTGTACATAAACTTACTAAATCCGATCATGGTAAGTAAAAACGTAATTGTTAGTTTGCAACCTTCAGTACGAGGGGGAGAACCTCCGAGGAGAGAGAACAAAAAGCTGTCAAAAATCGACACCTCTCCCCTTCTACGGTTCTCCCCAACGACGCATTAGCGTCGTTATGTCCCACCTCTCCCTCATCCCCTCTCCGTCGATTTTTATTTTTCCGCTTACTGCTTTACTCGGATTGGGGGACTCGGGCGGTTAGCAAACAGAAGCCGCTTGATTATTTTCATCTTGCGGACGGGACCCTACCCGTCCTTACTTGCCGTCAGGAATTTGTTATGTGGTGCTCGGATTGGGGTTATTGGTGCTGTGATTGTATTTTCATTTTAATTCTATATTTCATTTGTTTGTGTTGCTACCTCCCGAAAGAAAAGCTGTGGGCTTTTCTTTATCCGGACTACTCGCTCCGCTCGTTCAGTTTTTCTTTAGGCTTACTTTTTTTGATTTGCTATATGAATATACGTATAGCTATAATATAACACTGCTCACTATTCACTATACACTATACGCTATACGCTATCAGCTGAGCTTCTTATCTCCGACAATATTGGACAGCCATACGCCCTTTTTGATAAGGATAAGTCCGATAACAAGCTTTATCGCTTCCGCAGATTGTACCGCAAGATAGATCGTTACTATATCCAGTGATGTAAATCTGCTGAGACAATATGCCAGCGGAACGCTTACTCCCCATGAAAAACAGCTGTCAAACAAAAAGGTTATAAGTGTTTTTCCTCCCGAACGCAATATAAAATATGATGAATGAAGTATTCCGTGAACGGGCATTAATACTGCACTTATAAATATAAATGCCGATGCCAGCTCCCTTACGTCGTCCGTCGTCTTATACGCCTGCGGAAACAGTCCCGAAAGGCTCGCCATTACCGTACCTACAACGATACATATAGCCGCTGCAAACGCAAGCAGTCTGGGTGCGCCTTTTTTTGCTCCCTCCAGATCATTTGCTCCGAGAAGCTGTCCTATCACTACCGAAACGCCTGAGCCGAATGCTATAAACATTACATTGAACAGATTTACCGTTGTACTTGCTATATTCTGTGCCGCTACTACATCTATTCCTCTGTATGAATAGCACTGTGCCAGCATCGCAACGCCTGCCGCCCAGCAGCATTCATTGGCTGTAAGAGGGATAAGTCCCTTTATTGTGATACGCTTTGCAAGCTCTGAGGGTATCTTAAATGATCGGTAAAGTCCCTCCATATATGGCAGCTTGCTTTTATTCGCATGAGTCCATACAATAACTATCGCCGCCTGTACAAAGCGTGATATTACAGTTGCATACGCCGCTCCCCTTACTCCCAGTTCGGGGAAGATCCCTATTCCGAAAATAAGCAAATAATTCAGCAGCGTATTTGTTATTACCGCCGCAATTCCCGCTATCATGGGAGGAAGCGCGATCCCTCCCTCACGAAGCGTTCCCGAATATGCCGACTCTAGCGCAAAGGGCAGAAGTCCCACAAGCATTATTCGCATATAATCCTTTGCACACTGAAATGTAAGCTCGGGGTCAATGCCCTTTTCCGTATCGTGAAGATACATTCTTATCAGGTCTTCTCCAAATACAAGCAATATGCCTGTTCCGAGGGCTACTATACCGAATACGGTAAGCAGCTTGAAACGGAAGGTACTGCGGACGCCCTCATAATCACGCTTTCCGAAAAGCTGTGCACAGAATATACCTGCTCCCGACAGAGAACCGAATACCGCTAAATTGAACACGAACAATATCTGGTTTACTATAGCAACTCCCGACATCTGCTCTGTGCCAACCTGTCCCACCATTATATTATCTATCAGGGCGACAAAGTTGGTGATAAGATTCTGTACCATAACAGGTACGGCGATCATCAGGGTCCGTCTGTAAAAGCTCCACGGACCTATTAATTCTTTGATTTTCATAGCTTACCTCTTTTTACACATATATTTATACATAAAAGATATTATACATCACATATATTTTGTTGTCAATTATAAATATCTGAAAAAACTCTTGACATTGTTTATACTGTATGCTATAATGATAACCATTACATACGGAGGATAATAAAGTGGATAATTCTGACGGCGATAATGCCGATAAGCATATGAATACATTAATATAAAGCATGGCTCTGCGGATTTTTTCGTATGGCTGTGCTTTTTGTTGTCTTTTTTTATAAAAGGAGGGTGTTTGATTTCGTTTAGCATGAAATTATACTTATTATTTTCTATAGTGTAACCAAAGAAAGATATTTTATTGTAAAGAAAGGAATAATCATGGAAAGCGATAATACCATATCACTTATCATAATCATCTTCTGCGTTGTCATGTCAGCATATTTCTCCGCAACGGAAACGGCTTTTTCCTCTATTAACAGAATAAGAGTAAAAAATATGGCGGATAAGGGAAACAAAAAAGCAGCTCTGGTGCTTAAAATGTCTGATAATTATGACAGTATGCTGTCTACTATACTTATCGGAAACAATATTGTAAACATACTCGGTGCATCTCTCGCAACAGTGCTTTTTGTAAAGCTTTTAGGCGATGAATCGGGTCCTACTGTTTCAACTGCTGTTACTACCGTTATCGTACTTATCTTCGGTGAAATATCTCCCAAGAGTATTGCTAAGGAATCTCCCGAAAGCTTTGCTATGTTTTCGGCTCCGCTGCTGAATATTCTTATGTATATACTGACTCCCTTCAACTTCCTTTTCAGGCAGTGGAAAAAGCTGCTCTCTCTTATCTTCAAGGGCAGTGCAGACAATGGTATCACAGAAGAAGAGCTTCTCTCGATCGTTGAAGAGGCTGAGCAGGACGGAGGCATAAACGAACAGGAGGGTATGCTCATCAGAAGTGCTATGGAATTTACCGAAATAGAAGCTTCCGAAATACTTACTCCACGAATCGATATTACTGCTGTTCCTGCTGACGCTGACAAGGAGGAGATCGCAAGGATATTTGCAGAAACAGCATATTCAAGGCTTCCCGTGTACGAAAACAGCATTGACCATATCACAGGAATTATCTATCACAAGGATTTTCATAACATGGTTTATCATACCGACAAGGATATTTCCAATATAATCAAGCCTGCGCTTTTTGTTCCCGAAAACAAGAAGATAGGTATTCTCTTAAAGGAGCTGCAGGCGAAAAAATCACATATCGCTGTTATTGTCGATGAATACGGCGGTACGATCGGTATCGTAACTCTTGAGGATATTCTCGAAGAGCTTGTGGGAGAAATATGGGACGAACATGATGAGATCACAAAGGATATCGAAAAGGCTTCTGACAGGCTTTACATCGTATCAGGCTCCGCTAATGCGGAAAAGGTTCTTTCAGCACTTGAAATTGATGACGACGACACTGAAGCTTCCACCATGAGCGGCTGGATAATGACAAAGCTGGGACGTATACCCGAAAAAAATGACTCGCTTGAATATAAGGGCTTTACCGTTACCGTTACCGAAACTGACGGCAAGCGTGCCGATAAGCTCCGATTCTGCAGAATTGCCGAGACTGTTCAGAATATGGCTGAATAAAATATATTATATAAACAAAAAATGTCACGGACTGTGTTTGCAGTCTGTGACATTTTTATTTTCTTGGAGAAACGATTTTATCAGCGGTTCATAATAATATCAAAAATACGATGCGCCGCCTGCTCCTTTGACATGAGGGGAAGCTCGGTCTGATCTTTTTCGGTGATAACGGTGATGACATTGGTATCTACTCCGAAGCCTGCTCCCTCGGTGCGCAGTGAATTTGCGCATATCATATTAAGCTTCTTTTTCACTAGCTTATTACGGCTGTTTTCAATAACATTTTCCGTTTCCATGGAAAAACCGCAGAGGAACTGTCCTTCGGGTTTGTTTTCACCCAGATATTTCAGTATATCCTTTGTGCGCTCCAGCTTAATTGATGCGTCCGAGTCGGATTTCTTTATCTTTTCATCGGCTACTGCGGCGGGGCGGTAATCCGCTACTGCGGCTGCCTTGATAATTATATCCGCATTTGCTGATTCTGCGGTGACTGCATTGAACATATCCTCCGCTGAGGTGACGGGTACTACCTTTACAAAGGGGGGTATCTCCGCTGTCATGCTGCCTGCAACAAGAGTTACTTCCGCTCCTCTCAGCATTGCTGCCTTTGCCATGGCACAGCCCATTTTTCCCGATGAATGATTTGTTATAAATCTTACAGGGTCAATGGCTTCTCTTGTTGCACCTGCGGTAACAAGCACCTTTTTGCCCTGCATATCCTTTTCGCAGGCTATCTCACGGAGAATATGCTCTAAAAGAACCTGCTCCGAGGGCATTTTTCCGTCTCCTGTGTCGCCGTTTGCCAACATTCCGCAGTCGGGGTCTACTATATCATATCCGAAACGGCGGAGCTTTCCGATATTATCCTGCACTATGGGATTATGGAACATATTATGATTCATGGCCGGGGAAATTATCTTCTTACATGGACACGCCATTACTGTTGTAGTAAGCATATCATCGGCGATGCCGTTTGCTATCTTTCCGATAACATTTGCGCTTGCGGGAGCTATCATAACAACATCTGCCTGCTTTGCAAGGGCAACGTGCTCCACGCTGTATTCAAAGCTGCGGTCAAAGGTATCTATAAGACACTTATTCTGTGTAAGGGTCTCGAAGGTCATGGGGGTAATAAAATTCTGTGCATTGGGGGTCATAAGCACATGAACATTGCAGTGAAGTTTTTTTAACATTCGTGCCAGATTTGGTATTTTATAAGCGGCAATACTGCCTGTTACGCATAAAAGAACGGTTTTTCCTTTAAGCATATATGCCTCCTTAATTACTTGGGTCGATATATTTGCTGTATGCCTTTAAATATGTGCCGCCCGAAATAACGGTAAGTGCGGTGGATATCCATATAAGCGCCTGCTCGGTTATTATTACCCAGCTTTCATAGGCTGAAGGGTCTTTGCCGAAGATAACTCCGAAAAGAAGTATCACAACGATAGCTACCATTGTAAAGGCGGTTTTCAGCTTGCCCCATATTCCTGCGGCAACGACTACGCCCTCATTTGCGGTAACAAGACGAAGTCCCGATACCATAAATTCACGGGCGATTATTATCAGCACGGGTACTGAGCCTGCATATCCAAGCTCGATAAAGCACACAAGTGCTGATACAACAAGCACCTTATCCGCTAAGGGATCAAGGAATTTTCCGAAATTTGTTATAAGATTGCGGCTTCTTGCTATATGTCCGTCAAGTGCATCGGTGACGCTTGCAAGAATAAATACCGCTAATGCCCATACCATACTCATAGGTACGAAATCGGTGAGCAGAAAGAAAATAAAGAATGGTACAAGAATCACTCTTGCAAGTGTAAGCTTATTGGGCAGATTCATCGCATATCTCTCCTATCAGGTCATAGTCCATTACTGCTGTTATATTTACCTTTACAAAGTCGCCCATTGTAAGACGACGTTCGGGGGACATAAAGAATATCTTTCCGTCTATATCGGGAGCGTCCATTGCAGAGCGTCCGAAATAGCACTCGCCGTAACGGTCGTATCCTTCAACTACAACTTCTAAGGCAGCACCCTCTAGTTTTTCGTTGTTTTCACTTGCTACTATCATCTGCTGTTCCATTATGATATCTGCTCGGTGCTGCTTTGTTTCATCATCAAGCTGACCGTCCATTTCTGCGGCTATGGTATCCTCCTCGGGAGAATAGGGGAAACAGCCTAAACGGTCAAAGCGCATTTCGGATACAAAGTCTGCAAGCTCATTGAACTGCTCTTCGGTCTCTCCCGGGAAGCCTGTAATAAGTGTGGTACGGAGAATAATTCCGGGCACTTTTTTGCGTATTTTTGTTATAAGTGCTCTTAATTCTGCCTCGCTTCCTCCCCTGTTCATATTGCGGAGTATTTCTTCATTGCAGTGCTGAATGGGGATATCCATATATTTAACTATCTTATCCTCGGCTGCGATAACATCAAGCAGCTTATCGGTGATACGCTCGGGGTAGCAGTAAAGAACCCTTATCCACTTAAGCTCATCTATTTTACAAAGCTCCGAAAGCAGCTCGGGGAGACGGCTCTCGCCGTAAATATCCTCGCCGTAGCGTGTTGTATCCTGTGCAATGACGATAAGCTCCTTTACTCCGTCCGCTGCAAGAGTTTTTGCTTCCGCGATGATATCCTCCATGGGAACACTGCGGAAACGTCCTCTTATCTGAGGAATAGCACAGTAGGAGCAGCAGTTGTCACAGCCCTCGGCGATCTTAAGGTATGCAAAGAAGGGCAAGGTAGTCTGTATTCTTCCGCCTGTAAGACAGAGCTTTTCCTTATCTCCGAAACGTGTAAAACTGTTACCTGCTGTCACATCCTTTATCACGCTGACGATATCATCATTACTGCCCAGACCTATAACAGCGTCTGCTTCGGGGATCTCTGTGAGTATCTCTTCCTTATAGCGTTCCGCAAGACAGCCTGTTATTATAACGTGCTTTATTCTTCCCTCTTTTTTAAGCTCGATAAACTCTAAAATAGTTTCGATCGCTTCTTCCTTTGCAGACTGAATAAAGCCGCAGGTATTGATTATGGAAACATCGGCAAGTGCGGCATCTCCAACCAGCTCATAGCCTGCTTCCTTTATTTTATATAGCATACGCTCGGCATCTATCTGATTTTTTGAACAGCCCAGCGATACCATTCCTACTCTTAATGACATTTATATCCTTCCTTTTTCTGAAATATAATGCATATCCTCAAATGAAAATACACTTATTTAATTATAGCATATATAATGTATTATTGCAAGCAGATAAACGCAAAAAACTGCCGCACCCTTTAAAAAGGTGCGGCAGTATGTTATTCAGCGTAATTTATTATGCTCTGTCCTCTGCGTAGTATGTTCCGTTCATACCCTTTGTTACATCGTCATTGCTGTAATTCTCGGGAACCAGCATATAGATAGTACCGTAGGTCGCATCGGAGAATGAAAGTATCTTGTCTGTGTCAGTGCTCTTTACAGGAGTTACAGAATATACATTATAGTATCTGTATTCGCCTGAATCGGAAGCAACTATATCATTTCTCTTGATACGGTTATAATCCGAAGGGAGAAGCATGTACTTATATATACCTGTCTTGGGGTTCTTCCAGCTGTATACTATATCGGATGATGACGCCTTATCGGGATATGTTGTGCTGATAATATAGTATACTGAGCTGTTGTTTACATCCTCACTCATAATGCTCTTGAGTATATTCTCGTTATAGCCGTCGGGAACGAGGATATATCTCTTTGTTGCCTTACCGTCAATTACCTTTGACCAGTCCTTTACAGTATCGCTTGATGCGATCTTTTCGGGAGCTTCGGTATAGATAACCCAGTAATTATAATTTCCTGTAAGCTTTACAGCAGCTGTATCTCTCTTAGCCTGATCGTAATCTGCGGGGAGAAGGATATATGCTGTCTTTGATGTACCTGTTACAGTATCAATATAATTGAATGAATATACCAGATCGGTAGGCTTGAGCTTTGAAGGCGCTGTATATGTTACTACATAATAAAGACCGTCTGAACCTGCATTTGCTGTATCGCTTTCCTTAAGTGATTCAAGCTGGCTTGCGCTGTAGCCCTGAGGAAGCAGAACATATCTTGTAACTGCCTTTCCGTTCACTACTGCCTGCCATGACTGAACCACATCGGTAGATGTCTGCTTAATGGGTGTGGTATTATAAATAGTCCAATAGCTGAACTTGCCTGAATATGACGCAAACAGTGTGTTATACTCTGCCTTGTCATAATTCTTGGGAAGAAGAACGTATCTTGTAACGGACTTTCCGTTGATCTTCACCTTGAAGGATGTGGTATAATCATCTTCCGCAAGCTTTGTGGGAAGTGCGTCATATACCGCATAGTAGGAATACTTGCCTGCGTCCTTGGCGATAAGGGAATTTACATATGCCATATCATAGCCTGTGGGAACCAGCATATACTTCTTTATCGCTCCGTCTGTCCACTCGATAACTGTATCGGTGGAAAGCCTCTTTGCAAGTGCAAGTGTTGATATCTCATAATAGCCGTTTGATGTGACGGATACGGAAACAGCCGCCTTGACTGCGGAATTATCCTTTGCTGTAACGTTGATGGTCGCCTTTCCTGACTTAAGACCCTTTACTGTAACTGTTGCATATCTTCCGTTCCACTTGGGCTCTGAAACTGTTGCAACTGTTGTATCGCTTGATGTTACCTGAACAGCGTCGGGATTATCGGAATATAACTGGAATGTGCCTGTTGAATCCTTATTTACTGAAAGGCTTGTCTTTTCAAGAAGAATTGTCTTTGTCTTTGCTGTGCTTGTGCTTTCTTCCTCGAACTCCTCTTCTTCCTCGGCAGAGTCAACATTTACTGTTATGTACTTATAGATCTCGGTGTATTTTGACATGGAGACCTTTATTCTTGCAGTACCCTCGCCTACTGCTGTTATTCTGAGAGTGATATCATCGCCGTCCCATGGCTTTACCCATGTACCCTTGGCAATGGTCTTGTCCTCATGAGCCAGCTTAAGCGAATGTGAACCCTTAGCGGTAATCGTCAGATTTTCTACCTCGCCCTCTGTAAGATTAACGGTAGACTGGGAAACCGTAAGCTTTCCGTTTACAATATTTACCTTACATTTTGCGGTAACGCCGCCTGCCTTTGCATAGATATAGGCTGTGCCCTTCTTCTTGGCATAAACCTTTCCCTTTGAGCTTACGGCAGCAACACTCTTATCGGAGCTGGACCATTGTACAGTACCGCTTGCGCCCGTCGCCTTAAGTGTTACACTATAACCCTTTGTAAGACTTATGGACGAATAATTAAGCTTCATGCTTGCGGCTGATACGCTCAGTCCGAAGGGACAAAGTGTCAGAAGCATTGCCACTGTCAGCACCGTACATAAAAAACGGCGCAATAGATTTGTCTTCATAGATGATTGTTCCTCCTTATTTATATATCTTTTTTTTCTATAAAGTTTCATATATATGAAACTTTCCCTAGTTTAAGTTTATCACACCTTAACAGTTTCGTCAAGAAACAATAAGCATTATTTCGGTAACATTTCAGTAACAAAAAGACTTACAGCAGGTTTACCCTGATTTTTTGCATTTTACCGCCCGAAAAATGCAGGTCACCGAAAAAGCATTGTAATTTTTCTTTCTGTAATATATACTGTAATTACAGAAAGGAAAGTGATGAAAATGACAATTCTTAAGGTTGACGGTCTTACAAAAAAATACGGTGATTTCACTGCTGTGAACAATATATCCTTTAAGGTGGAAAAAGGCGAGCTGCTTGGATTTTTAGGCGTAAACGGCGCAGGCAAATCCACTACTATAAATATGCTCTCAACACTTTTAAAGCCTGACGGTGGAAAAGCGGAAATATGCGGTCACAGTCTGGGCAAGGGTGATAATGATATCCGCAGAAAAATAGGTATAGTATATCAGCAGAACTGTCTTGACGAGATACTTACGGTACAGGAAAATCTTCTTTGCCGTGGAATTATCCACGGAAAGACAAAAGCCGAGGCTAAAAAGAGACTTGACGAGCTTTGCGGTATACTGACCCTTGATGATATACTGAAAAAGCCATTCGGCAAGCTTTCGGGCGGACAGAAGCGCCGCTGTGAAATATCCGCCGCTCTTATGCATACTCCCGAGCTTTTGTTCCTTGACGAACCTACAACAGGTCTTGACCCTGCCACAAGAAAGGACGTATGGGAAACAGTTGAACAGCTCCGTAAGAATACGGGTATGACAGTTTTCCTTACAACTCATTATATGGAAGAGGCAGCCGCAGCAAATCGTATCATTATACTTGAAAAGGGTACTATCCGTGCGGAAGGCACTCCCTTTGAGCTTAAGGAAAAATACGCCTCCGACTCGGTGAAATTATACTGTACAGATAATAATGCGGCAAAAGTATCCGATATCCTGTCCTCACAGCGCATAACAGCTGTTAAGGAGGAATACGGACTCAGCTTTAATATAAAGGGTACAGCCGGCGCAATAGCTCCCGTATATTCGGTAAAGGAGCTTATAGAGGGCTTTGAGGTGATTCAGGGCAGCATGGACGATGTATTCCTGAATGCCTGCAATCAGTAAAGGAGAATGAAAATGGAACAGTATACAGCACTTGTAAAAAGAAATATGAGGATTTATCTTCGGGACAGAGGAGCGGTTTTCTTTTCACTGCTTTCGATGCTTATCGTACTCGGACTTATGCTCTTCTTTCTGGGAGATATGAATGTTGACAGTCTTAAGGACTTTCTTTCGGAGCTTCCCGGAAGAAATGCCGAAGCGGATGAAGCGAATGCGCTTATGTTCGTTACTTTATGGACCTGTGCGGGTATCGTGTCGATAAATGCGGTAACAGTCACTCTTGCGGTATTTTCATCATCAATGATAAAGGACAGGGAAACGGGAAAATCAGGCTCTATATATACTGCTCCCGTAAGCAGAGCAACGGTCTCAGCAGCTTATGTAACATCTGCATGGATATGTTCACTTGTTATCTGCATTTTAACACTTGTTATTTCAGAAATTTATTGTATAATACAAGGCGGAGAGGCTTTTTCCGCAGCGGCACATCTTAAGCTTATCGGAATGATAGCGGTGAATTCCTTTACCTATTCATCGCTTATGTATCTTGGAGCGGTGCTTGTAAAGACACAGAGCGCATGGAGCGGTATCGGTACGGTAGTGGGTACTCTGGTGGGCTTTTTGGGAGGTATATATCTTCCTATAGGAACTCTTTCGGAGGGTATACAAACAGCCTTGAAATGCTCTCCCGTTATATACGGCGCAAAAATGTTCAGAAGCATTATGACGGAAAATATCATAACCGAGATATTTGCGGATATCCCCAAGGAATACAAGACCGAATATCTTGAAGCAATGGGCGTTGAGCTTGAATTTATGGATATGCAGATGACCGATACAGCCTGCATAGGAATACTCATCTGTTTCGGTATCGTCTTTCTTATTGCAGGGATAATCGTTTCTGCAAAAAAGTCGGGAACAGACAGATAATAAAAATAAAAAAGGGGTATATATGAAAATAACGATAGAACCTCTTGCAGAGGGCGCAGAGGAAGAGATCATAATACGCAGCGATACTCTTGACCCTGAGCTTATGGAGCTTATCTATGCCCTTAAGGCAGGACGCAGCAGGCTCACAGCCTACAGCGGCAGCGATATAGTAAAGCTTGCCCCCTCGGAGATATACTATTTTGAATCGGTGGATAACCGTGTCTGTGTATGCTGTGAAAAGAATGTATATGAGGTGAAGCAGAAGCTTTACGAGCTTGAAAAGACCTATGAACGTTCCGACCTTTTAAGGATATCAAAAGCTATGATAGTAAATGTATCAAAAATAGCCCGTCTTGCTCCCATGATGGGCGGACGGCTTGAAGCAGCCCTTGACAACGGAGAAAAGGTCATAATCTCACGGCAGTATGTTCCCGATCTCAAGAAAAAACTGGGCGTTTAAGGAGGGTAGTGCATATGAAATTCATAAAATGCTTTTTAGGCTTTTTCACCAACATAACAACAGCCGTGCTTGCTCTTGTGGCGGTCATCAGTATCAATAATTATGAAACGGTCACAGCGTATCTTCCCATGCAGGTATTGGGTGCGGCGGCGGCAACTGCACTTCCCACAGCGCTTATCTACAATACCGAATTCAAGACGCTGAAGAAATTCATTGTATATGCACTGATACATTATTCCATACTCTGTGTTATCATGATAACTTTAGGTTCTGCTTTCGGCTGGATAAATCCGTCGCCAATCGGAATATTCTTTATGTGCATTTACGTTGCGATAGTATATGCAGCAGTTTTTGCCATAAGCTATATCAGGGAGAAAAAGGACGCAGATAAATTGAATAAGGCGCTTATGGAGAGACGGAAGAGATAATTTATAATGCGCAATTCGCAATGCGCAATTCGCAATTATTATAAAGTAATCGTTAATTTACAGACTGAAATTTAAAATAAAAAAATGCGCAGACAGTAACATTCTGCGCATTTTTCTTTTAAATTGCGAATTGCGCATTGCGAATTATGAATTGCAAATTGCGGAGTGCGAATTGTGAATTGCGCATTGCGAATTGCAAATTGCGAATTGCGAATTGCGCATTGCGCATTGCGAATTGTAATAATAGCCAACATTTTCATAGCAAATATGCTGAAAATGTACAAAATCTGATATTTTTGATAAAAAGTTTTTGATGTTATTGACTAATCGTAAGAAATGTATTATAATTATGATATGTATAAGACAAAACGAAATACATGACCATATAATAACAAACATAAGAAAGGAAATAATTATATGATACATGTTCAGGAAGATAAATGCATTGGCTGTAACGCCTGCATAAGATGCTGCCCCATACCAAATGCCAACCATTCCGACGGAAGAGTTGTGCGTGTAAACCATGCTCAGTGTATTCAGTGCGGTGAGTGCGTAAAGAGCTGTCTCCACGGTGCAAGATACTATGAGGACGATTTTGAAACAATGATGCAGCTGATCAAAAAGGAAAAGGTATCCTTTATTGTTGCTCCTGCGATCAAATCTGCTATGGACGGTGTCTGGAGACATGTTCTCCAGTGGTTCAAGGATCAGGGCGTAAATGAAATTTACGACGCTTCCTTCGGTGCGGATATATGTACATATATGCACGTTGAACACGTTAAGCGCAATCCCGGTGCAAAGATAATCTCCCAGCCCTGTGCCGCTATCGTAAACTATGCGGAAAAACACAAGCCTGAGCTTATTCCTCATCTTTCACCTGTTCAGTCGCCCCTTCTCTGTACTGCTGTATATGTACGTAAGTATCTGAGAAATACAGATACCCTTATCGGTATCACCCCCTGTCTCGCAAAGGGCGATGAGTTCAGAAATACCAACATCATCAGCTATAATGTTACCTTCAAGACCATTACTCAGTTCTTCAAGAAGAATAATATAGAGCTTCCTCAGGGACGCAGCCCCTTTGAATTCTCGGGCGTAAGAGGCTTTGACGGTGCATTCTATCCTATCCCCGGCGGTCTTAAGGACTGTCTCCATGTGTATGACCCATATCTTACCGTTTCCACATCAGAGGGCGCTCATAAGGTTTATGACGACCTTAACAACTATCTGAGAACGGACAAGTCAAAGCTGCCCGTTGTATATGACGTTCTTTCCTGTGAATTCGGCTGTAACTCGGGCGCAGGCGCAAGAGCGGATTTTGAAAGCTTTGACGCATACGATATCATGGTACACGCAAAGACATGGGCAAATACCCGTAAGGGAAATGAACGTTTCCACCGTGCTATCTTCAAGGATCTCAGATATGAGGATTTCTTGAGAAAATATCAGAACAGATGTACTTCAAGAATGCCTACCGATTCCGAGCTTGATGAAGTATTCAGATCTATGGGCAAATACTCCAAGGCTGAACGTTCCGTTGACTGTCATGCGTGCGGCTTCAAGAGCTGTAAGCATATGGCTATGACTATCTTTGCAGGAAACAACACTCCCGAAAACTGCATCATGTTCGAGAGAAAGCAGATGATCAAGATGAAGGAGCAGCTTGAAATGGAGCATACAAACCTCCAGAGAGCTGTTACAGAGATCAACTCTGCACTGAGACTTCTTGCAGGTAAGGTTCTGCCGATCACAAAGCATACAGAGGAAAACTCCGTAAAGAACGATATCATCAAGAAGGATATGAACGTTCTTACAAAGGATGTTACCGATATCCGCACAAGAGCTACGGGAATCAAGAAATCTGTTTCCGAGATCAATATTGATATCGACGAATACAGAAAAATACTTACCAAGATCAAGAATATCTCCGATCAGACCAATATTCTCGCTATAAATGCGTCTATCGAGGCATCGAGAGCAGGTCAGCTGGGCAAGGGCTTTGCAGTCGTCGCCGACGAGGTAAGAGGTCTTGCGGCTAAATCTGCCGAAACTCTTAAGGAAGCTGAAAATCATACCGAGCATATCCTTATGAATATCGAAGGTATCAAGAACGCTTCTAATCTTATCATGGAAAAGGTTACCGAAACTCAGAACAGCTTTATTCAGACAGATGAAGCGGTAGAGGATCTGAACCGTAACTCACGTCTTATCAATGACAGCGTTACCGAGGTTTCCGTTGTTATCGACGAGATCAACTCCATCACTGCGGCACTTGTAAGCGAAGAGGATCAGTAAACAGTAAATTAATTTGCAATTATAAAAATAAAGCCGAGGCTTTGCGGAGATCCCACAAAGCCTCGGTTTAATTATAAGTTATAAGTTTTTTTGCAAAAACCGTTGACAAAGACATAATAAAATGCTAATATATTATATGGAAGATAATATAACGATATATCTTGCAGCGTATTGAAGGTATATCGGGAATGGAGAATTTGATCATGAGTGTTAATACTTCAGCAAGAAAGCCCACCTCTGATGAGCTTCTTGAACAGATTTTCGATTGTATGCAGGAGCTTTTTGAGCAGAAGGAATTCTCAAGGACTCTTTCAAGCCTTAATACATTGGGTAAAACCCTTGTAGGCTCCGACCGATGCAGCTTCTGGTACTGGGATAAGAGAAATCATCAGCTCTGGACCCTTGCGGCAACAGGAGTTGATAAGATAATAATCCCCGAAAATACAGGTCTTGTAGGTGCTTCAATAATGAATAATGAAGTACTTTTCATCAACGATCCCTATAACGATCCCCGTTTCAACAGCAGCGTCGATAAAAAGACAGGCTATGTTACCAAATCTATCCTTGTTGTGCCCGTAACAAATCAGAAGGGTGATGTTATCGGTGCATATCAGGCAATAAATAAGCTTTACGGCGAGGAATTTGCTCAGACAGATGTGAAGAGACTCTGTCTTGCCGCAGCTTTCCTTGCAAAGACCCTTGAATCTCATCTGCTTTACAATGAAGCATTGGAGGATCAGCTTACAGGTCTCCGCAACAGAAGAGGCTTCTTTGAGCATTACGAAAAAGCCATCAAGCCTCTGGTTGCAGGCGGTATTGACTGTTCACTTATCATCTGTGATATCGACCATTTCAAGAAGGTAAACGATACATACGGTCATAACGCAGGCGACGCTATGCTTCGTCATGTAGCCGATACATTCAGAGCAAATACCCGTGTTGACGACGGAGTTTTCCGCTGGGGAGGCGAGGAATTTATTATTATTCTTCCCCGTACCGATCTTAACGGCTGCTATGAATTTGCCGAACGTATAAGAAAGATCATTGAAGAATCAAAGTGTGAATTCGAAGGCACTACCATTAGAGCTACAATGAGCTTCGGTATCAATTCTCTTGACAGAAATACCACTATCAGTGACACTATCAAGGCAGCTGATGAGCGTCTCTATATTGCCAAGGAATCGGGCAGAAACAGAGTTGTAAGAGACTGATCCTATATAATATAAGCCTTAAGCCGTGGGTATATGCTCACGGCTTTTCTGCGTATAAAAAAGCTCCCCTGTTCACACAAGGGAGCTTTTCTATTATGTATTATATTCTGTTACGAAAGCTTGAATCTGTCAAGCATTTCCTTGAGCATATCAGCCTGACCCGAAAGCTCTTCGGAAGCTGCAGCGGATTCCTCAGCAGTAGCGGAGTTGTTCTGAACAACTGCGGATACCTGATCCACACCTACAGTTACCTGTGCAATAGCGTCTGCCGCCTCGCCTGCGGACTGAGCGATCTTCACGTTTATATCAGCAACCTTGCCTGCAGACTCGGAAACCTCACCAAGCTTTGCGGCAACCTCGCCAACAATGGCATTTCCTCTGTTGATAGCTTCAACAGTACCCTCGATAAGAGCAGTTGTATTGTTTGCGGCTTCCGCACTCTTTCCTGCAAGATTTCTTACCTCATCGGCAACAACAGCAAAGCCCTTTCCTGCTTCGCCTGCGCGTGCAGCCTCAACAGCCGCATTAAGAGCAAGTATATTTGTCTGGAATGCGATATCCTCGATAGTTGCGATGATCTTCTTTGTTTCGTCGGAGGAATTGCTTATCTCCTCCATAGCCTTTACGAGAGCGTTCATCTTCTCGTTTGCTTCCGCCATAAGAACGCCTGCCTGATTTGTCATATCGCTTGCGCCCGATGCGTCCTTTGCACTTGCTGCGATCATATTTGAAATAGAGCTGATAGCCGCTGAAAGCTGCTCGATAGAGGAAGCCTGCTCGGTAGTTCCCTGAGAAAGAGCCTGAGCTCCGCCTGAGATCTGATTTGCGCCCGAGGCTACCTGATCGGAGGCTGTCTCGATACGGTACATAGCAGAGCCGAAATGCTCGGTCAGATTGTTTATGGATTCAAGGATATTGTGATAGCTGCCCACATAATCCTTTTCATGCTCGGTTTTTACACTGAGATCACCTTCGGAGATCCTGTCAAGCATACTGTCAACATCGCTGATAACATGATTTGTACGCTCACAGAGATGTCTCATAGCGTCAGCAGTTTCACCAAGCTCGTCTAAAGAAGTATAATCAAGCTTAACATCGAAATTACCCTCTGCCATATCAGCAGCTGCTTTCTTTACCTGAGCAAAGCCCTCTGTCATCATACGCGTCATAAGGATCGCAAGGGTGATACCTGTGATAATTGACATACTTCCCACGATAGTAACAAGTGTTTTGCCCCTTGCTGAGCCTGCCAGCGCACGTGCATATATCTGATCGGCATTTTCATTTTCATAAGCGGTAATATTCTGAATAGCTGTAAGAATATTATTTATAGAGGGGGCTACCTTTTCGGAATATATCTGTGAAGCTGCGGCAGCATCGGCAGCAGAGGAAAATTCCTTTACATCTGCCTTTAAATTGGGAAGCTCCGCAAGAATGGCATCAATATCCGATGCATCTCCCGTATAGCTCTCCTTAAGAACGGTTGCCTTTTCTTCGATAACAGCAATATCAGCCTCAGCCTGAGAAAGAAGTGCTGCACCGTTTGAAGAATATACTGAATTAAGCATATTTTTAGCTGCTTCATTTGCGTTAAGCTCGATCTCGGCAGCTGTAAGAACATCGGTATATGGTCCCTGATAAAAATCATTTACATTATCTGTCAATATATTATTTCCTGAAGTGGAAAGCACCACAAGAATACACTGCAGACCCAACACAGAAGCAAAGGTTGTTATCATTTTCTTTTTGAATTTCATATCCTTAAGTTTAAAGCTCATGTTTAATACATCTCCTTGACTGTGTACTGTTTTTCGCATTATAAACAAACATCACAATGCTACATTAAAGATTATACTATAAATTACCCAAAAAGTCAACTATTTACAGATATACATACTATACAAACTTTAGAGAAAAACATTTCATTATTCGATAAAATTTACATTTTATAATGCAATAAAAGAACATACAATTAACAAAGTTGATTATATTAAGGCAATACCGCATGAAGCTTCTGTGAAAAACGTTCAAGTGCGGTTTGTGCAGTGGTGCCTTAATACTCTGGTTATTATTTCAACAATCAATAAGCTTAAGTTTTTTTCATTTCATGATAAGATAAACAGATTATTTTTATATCCTTTTCAATAGCATTTCACAAATTTTACACACTCACCATGTAATATAATAACTGTAGACGAGAGGCTTATAAATCAGGACGAAACGGAAATAAATAAAAATATATTCTGAAAGGAAAAACAAATATGTACGAAAACAATTATAATTATGTAGATGTAACCGAAAATGAAGAAAAGAAAAATTCGGGTATAAAGAAAACCGTTGCGCTTATCCTTGCGGTAGTTATTGCAGGCGGTGCGTCGGGATTCGGCGGTGCATATCTCCATAACAGATATTTTACCGAAGAAGCTGCTGTTGTGGATACGGCAAAAACAGAAAATACTCCTGCACTTCCCTCTGATACGATTCATGCTGAAACAACTGCGGCAGAGGATACAAAAACACCTGTAAGTGCACTTCTGGGCAGCTCCGCAAACGGCAGAGAGCTTACAACAGAGGAAATAGTAACAAAGGTATCACCCTCGGTGGTAAGTATACACGCAGCCTTTGACAGCGGAAACTCTACAGGCACGGGTATTATCATGAGCAGTGACGGATATATCATCACAAATGCTCACGTTGTACAGACCGACAAGACCGAATATGTTCCCGATAGCAACGGAAACGGCGGATATTCAAATCCATATGATCCCTATGACTTTTTCGGCGGTTTCGGTGGCTTCGGCGGCTTTGGCTTTGATGATTATTTCGGCGGCGGTTCTTATCAGACAGTTACCGAAAAGGCAAAGGAAGTAACTATTATTCTTTCCGACAATGAGACCGAATATACAGCCGAGATAATCGGTACAGATGCAGATTCAGACCTTGCGGTACTGAAAATTGACGCAGAGGGACTCAGTGCAGCAGAATTCGGCAACTCGGATAATCTTCCTATGGGCAGCCGTGCCGTAGCAATAGGATATCCTATGGGACTGGGACTTTCCGTTTCCGAGGGCATTATCTCAGGTCTTAACCGCGAGCTTTCCGTAGAGCTTACATCAGGCGGCAGTGCTTCAATGACACTTATCCAGACAGATGCTGCCATAAATCCCGGAAATTCGGGCGGTCCGCTGATAAACGGTTCAGGTCAGGTAGTGGGTATCACATCCTCAAAGCTTGCAAGCTCATCTGTTGAGGGTCTTGGCTTTGCTATTCCCATAACCGATGCAATGCCCCTTATCAACGACCTTATGAATCAGGGCTATGTATCTAATCATACACCTCAGATCGGTATCACAGGTACAGACATTACTCCTGCGGTAACACGCTATTACGGTCTTCCCGTTGACAGCGGAGTTATGGTAGTTTCCGTTGCGGAAGGCTCAGGCGCAGAGGCGGCAGGTATTTCCGAAGGTGACGTTATCGTAGCTGCAGACGGTGAGGAAATAAAGTCCATGGACGACCTTACAAAGATCAAGGACAAAAAGGAGATAGGTGAATCTATCGTACTCACTCTTGCAAGACACAACGGCAATGAGGATGTAACTGTAGTTCTCGGAGAAGCTGAAAATACACCTCCCGAGGAATAATTATCAATTCGCAATGCGTAATGCGCAATTCGCAATTAAATAAAAAGCAGACCGTAATTCTTATGGAATCACGGTCTGATTTTTTACAGGAAATTGACATCAGGGCAGATCAAAAGCTAATTATTATCAGTCTGACAAACAGCTGCAGATTCAATTTTATAATCCGAAAGGTTGATAAAACGCTTATTGTTTAAATCTTTTTCCAGCTTATCACGTTGATCAAGCGATAAGTATATCACAAGCATTTTGTTATTATAATATAGCTTTATTACAGGCTTATGTTTATCCTCATCATAGCACTTACACCAATGACGGATCAAATGAATTTTACCTGAATTCTTTATAAATAGCTTTCCCGAACTGCTTGCGCAGGAATAAAGCCTCGTTTCATAATCAGTATAAAATTTTTCTTCATGGCAGATTGGATATTTACTATTTATGTAGTTAAATATCCTCTTTACACAATCGCTGATCGTTTTCCATTCATCAGGTATTGAAAACTTCCAGCTTATCGTATCTCCCGAATTAAACATAATAAAGCTATCATAACCGTCAATGAAACAAGTTCTTTCGTGATCATGTCTCTTTGAAATTTTATGCAAAATAATTTGGGAATAATTTTGCATAATTATTTTCTCTATTTCAACGGCTTCCTGATAATCATACTCCAGAGACAATGTTTCTCCCTTAGTATCATATGATCTGTAATAAATCAAGGCTTTATGCTCGTTGTCGCTTACTCTCAGCTGTATGGTAAGCTCCAGCTGACAATATCCGCAAAAATAGCCATCTCTCAAATAAGTAAAAACCGTGCGTCCGCTATCTTTATCATATATCGGTACACGGCTATTAATATATTCTCTGAACCATTCATAATCTGATGAAAATAATTCTTTTCTTGTTATCACGTTCATACATTTATCCTGCATTACTTCTTATCGGTGATTTTATGCCTTTTGTTATGCATATATTATATCATATAAGCTGTCCAAAAGTACGGACAGCTTTTTATTTGTTATTAAACAATAATTGTTTCAAGACCTATTCAGTCAAGCATTTTCATGGGTCTGAAACGATGCCTACAGCATTAATCAGCGTTTACATAAGCAAGACATTTATGTTCTTTTTAATGGAACCTTCAAAATATCAAGTGTTGCTTTTCCGTTAAGACGAATTTTTTCGGATAGATCATCTTTGTGTTCGATAATATAGTTGATCTGCCTTTGAGATATTTTGTTGATTGCTGAAATTATATAATCATCTTCAACTTTAGATGCGCTTTTTCTTTTTGGGTTTAGCCGACAAAGAACAATGAATTTTTCACCGTGATGATCCTTTGATCTGTGTGTCGATATGTCTTTGTGAGAAGCTAGCCATGTAATATATCGATTTTCTTCACGAATTCTTTGATTTGTTGCTTCTTTGTTTCTTTTTGTAAAATAATCGTCTGACGGAAGAATTTCAACATATTTTTTGTATTGAGGTCGTGTTATTCTTGGAAATAATTCAACTATTATCCAGTTAAAGTCAAAATCGTAATAATCTAAACATTTTGTATTCATAGAAACAATATCTATCCATTTATTTTGGGTTTTGATATTTTTTACAATATCTCTGACAATGTGCACAGCTATGGATTCTCCGCTTGTATTGTATCTATTATACATATCAAGAAGTTCATCATTAATATATTTGTACCATTCAGTGTTATTTTTCATTATATTACTACCTTTCCGAAAACCATTTACATAGTTCTCTTCCTTTTTGGTTTATTTTCCACAACACTCTTTGGGTGTCGTCGATTTCAAGCGATGTTACCATCTCTAATCCGCATATCAGCTGAGATACATCTTCAGGTCTGATACCGCAATATGAGTTGAAAAATTCATTCGGTAGATCCTTTATCAAAATCATATCTTTTATACGAGGATCCTTCGGAAGTCTATCTGTCAAATAAAAATAACCGTTTTGTGAAATCTTTGGCAATATTTCTTTAGCCTTATTCATATTGATCCGGAACGATAATATTTCTTCCGGATCGGCATCATCAAAGTCATCAGGTATACGATAAACACTGTCTATATATTCACAGATAAGCGGTTTGGGCATTCTTAAAATGTCGAATTCACTTTCAGGATCAAGTCTGATAACCTTTAATAGAAAGTCTTTTTTAACATATTTCAGAACATGCTTTAATCCGTCTGCAATGTTCATAAGATGAATGCTTCCCACATCGCATATAAATTGATACGGGATTTGTCTCAGATCGATCATCGTGTCATAATAATTATCGTGCAAAAAGTCTTCCTGATAAATACATAGAAGTCCAAATAATTCCTGTTGCTTTAAATTAAGATGAAGGGTGGAAATTATCGTATTGACTTGTTCATCAAACAAAAAGGACGGAAAATTATTACTTCTGTTTTTGTTTATGCTATGTGTCATTTCCTTGATAATAATGTCAGTAGGAATGTTTAAATAGTAAGCTAAATCACCTAATTTATCATTTCTCATTTGAGAAGTGCCGTTTTCCCACTTCTGAACAGATGTCAGAGATACAGACATTTTTTCGGCAAACTGTTCTTGTGTAAGACCTGCATTTATTCTGGATTTCTTCAGAAAATCTCCGAATTGGTTCATAAGTTTTACCTCCATGCTTTTATTATATCAATAAATTTATACATTTCAACTAATCGGAAGTATGTTTTATATAAACTTTTAGTTGGTACAATTATAACAGGTGCATTGGCATATGTCAAGAAAACAATATCATTACAAAATCAATAAATGACGTATCCGCCAATCAATCCCCCAAAACTAAAATGGAGCCGGAAATAAATATCCGGCTCCAAACAACTATGAAATACTATGAATAACTCCAAGTTACAGCAAAATACTTTATCAAAGTATTTCAGAGTAAGCAGCTTTGCAGTAATCAGGCAGAGAATCACTCCACGGGAGCAGCGGAATAAGAGACTCTTCTGAAGGAGCTTTGCCCTGAGCAGAAAGTGCAGTCAGAAGATACAGCAGATAACCATAAACATCAAGACCGTATCTCTTGGCAGTTTCAATTATTGTCATGATAGCAGCACTCGCTTCTGCGCCCTTTTCAGTATCTGAAAACAGAAAATTCTTGCGATCAATGACGAACGGCTGGTTCTGTGAAGGAAACTCTGTAAATTCCAAAAACTGTGGAAAAATCAAATCCGGTGATAGCAGCTTGTTCAGCTGCTATTATTTTTTACAGTATAAAACAATTACTGTAATTTGCGGCGGCGTCAACTGAGCCTGTCAGGATACATTATCTCAAGCTCTCCCAGGACTTTACCCCAATCACGAAGCGGTACAGTCCATTTTTTGGATATCTTCTGCGTTGCCAGATACAGTGCCTTCATAAGAGCTGCATCGCCCGGAAATACGCTTCTCTGTTTATTCAGACGACGATAGCCGCTGTTAAGACTTTCTATGGCATTGGTGGTGTAGATTACCTTTCTCACCTGTGCAGAAAATTTGAATATCGGAGAAATAACATCCCAGTTCGTATTCCGGCTGTTCATGGCATTTGGATAATTCTTTTCCCATTTTTCCGTTACTCTGGCAAGCTGTTCACGGGCAGCTTCTTCCGACGGAGCCTGATATATGGTTTTTAAATCATTGGCGAATTCCTTCTTGTTCTTTTCTCCAACATATTTCAGTGTATTTCTTATCTGATGAACTATACAGCGCTGTAATTCTGTCTTAGGATATGCAGCTGCTACTGCTTCCTTTATTCCTGACAGTCCGTCTGCACAGATGACCGGGATATCCTCAACCCCACGATTTTTCAGCTCATTCAATACTCCCAGCCAGTACTTTGCACTTTCATTTT
>JAFUOZ010000065.1 GCA_017481565.1 Oscillospiraceae bacterium | reverse complement strand
CATGTTCGACCTTAGATCGAACGGTTGATTTTGCAAATTCTTCGATTTCAAATATAAGTGCATCATTGGGTTCAAGTTTCTTCTTAGCACCTCTGCGTCTGTTTATGTGGTATTCCCGATCCTGCTTTTGTTTTGTTTCACTTATATGTTCTTCAACATTAAGGTATCCGCTGTCGCCGTAAAGTTCATCTTCTTCACCGTGAATAATATCATCAACAGCCTGCGTATCATTTTTTAGAATAAGCTTTTTATCCTTAAGCTTTGAAACAATCTGGGCAAATATTTTTTCTTATATATCATGCTTCCTTGTTCAGCGGAATTTCATGTTCATTGAAAAAGTTGATATCATCTTCATGGCGGAAAAATACATCCGGTCATCTGTATAGGTATCGTTAAGGGCACGATGGCTGCCGGGAGTTTCGGGAGTGAATATCACAAAGGAGGAGTCCTTTACGATATGCTCCTGTCCGTCAATAACAAAAAGTGCAGGTGTCTTGACGATAAGAAACAGCCAGCAGCCTATGCCGTTGGGTCTGTCCATGATAAATTCGGAATCGTGGGAATAATTATAGCCTACAGAGCCTATTTCCATAAGATCACCCTTAATCAGAATTTTCAGTGTTTCTCTTAAGTGCTTCCTTTAAATAATATCCCGTGTATGAGCCTTCGCAGGCAGCGACCTCTTCGGGAGTTCCGCAAATAACAAGCTCGCCGCCTCTGGAGCCGCCCTCGGGTCCCAAATCAATTATATAGTCGGCGGTCTTTATCACATCAAGATTATGTTCGATAACGATAATGCTGTTTCCCGTGTCAACAAGCTTCTGTAAAACATCGATAAGCTTGTGTACATCGGCAGTATGAAGACCTGTTGTAGGCTCATCAAGGATATATACGGTCCTTCCCGTTGCACGCTTTGAAAGCTCGGTTGCAAGCTTTACACGCTGAGCTTCACCGCCCGAAAGCGTTGTTGCGGGCTGACCTATTTTGATATATCCAAGTCCTACGTCCTGCAGGGTCTTAAGCTTTCTTGCAAGCTTGGGGTGACTTGAGAAGAATTCCACTCCCTCGTCAACGGTCATTTCAAGAACATCGTAAATGGATTTTCCCTTGTAGTGTACCTCTAAGGTCTCACGGTTGTAGCGCTGTCCCTTGCAGACCTCGCAGGGAACATATACATCGGGGAGAAAGTGCATTTCGATCTTTATTATACCGTCGCCCTGACAAGCCTCACAGCGTCCGCCCTTTACATTGAAGGAAAATCTTCCAGAGGAATAACCTTTCATTTTTGCGTCGTTGGTCTCGGAGAAAAGCTCGCGGATATCGGTGAAAAGTCCTGTATATGTGGCAGGATTTGAACGTGGGGTTCTTCCGATAGGAGACTGATCTATGCTTATTACCTTGTCAAGATTTTCAAGTCCCTCCATATCCTCGAATTTGCCGGGACGTACCTTTGCACGATTCAGCTTTCCTGCAAGGTGCTTGTAGATTATCTCGTTTACAAGTGAGGATTTTCCTGAGCCTGAAACGCCTGTAACACAGGTGAACGTACCCAGAGGGATCTTTACGTCAAGCTTTTTCAGATTATGCTCCTCCGCACCCTTTACCGTAAGGAAAAGACCATTTCCTGTACGTCGGCTTTCGGGTACGGGGATACGTCTTTTTCCGCTGAGATATGCTCCCGTAAGAGAACGCTCACAGCTCATGATATCTTCAATAGTACCGCTTGCAACGATCTCACCGCCGTGTATTCCAGCAAGAGGACCGATATCGACAATATGATCTGCAGCTCTCATGGTGTCCTCGTCATGTCCAACTACTATAAGTGTATTTCCTAAGTCACGGAGACGCTTCATAGTGGCGATAAGCTTGTCATTGTCACGCTGATGCAGACCGATAGAGGGCTCGTCAAGTATATAAAGAACTCCCATAAGCGATGAGCCTATCTGTGTTGCAAGACGTATTCTCTGACTTTCGCCGCCGCTGAGAGTTCCTGCGGAGCGTGAAAGTGTAAGATATTCAAGACCTACGCTTTTCAAAAAGCCAAGACGTGATCTTATTTCCTTTATAATTCTTTCTCCGATATACTGTTCACGCTCGCTAAGCTCTAAGGAATCGAAAAATTCAAGACATTCTGTAACCGATTTTTCGGTAAGGTCGGCAATATTTACACCGCCTACAGTAACCGCAAGGCTTTCCTTTTTAAGACGCTTTCCCTTACAGTCGGGACAAAGCTCCTCGCTCATAACATCCTGTATCTCGGCACGGCTGTATTCGGAATTTGTTTCTTTAAAGCGGCGTTCAAGGTTGTTTATGATACCCTCAAAGGGCTGATTATATACTCCGCCACCGTATATTTCAGCACGGTGCAGACGGAGCTTTGTATCTCCCGTACCGTATAAAAGCGCATGGATAAATTCCTCGGGAAGATCCTTTACGGGAGTTTCGATGGATACACCGTAATACTGTGCAAGTCCTTTATAATACATTACAGCAAAGGAATTGTCATCGGTGGTATTCCAGCCCATAGCCTTGACAGCACCCTGCTTTAAGGAAAGCTCCCTGTTCGGAATGATAAGGTCAGGATCTATTCTGCTGAATGAACCGAGACCTGTACATTTTTCGCAGGCTCCGAAGGGATTGTTGAAGGAGAACATTCTTGGAGTAAGCTCCTCAACGGAGATATTATGCTCGGGGCAGGCATAATTCTGTGAATAGAGGGTCTCCTCACCGTCGATTACATCAACGATAAGAAGTCCTCCCGAAACAGACATGGCAGTTTCGATGCTGTCGGTAAGGCGTGTGACGATATCGCTTTTTACGGCAAGTCTGTCCACAACAATTTCTATGTTATGCTTTTTATTCTTTTCAAGCTTTATCTCTTCTGAAAGATCATAGATGATACCGTCGCAGCGTACTCTTACATATCCGGATTTTTTAGCCTGCTCAAATTCCTTTACGTGTTCGCCCTTGCGTCCTCTTACTATGGGAGCAAGAAGCTGCAGTTTTGTTTTTTCGGGCAGCTCCATTATCTTGTCAACGATCTGATCTACAGTCTGTTGCTTTATTTCACGTCCGCAGACAGGACAGTGGGGAATACCTATCCTTGCATAAAGCAGACGGAGATAGTCATATATTTCGGTGACCGTTCCCACTGTTGAACGGGGATTTTTTGAAGTGGTCTTCTGATCTATGGATATTGCGGGGGAGAGACCCTCTATTGAGTCCACATCGGGTTTTTCCATCTGTCCGAGAAACATTCTGGCATATGATGAAAGACTTTCCATATAGCGGCGCTGTCCGTCTGCAAATATGGTATCGAATGCAAGTGAGGATTTTCCCGAGCCTGAAAGTCCCGTCATTACGATAAGACTGTCTCTGGGAAGCTCTAAGCTTACATTTTTCAGATTATGTTCCTTTGCGCCTTTGATGATGATCTTGTTTCTGCTCATTGTAAATTAATTCCTTCCGTTAGTCAAATACACTGATAGTGCCGTTGTTGCGCATTGAAAAGCTGCTTCCGCGTCCGATGATGATATGGTCCAGAAGATATACATCAAGTTCCTTCAGCATAACGTTTATGCGGCGTGTTACCGCAATGTCATCATCAGAGGGAGCGGCACTTGTGTTTGGGTGATTATGTGATATGGCTGCCATAGCCGCATTTGTTTCCAGTACGAATCTGGCGATCTCTCTCATGCCCACATCAGCTGAGGAGGGAGAGCCTGTAAACAGGGTCTTGGTGGCGATTATCCGTATATCGTTGTTGAATGCGGTGATAACGAATTCCTCGTTGTCCTTTCCGATAAACAGGGGGCGATAATAATCCATAAGCTTTTCGGTGCTGTCATAGACCATACCCACAGGAGCGTTACGGAAATATACTGCTGCCGTTTCTGTTATAAGCTTCAGAAGTACAGCCGAGCTTTCGCTTATACCCTGAACCTGAGTAAGAGCGTTCAGATCTGCATTCAGTACGCCTGCAAGGTCGCCGAATCTTTCGATAAGCGCATGAGCCATAAGATTTGTATCGCGTCTGGGACAGCTGTAGAACAGCAGCATTTCAAGCACCTGATGATCTGAAAATCCGTTAAGTCCCGTTTCTATAAAACGTTGTCTCATACGCTTGCGGTGACCCTCATGAGGATTTTTCTTTTCGGAAAGATCCTTACCTTTGTTATCCATTTTACCACGCCTCTCTGAAAAACAAATGTTTGTTTACATTATACTACAAAAAATTATAAAAGAAAAGATGTTTTTTAAGAAAAAATATGATATAATGGTTAATATCATTTGCACTTAAGGAAACGCTGATTAAAGCCGCAGGCATCGATTACGCCGCACGAAAATACGTGACTGAGTGGGGCGATAATCGATTTAATCAGCGGTTCCTTAATAATCATCGAAAGGACACAGCATGAAAGAATTTATAATTAACCGTAACGACAGCGGACAGAGAGTAGATAAATTTCTTGAAAAGGCAGTTCCGCTGCTTCCGAAAAATCTGATGTATAAATATCTGCGTACGAAGCGGATCAAGCTGAACAGAAAAAAGTGTGAGATATCTACCCGTCTCAATGAGGGCGATATTCTGCAGCTTTATATAAATGATGAATTCTTTGAAATGAAAAGGGACAGCTGTCACGAATTCATGACAGCACCTCCTATAGTGGATATTGTTTACGAGGACGAAAATATTATGCTCATTGACAAGAAAAACGGTCTTGTCGTGCATGAGGACGAGGGCGGCGGAAGCGATACCCTTATAAACCGCATCAAGCACTATTTATACGATAAGGGTGAATATGACCCCGATAATGAGCATAGCTTTGTCCCCTCGTTATGCAACCGTCTGGACAGAAATACAGGCGGAATAGTCATTGCCGCAAAGAATGCGGAAAGTCTGCGTATACTCAATCAGAAGATAAGGGACAGGGAGCTGGAAAAGAAATATCTGTGTATATGTACAGGCACTCCGCCGAAAAAGCAGGATAAGCTTACCGCATACCTTTTCAAGGACAGCAAAAGCAATACGGTTATTGTAAGCGGTAAAAAAACTCCCGAAAACCGTACTATTATAACAGGCTATAAGGTGCTTAAAAGCAACGGCAGACTGTCACTTCTTGAAATAGAGCTGTTTACGGGACGCACTCATCAGATAAGGGCACACATGGCTTATATAGGCTGTCCGCTGCTTGGTGACGGCAAATACGGAATAAATAAGGTTAATCATGAATATAAAATAAAGACGCAGGCACTTTATTCATACAAGCTTAAATTTACCTTCAGGACTGACGGAGGAATACTTTCCTACCTTGACGGACGTGAATTTACAGCAGAAAATGTATGGTTTGCCGATAAATTTCTGTAAAAAACCACTAAAAGCACTTGCGTTTTCTGTCGTATTATGTTATAATACATATATATGCATTATTTCGTATGAAATATGATGATTATTTTAAGGAGGATTTGCTTATGAAAGGCGATCTGCACTGTCACACAACCTTATCCGACGGTACCCTCGGTATTGAGGATATAATCATTCAGGCAAAAAGAACGGGAATTGATTTTATATCAATAACCGATCACGATACAATGTCGTCAATTTCAAGAGCAAAGGTTCTCGGAGAAAGACACGGCGTTCTTACTATCCCCGGAGTTGAGCTTTCCGCATGGGACAAGACCAGAGGAAGAAAGGTACATATCCTCTGTTATGCCCCCCAGAAGCCCGATCGTCTGGAGGGTATCTGCAAGAAATCCTGTGAGATCAGAACAGCCTGTGCAAAGGAAATGATAGAAAAGGTAATGAAGCTTTATCCCATTACCTCTGACAGCGTTTTAAAGCACGTAGGCGGCTCCAAGAGCATTTTCAAGCAGCATATCATGCACGCACTTATAGATTACGGATATTCCACTCATTTTTACGGCAGGCTCAACGATGAGCTTTTCGACCTGAAAAACGGCAGCTGTATAGTTGAAAGAGAATATCCCGATGTAAATTATGTGCTTGATCTTATCCATTCCGCAAGGGGAGCGGCTGTTATGGCTCACCCTGTGTTCTATGATTCCGTGGAGCTTCTTGAAGAGCTTGCGGCAGCAGGAAAGATCGACGGTGCTGAGGTATATCATTATACCGCTGATGAAAATCAGAGAGCCGAGCTTCTTAAGATAACAGAAAAATACGATCTTATCGTAACGGGCGGTTCGGATTTCCACGGTCTTTACAATGCAAGACCTACTCATATCGGCGAAAATACTACCGATATGGCTAATCTTGACCGTATACTCAAGCTTTCGGGCAAGAAAAAGTCATCTGACCCGAACAAAACCGAAAATAAGACCGACACGTCAAATAATTAATTTTTTATAGCAAAGGACTTGAATAAAATGGATATTATGCAGTCATCACTTGAAAAGCACTATGAATGGAAGGGCAAGATCGAGATAGTATCAAGATGTACAGTTGAAAACAGAGATCAGCTTTCCCATGCATATACACCCGGAGTTGCCCAGCCCTGTCTGGAGATCGAAAAGAACCCCGATCTTTCCTTTGACCTTACAAGAAGAGCAAATCTTGTTGCAGTCATCACAGACGGTACAGCAGTGCTTGGTCTGGGAGATATCGGACCCAGAGCCTCTATGCCCGTTATGGAGGGCAAGTGTGCGCTTTTCAAGGAATTTGCGGGAGTTGATGCATTCCCTATCTGCGTTGATACAAAGGACGTTGATGAGTTTGTACGTACAGTACAGCTTATTTCCTACAGCTTCGGCGGAATAAATTTAGAGGATATTTCCGCTCCCAGATGCTTTGAGATAGAAAAGCGTCTTAAGGAGGTCTGCGATATCCCCGTATTCCATGACGACCAGCACGGAACAGCGGTAGTTGCTTCGGCGGCTATGCTCAATGCGGCTAAGGTATGCGGAAAGAAATTTGAGGATATGACCCTTGTTATAAACGGTGCGGGTGCGGCAGGCTGTGCTATTGCAAAGCAGTTTATTTCCATGGGTATAGGTGATATCATACTTGTTGATCTTGCAGGAATAATCTGTGACGGAGATGAGTTCAAGAATCCTTCTCATTATGATATGGCAAAGGTGACAAATAAAAATCACCGCAGGGGAGATCTTTCCGAGGCTATGAAGGGCGCAGACGCATTTATCGGCGTATCAAAGCCTGATCTTGTAACAGCTGAGATGATACAGTCCATGGCTGAAAAGCCGATCATCTTTGCTATGGCAAATCCCAGACCCGAGATAATGCCCGATGCTGCAAAGGAAGCAGGCGCTTATGTTGTAGGTACGGGACGTTCGGATTTCCCCAATCAGATAAACAATGTGGTTGCATTCCCCGGAATCTTCAAGGGTGCTCTTGCTGTAAGAGCAAGCGATATCAATGAGGAAATGAAGCGTGCGGCAGCGTATGCAATAGCAGGTGCGGTAAAGCCTGAGGAGCTTACAGCAGACTATATCCTGCCCAATTCCTTTGACAAGAATGTTGCAAAAATAGTTGCCGATGCGGTTGCGGAGGCAGCTGTAAAATCAGGCGTAGCAAGAATAAACAAGCAGTAATTATCACATAATGGATACAGCCGTCGTTTTTTCGGCGGCTGTATATATGTATATATTTCGGAGGTTAAAATGGTTTATAATTATACACCCAGAGGAGTATGCTCCAGACTTATCACAGTGGAGCTTAACAACGGCGTTGTTGAAAGCGTTAAATTCACAGGCGGCTGCAACGGAAACACACAGGGACTTGCAAAGCTTGCTGTGGGAATGAATGCCGAGGATGTTATTGAAAGACTTGAAGATATCAACTGCGGCGGAAGAGGTACATCATGTCCCGACCAGCTTGCAAAGGCTCTGAGAGAAGCACTTGAAAATGAATAATATTTACAAAATATGCTTGACATTATCCGACATTTACATTATAATTATTTAGATAATATTTTGTATAAAGGTGGTTTATCAAAATGACTGAAAAGACAATGGATAAAATTGTAGCACTCTGTAAAGGCAGAGGCTTTGTATACCCCGGAAGTGAGATTTACGGCGGACTTGCAAATACATGGGATTACGGTCCTCTCGGCGTTGAACTCAAGAACAATATCAAGAAGGCATGGCTCAAGAAGTTCGTTCAGGAGTCTCCCTATAACGTAGGACTTGATTCAGCTATACTTATGAATCCTCAGACATGGGTAGCATCGGGTCACATCGGCGGATTTTCCGATCCTCTCATGGATTGTAAGGAGTGTAAGACAAGACACAGGGCAGACCAGCTTATCGAAAATCAGACAGAGGTAAATCCTACAGGCTGGACAAACGAACAGATGGCTGAATTTATCGACAGCCATGATGTAAAGTGCCCCAACTGCGGAAAGAAGAATTTCACATCTATCCGTCAGTTCAATCTTATGTTCAAGACCTTCCAGGGTGTTACCGAGGACAGCAAGAACGAGATCTATCTCCGTCCCGAAACAGCTCAGGGTATTTTCGTAAACTTCCAGAACATT
>JAFUOZ010000007.1 GCA_017481565.1 Oscillospiraceae bacterium | reverse complement strand
CGTTCCAAGGTTAACTGCTACGGCGCTAACGACGTAACAGAAGGCGTTGCTATTATGTGGAAGGAAGGCGTTGACGTTTCTATCACAGGTAACTCCACTAACCCCACACGTTTCCAGCACCCTGTTGCAGGTACATACAAGAAGGAATGTGTTGAAAAGGGCAAGAAGTATTTCTCCGTTGCTTCCGGCGGCGGTACAGGACGTACTCTCCACCCCGACAACATGGCTGCAGGTCCTGCTTCCTACGGTATGACTGATACTATGGGTCGTATGCACTCTGACGCTCAGTTTGCAGGTTCTTCTTCTGTTCCTGCTCACGTTGAAATGATGGGTCTTATCGGCATGGGTAACAACCCTATGGTTGGTGCTACTGTTGCTTGTGCCGTTGCTGTTGAAGAAGCTATGAAGGCTTAATAAAGCGTAAATATAACGGTTTTACGGCGTTTGACGGCTGTTGAAGCTAGTTTGATTTTACCTTGTAATACTCAGGTAATATACAGTTACGATACACAAATGCAAGTCTGTGCAGAGAGTAAAATCTCTGTAGGACTTGCATTTTTTTATCTGATCTTCTTGATTTCAGTGCGGAGGTTTTCGCAAAAAAAAGAATTTCGGACGGACAGATGATGTGATTTTAATTCTGTTTTATGACATTTTTTGGAGAAATTATCACGAAAAATTAATGGAAAATTAATCGAAAAAACGATGTTTTCATCTAAGAATGATATTTTTTAATTAATTATTGACAATAAAAAATATGTGTGCTATAATTTGGGTAATATACTATAAAATGGAAGGTATCAAGTATGAAAAGTAAATATTTACGGAAATTAATTACATCATTTGTTACCGTTTTTTCTGTATTCGGAATATTATCCGCTGTTAATACCGAAAAAACTTTTTTTCAGACAAAGGCTTCTGCGGTCTCGGCTTTCAGTTCGGTAAGCGGTGCCGAACTGTACGATTATATAAACAGGGTCAATTCTCTTTTCTCTGACGGTGAGGATACTGTTATTCTTTCCGATGAAGAATATAAAATGATAGAAGATGTTCTGATATCTGATTATGCCTATGTGGAAGATGTTTATACTTTAGTTAATCATTGGCAGAATTACAGAAACAGAACAGGTCATCTTTTTGTGGTTACAGATGCTTGCTCAAATTATAAGACCATATGCATCAAAAGGCCTGAAGACGGAAATATGACAAAAGAATATATTGAAAGCTTTCTGAATTCCCACAGTACATATTCGGTATATGGTACATATTATCAGATGTTCTGCGGAGAAAACGGCATAAATTGTGGATTCGAAAAGGACGAGCTTCCTTTTATTGAAACTGTCAGCTCAGAATTAATATATGCAGGCACGAACACTTTCTATGTAGAAAAGCTTAATCCTGATGGCGCTACAATAAGACAGTGCTGTGATCTCTCGGCGTCAACCGCACTTATTGACACATACAATGTTGTTGCGGACGAGATCTATTTTTATGACGGTACTACATACAAGGAATTTATATATGATCTTAAATTTGAAGGAAGCGTTCCTCAGAGTGTTATTTCAAAATATGATTCGTATTCTGTTGAAGTGGGTGATAGCATACAGATCGGAGCAGCTGTATATCCCGAATCGTCATTTTCCAAAAAGCTCAATTACTATTCTACCGATACAACTACAGTAACGGTGACAGAAAACGGAATTATCACAGCCAATAAAGCAGGAACAGCACAGATCATTATTACGGAAGCTTACAGTAACATATCGAAGACGGTTACCGTAACAGTAAACGAAAAGGAAGCTGAAGGATTCTGCGATATTCGTATAGAGAATGTATCTATTAAAGTCGGCGATTCTATTACGCTTAAGCACGAATCATCATCAGCAGTAACATGGAGTTCATCAGACGAAAATGTTATAACAGTTGACAGTACAGGCCGTGCAACAGCTCATAATACAGGAGATGCTGTCATAACCGCAGTTAATCAGACGGGAGAATCAGACTACTGCACGATTTCTGTTTATAAAATCAACCATTTTATAGGTACTCTCTATGAGGGAAGCACAACTATCAAGGTAGGAGATGTTATAAAGATACCTGTGTTTTCAAACATTGAAAACCCTCAATATGTATGGACATCAGATGATTCAACAGTAATCAAGGTAAAGCAGGACGGAACTATAACCGCAGTTGCTCCCGGAATGGCAACTATCAAGGTTTTTGAAGCGAATACTGCACTTTCATCTACGATAAACTTTGTTGTAAAGGAATGTGAAAGAGTAGAACTGAGCGAGTCTTATATCACTGTCAATACAGGTGATTCATACGATTTATATGCTACGGCTTATCCCGATCCTGATACTTCTATCTCATGGAAAAGCAGCGATTCGGATATAGCTGCTGTAACATCAAACGGAACTGTATACGGAAGAAATCCGGGAACAGCAACTATTACAGCAAGAACATTTCATGGCGCTACTGCGACTTGTACTGTAGTGGTAAACGACACAAGACCTCAGTCGGTCTCTTTAAGTGACACAACTGTTACTATTGACCCGGGAGATTCATGGAAACTCTTTGCTTATGTTTATCCGTCAGTGGCAAAGCAGGACGTTACATGGGGGTCAACAAACTTAAATGTAGCAACAGTAGACGATGACGGAATGGTATATGCTGTAGGACCGGGACAGTCATGCATTTATGCTGAAACAGTGACAGGAAAACTCAGTGCGACTTGCATAGTGACAGTAACAAGACCTACCGTAAGCATAGATGAAACTGTTTCTGTAATTTATCCCGGCGATGTAAAACAGTTATCTGCACAGACATCAGCGACTGACGAAACAGTTTCATGGAGCACAAGTAATTCAAATGTGATAAGTATTTCAGCTGACGGAGTTATAACAGCTATTACTCCCGGAACTGCAACTATCACGGCTTCTGTTTATTGGGCATCAGATACATATACAATAACAGTATCAGAGCATTATATAACGCTCAATACCGATTCGGCAGCGCTTACAGTGGGTAACTCATATATACTTACTGCAAATTCTTCATGCTCTGATATTATATGGACATCATCGGACAGCAGTGTAGCAACGGTTTCCTCGGGAGTCGTTAAGGGTGTTAATGCAGGTACAGCTACCATAACTGCAACTACTTCCGACGGCAGAAGGTCGGCAAAATGCGTTATTACTGTTTCGGGAAACAGCAGCGGCACATTGCAGATAAATCCTTCTGAGCCGTTTACAATTAAGAATAATAAATCAAAAAATTTCACAGCGAATCAGAAGGTCACATGGACATCATCTGATGAATCCATTGCAACAATAACAAAGACAACAGGCTATTTTATTGGAAATAAGAGTGGCGTAGTAATAATCACCGCTACAACTTACACCGGAGAAACAGCTTCTTGTGTGGTAACTGTTCAGGATTCGGGTGCTGAATCCGTATCTATAACAGATGAACATCTTTATATCAATATCAATCAAAACTATCAATTAACCGGTTATGTTACTCCATCAGATATTGATGAGAAAGACAAGGTTCTGACATGGAGTTCTACGGACGAAAGCATTGTAACGGTAGATAAAAATACAGGTGCTATCACAGGAATAAGTGAAGGAACTGCACAGATCATAGCAACCGCTCCAAACGGAAAGCGTGGAATAAGTTATGTTACGGTAAAGCCGTATTGTTCGGCAAGGATCATAACAAATCAGGCAGACGGCTCGATCAGGCTTGATAAGGGCAAGTATATGTTTGTTGATCTTGACAGAGAGCTTCCTTCAGGAGTAAGAATATCATCAATAACCTCTTCAAACGAAAGTGTATTCACAGTACAGACCACAACAAATCGAATAAAGGGAGTAGGTTTCGGAAGAGCAACATTAACAGTAACTTTATCAAATGGAGAAAAGGATTCTGTTTATGTATATGTCGGACTTGATCAGACCTCAATAGAAGAGCAGAGAGAAAAGGATATAGCAGAAATTCTCAGAGAACTAAATATAGAACGTTCTAAAGTGGGTGCCTCACAATATATCTTATCGGAGGAGGTTTCTGCAGCTGCACAGATTCGTTCAGATGAAATGGAAGAAGCTAATATCCTTTCCCATACAAGACCTGATGGAAGCAAGTTCAGCACAGTTCTCAAGGAATGCAATATACAATATTCAGTAGCAGGAGAAAATATTGCTAGTCTCACCTGTTCAGCGGATGAAGTTATCGATGCTTTTATGGGATCAGAATCACACAGGGCGTTGATGTTAGATCCTAAATATACTCATGTCGGAATCGGAATAACATATTTAGATGACACATGTCAATACATTCATAAAGTTACATTACTTTTTATAAAACCTTAAAACTAATCCGTAATCAGCTATAGTCATTGCGACTATGGCTGATTTTTCTGAACGCCGAATAATAAAAAACATGAAAAGCAGCCGTGCAGATAAAGCTCCACGGCTGCTTTTATATTATTCACAGAAAAAAATTTTACTGATATTTAGGCTCACAGGTGAGATTTACTCCGAGTCTTTTGAAGGTGCGTTCATCAACAGCGGATAAAATTACCGTTGAATGTACCTCGCAGCCCTTAAGCTTTGAGATCTGTTCCATAGCGCATTTTGCTTCGGAACTTGTGGTGGCACATATAGAAAGAGCAATGAGAGTTTCATCGGTGTGTATTCTCGGATTGATATTTCCAAGATGCTCCACCTTTAAATTCTGTATAGGCTCGATAACGGCGGGAGACATAAGCAGGGTATCTTCATCAATTCCGCCGAAATGCTTAAGTGCATTTAGAAGAAGGGCAGAGGACGCACCCAGCAGATTTGAGGTCTTTCCTGTGATGATAGTACCGTCGGGAAGCTCCATTGCAGCCGCAGGTCCTTCTGTTGCCTGTTCCTTTTCAAGTGCCGCAGCAACTACACGGCGGTCGGCGGGGGAAACGCCTGCCTGATTCATCATCAGCTCCAGCTTATAGACCTCTTCCTCACGGACAGTGCCTGTTCTGTAGCCGCATGCCGCCGCATAATAGCGTCGGATTATCTCCTGTCTTGCCGCATCGCATACGGCTTCATCGTCGATAATGCAGTTTCCTGCCATATTTACACCCATATCGGTTGGGGATCTGTAGGGGGATTCTCCCGTGATCTTTTCGAACATTTTGTTCAGCACGGGGAATATTTCAACATCACGGTTATAGTTTACTGTAGTTTCTCCGTATGCTTCAAGGCGGAAGGGGTCGATCATGTTGACATCGTCAAGGTCTGATGTTGCCGCTTCGTATGCGATGTTGACAGGGTGACGGAGAGGCAGATTCCATATGGGGAAGGTCTCGAACTTTGCATAGCCTGCCTTGATATTTCTCTTGTAATCGTGATAAAGCTGAGAAAGACAGGTCGCCATTTTTCCGCTTCCGGGACCGGGGGCGGTGATAACGACAAGCTTTCGGGAGGTCTCGATATAATCGTTTCTGCCGAAGCCCTCGTCACTCATGATAAGTGCAGCGTTTGAGGGGTAGCCTTTTATATGATAATGATGATATACCTTTATTCCAAGTGCTTCAAGCCTGTGCTGGAAAGCGTCTGCCGATGCCTGTCCCGTGTACTGTGCAAGGACTACGCTGCTTACGTAAAGTCCTGCCTGTGAAAATAAATTAAAGAGGCGGATAACATCAACATCATAGGTTATGCCCAGGTCGCCTCTGATCTTGTTCTTTTCAATGTCTGCGGAATTTATTACGATCACTATCTCTGCTTCCTCTTTAAGCTGAAGAAGCATCTGCAGCTTGCTGTCGGGCTTAAATCCCGGAAGGACTCTGGAAGCGTGAAAATCATCGAAAAGCTTTCCGCCGAATTCAAGATAAAGCTTTCCGCCGAAACGTGAAATCCTCTTTTTTATATGCTCTGACTGCATTTTCAGATATTTATCGTTGTCAAAGCCGATCTTACTGTTCATTTTTTAATGATCCCATCCCTTCAATATAAAATATACATCCAATATTAAGTATATAATATTAAACGGAAAATTGCAAGATAAAAAATATAAAATTCAAAAAATGTTTTCTATAAAGGCATAATAGTTAAAAATACGCAATAAGAGCATGATAAATAGTGTATTATGCAAAAAATGATGTGTGCACTTGCAGAACGTCTTGACAATGCTGCGTCGGAGTGGTATAATAGATTACGGTAAGACAGCTGTTTCGGAATATGAGTATAAAATGATTATGCGCTTTTTTGAAATTTGTCCGACGGGATATTGCAAAAAGAGAATGATCAAATTTTGTGATCCGAAATATATGAAATACTTGACAATATGCGCTGTAATGGTGTATAATAATAGTTATGTTGCAATAAACTATTATAAAGGAGTTTTTTTTTATGAAGCATATAGATCTTATCGACATCATGTCGGACGAATCCTATGTAAATACTGAGGTCACGGTATGCGGCTGGGTGCGTACATCAAGAGACTCAAAGAATATGGCTTTCATTGAGCTTAATGACGGTACAACATTAAAGCATCTCCAGATAGTTATCGATAAGGCTGTTATCGACAATTCCGCCGCTTATATGAAGCTTGGCTCAGCACTGCGCATCACAGGTACTCTTGTACCCTCAGCAGTAAAGCAGGGCGGCGTTGAGATCAATGCGGCTTCCATTGATGTTCTGGGTGAGTGTCCTGCGGAATATCCTCTGCAGAAGAAGCGTCATACACTTGAATATCTTCGTACAATGCCTCATCTTCGTGTAAGAACAAATACCTTCAATGCGGTTTTCCGTGTTCGTTCCGTTATCGCAAACGCTATTCACGAGTTCTTTCAGAAGCGTCACTTTGTATATGTTCAGCCGCCGCTTATCACAGCAAGCGACTGTGAGGGCGCAGGCGAGATGTTCCAGGTAACAACTATCGGTTACTCCGATCAGTACAAGAGCCGCGAGGAATACTATGCAGATGATTTCTTCGGCAAGAAGGCTGGACTCAGCGTAACCGCTCAGCTTGAGGGTGAGGTTGCGGCGCTTGCTTTCGGAAAGATATATACCTTCGGTCCCAGCTTCCGTGCGGAAAACAGCAATACTCCCCGTCACGTAGCGGAGTTCTGGCATGTTGAGCCTGAGGTGGCTTTTGCGGAGCTTCCCGATATTATCGAGATCGCTGAGGATATGATAAAGTATATCATCAATACGGTTCTTGAAACCTGTCCCGATGAGATCGCATTCTTTGACCAGCATTTTGAAAAGGGTCTTAAGGATAAGCTTGTTAATGTAGCTTCCAATGATTTTGTTGTTCTCGATTATACAGATGCCATAGAGCTGCTTAAGAAGGCTGATGTTGATTTCGTATATCCTGTTGAGTGGGGTTCAGACCTTCAGACCGAGCATGAGCGCTATATCACCGAGCAGGTATATAACAAGCCTGTATTTGTTACAAATTATCCCAAGGATATCAAGTCCTTCTACATGAAGCAGAATCCCGACGGAAAGACTGTTGCGGCAACAGACCTTCTTGTTCCCGGCGTAGGCGAGATCATCGGCTGCTCCGAGCGTGAGGCTGACCTTGACAAGCTCCTTGCTGCAATGGAGGCAAAGGGTATGTCTACAGAGGATTATCAGGATTATCTGGATCTGAGAAGATTCGGTTCTGTTCCTCACAGCGGTTTCGGTCTCGGATTTGAGCGTATTATCATGTATGTAACGGGAATTTCCAATATCCGTGACGTTATTCTTTATCCTCGTACAGTAGGAAGTATCAGATAATAACTTCCGTTTACGGAAGAAAGGGGAAATAGTTATGTATCAGCTTATTATTCCGCAGGATTATAAGTCCGCACTGGATCTGCGTGATACACAGAGAGCTATCAAGCTCTGTAAGGATACCTTTGAGCGTCGTCTCGCAAAGGTTCTTGGTCTTGAAAGAATCACTGCTCCGCTTATGGTATGGGCAGACAGCGGTCTTAATGACGATCTTAACGGCGTTGAAAGAAAGGTTCATTTTGATCTTAAGGAAATGAACAATGAAGCGGAGATCGTTCAGTCTCTTGCAAAGTGGAAGCGTATGGCTCTGTATCGTTACGGCTTTGAAGCGGGCGAGGGTCTTTACACCGACATGAATGCTATCAGAAGAGATGATTCCGTTGATAATCTTCATTCTGTGTTCGTTGACCAGTGGGACTGGGAAAAGGTTATCCTTCCGGAACAGCGCACAGAGGAGTTTCTGGAGGATACTGTCCGCAGGATCGCTCATGCCATATATCTTGCGCAGGAGCTTGTAAAGGCTGATTTCCCTGCACTTACACAGAATATAAATCAGAATGTTTATTTTATCTCCTCTCAGGAGCTGGAGGATAAATATCCCGGGCTTACTCCCGAGCAGAGAGAAATTGAAATTACAAGAGAGCATAAGACAGTATTCATAAAGCAGATCGGCGGAGTGCTGAAAAGCGGTATCCGTCACGGCGGACGTGCTCCCGACTATGACGACTGGACCCTTAACGGTGATCTTTTCGTATGGAGCAATGCTCTCGATACAGCTATTGAGATATCCTCGATGGGCGTGCGTGTTGATAAAACAGCACTTGAAAAGCAGCTGAAAGCGGCAGGCAGTGAGGATCGTCTTAAGTTTGATTATCACAAGAGCATTATGGACGGAACACTTCCTCTTACGATAGGCGGAGGAATAGGTCAGTCCAGACTTTGTATGCTTATTCTTGAAAAGGTCCATATAGGCGAGGTACAGGCTTCCATATGGCCTGAGGAAATGGCAGCCGAGTGCAAGGAAAAGGGACTTAAGCTGCTTTGATATGAAATAATAAAGACAGTCTTTCCTTACGGGGAGACTGTCTTTTTTGTATATTATAACAGGGAAGTATAAAAATGGTGCTGTACGATTATGTACAGCACCTTTGATATGACCGTAAAATTACTTTGCAGCTGTGGTTTCTGCAGTTGTTTCCGCTGCACCTGCAACACCCTGAAGTGCAATGCTGCTTTCGTATTCTTCAACTACTGCCGTATTTATGGCGGTATAGCTTGAATCAATACTGATATTTCCGATAAGCATTCCTGAGAAGAAGCAGATGATAAAGCCTATGATAAGAACGCAGATAGGAATATCCATAATAGAAACAACAGCATCGCTGAAGGTGTTTTCCTTAAGTGATCTGTTAAGTATACGGGCAACTATGATAAGAACCACATCAATGATAAAGAGCACGATAATGCCAATAAGGTAGCTTGTATTTGGAGCCTTGCAAGCGATCTTTTCGGGGTCATCGGGCTTGTAGTATACAGAGATCTTATCGCCGATCTTGGCTTCGCCGTAATAAACAAATGTCTCGTTGAGCCAGTAGGTCTTGTTATATGCTGTATATGTACCGTTTTCGATATAGCATACCTTACCCAGATAATTGACCGCAACGTCCTTATCCTCTTCACTGAGATCGGCAGGATCGTTTATGACCTTTGTTACCATAATATCGGTATTTGACCATTTTTCGGAAACAGTGGAATTAAGCTTGGAGAACGAGCTGAGACCCTTCTCAAGATGGAATACGGCAATACTGATAAGTACGCTGACGATACAAAGCAGTATGCACGAGATTATATAGCGCTTTTTTATTTTCATAAAAGCATTACCCCTTTCTCATAAAATCACTGTTAATATTATAGAATAATTAAATGGATTTGTCAATAGCAGAATATTCCTATAACCGCTTTTTGTTTAAATTTAACAAATAGTTCATGTAGGTTTATGAAATGCATAAAAGAAAATTATCCGAATATATATTAATTGGGACGAGTTTTTCGGAAAATAAAATATATGTGAATGTTATCGGAGAATATGCAATGAAAAAACAAAGCTTTTTATTTGGTGCGGTAATACTTGCGGCTTCTGCGGCAATAACCAAAATAATCGGTGCGCTTTTCAGGATTCCTCTTGCCGATATGCTGGGCGGAACGGGTATGGGATATTTTTCCTGTGCCTATGGAATATTCCTTCCCGTGTATGCGGTTACAGCAACAGGTCTGCCTGCCGCCGCCGCAAGAGTTACGGCAGGAGATATGGCGGTCAGGGGAGGGGCATCTCTTAAGAGGATACGCTTTACAGCTATGGCCATGTTCGGGGCGGCAGGACTTGTGGGAATGCTTGTTATCCTGTTGGGTGCGCTGCCTTTCTGCAGATATGCAATAGACAATATGCCTGCGCTTCCTGCGGTGCTTATGACTGCGCCTGCGGTGCTGTTCGGCTGTCCTCTGGCGGTTCTCAGAGGGTATTATGAGGGACTTCGGAATATGTATCCCACAGCGCTTTCTCAGGTGGCGGAAGCGGCGGTAAAGCTGGCTTCGGGGCTTGGGGGAGCTTATGCTGTGCTTGATCTGTATGCGAAGGATCCTGCGGCTTTTGCGGCTTATGTATCGGCAGATACAGCAAATCCGCAGGCACTGGGTGAGATAGCGCTTTCCTATGCGGCAGCGGCGGCTTGCGGAGGAATGTCCCTGTCCGTACTTGCAGGTCTTTTATTTATGGTAATATATGATGTATGTGCAGGCAGAAAGTCCGTCCATGCTGAAGGACAGGCGGCACCGTACAGAGAAATAATCCGTTCTCTTGCTTCGGTAGCTGTTCCCGGAGCGTTTTGTGCGCTCGCTGCAAATATTACATCTGTGATAGATCTTGCGACGATTATGAACTCTCTTGAAAATGTAGCTGAAAGCGCTTCCATGTATTTTTCGGAATATGATATGTCCTGTGAGGATATACCTAATTTCATTTACGGAAGCTATGCGGGGCTTGCGGTAACGGTATTCAATCTGATACCGTCTGTGACAAATATGTTCGGCAGAGGGATACTTCCTCAGGCGGCAGAGGCGTATTCATCGGGAGACAGGGCAAGGCTTGCACGTTCTGCAGAAGAGGTGATTTTTCTTGCGGCGGCGGTAGCCGTGCCCTGCGGCTTTGGTATATCGGCGCTTGCAGAACCGATACTCAAACTGCTTTTTTCGGGAAATACAGCTGAAATAAATGCAGCTGCGGCTCCCCTTGCGGCAATGGGTCCGGGTGTGATATTTCTTTGTATTTCATCTGCAGTATTTCCGCTGTTTCAGGCGGCTGACCGATCGGATATACCCCTTAAGCTGACACTTCTGGGAGCTGCTGTGAAGGCTGCGGGAAATATTCTGCTGGTGTCTGTTCCGTGGCTTAATGTAACAGGTGCTGCAATATCTACCGACCTTTGCTATCTGGCGGTCTGCATAGGCGAGGCGGTGCTGCTTGAACGGACAACGGGAGCTGATCTGAAATGCATCGGAATAACACTTGCAAAGCTTTTTCTGTGCGGTTTTTTATGCGCTGTGACGGCTGAAACGGTTTACGGATATATGCAGATAAGAAGCGGAAACAGTATTTCTGTGATAATTTCTGTGGCTGCGGCAGCGTTTGTTTACATAATAAGCACATATTTTATCGGAATTATCAACAAAAGTACGTTAAAAATGCTGATTTCACAAAAAAATTCCAAAAACACTTGAATTTTAGGGAAATATCGGTTAATATAATATATACGGGTATAGTGTGTGTAAGCAGCGGCTTATATGTTCGTATGCGATAAAGCGCAGGACCTGTATTAACATCAAAGGAAGTTTTGTAATTGGATTTTCAGTTTAAAAGCAGTTATGATATGGACGATCTCTGTGAGATAATGCGTATTCTCCGTTCGGAAAACGGCTGTCCCTGGGACAGGGAGCAGACCCATGCGTCTATACGCAAGGATTTTTTGGAGGAGGTCTATGAGGCGGTTGAGGCGATCGATGCCGACAGCACCGAAATGCTCAGAGAAGAGCTTGGAGATGTGCTTCTTCAGGTGGTTTTCCATTCATGTATCGAAGAGGAAAAGAAAAGCTTTGTTTTCGGTGATGTGGTCAATGATATATGTCAGAAGCTGATCATACGTCACCCTCATGTTTTCGGTCAGGTAAAGGCTGATACCTCTGAGGAGGTACTGAAAAACTGGAATGATATCAAGCAGAAGACAAAGGGTCAGGAAACCTATACCGAAACTCTTGAATCGGTCTGCAAGGCACTTCCCGCGCTTATGAGAGCGCAGAAGATAGGCGGCAGGGCAAAGAGGGCAGGCATGGATTTTGCATCGGTACAGGACGCACTTGAATGTCTCTGCGGCGAGATTGAAGAGCTTAAGGCTGCAATGGCAGAGGGAAACAGGGATGATATTGCAGAAGAGCTTGGCGATGTGCTGTTTTCCGCTGTAAACGTATGCAGACTTTCGGAGATTGACGCTGAGGAATGTCTTACTCGTTCCTCGGATAAATTCGTAAGCAGATTTGCTGCTGCGGAGGAAATGATCAGAAGTGAGGGGAAAGATATGAAAGCCCTTACGATAGATGAGCTTGATGTCTACTGGCAGAAAGCTAAAAAATAAATTTATCTATAAATTTTTACGGAGGTATAAAAAATGACAAAGGCAGAACTTATCAACGCGATCGCAGAAAAGGGAGATTTTTCCAAGAAGGATGCTGAAAAGGCACTTAAGGCATTTACAGATTCTGTTACAGAGGCTCTCATAAAGGGTGAAAAGGTACAGCTCGTAGGCTTCGGTACATTCGAGGTAAGAGAAATGAAGGCTAAGGAGATCACTAACCCCAGAACCAAGGAAAAGAAGATGCAGGAAGCTAAGAAGGTTCCCAAGTTCAGAGCAGGCAAGAGCCTTAAGGAAGTTGTAGACGTTAAGTAATTTTTATGCTTGATTGATAATAGGGCAGACGGCGCAGCTGTCTGCCTTTTTTGCATGGAGGTGCATTTATGAGACTTGATAAATATCTGAAGGTGACACGCCTTATCAAAAGAAGGACAGTTGCCAACGAAGCCTGCGACGCTGAGAAGGTATGGGTCAACGGTAAGCCTGCAAGAGCGTCCTATGATGTGAAGGTGGGGGATATCATCGAAATAAACATGGGTACCCGTCCTCTTAAGGTGAAGGTGCTTAATGTTACGGAATATGCAACCAAGGAAAATGCAGCTGACAATTATATCGTTGTAGAATAAAAAAATACCGTGCAGCCCAGTGACTGTACGGTATTTTTTATTCATCGATGCGGTATTCAAGATTTTCCCAGACAAGTGCTGTGCCTTCGTCGGTGCCGTCAGGCAGAAGTGCCATAGCTACCTGTAAGGTGTCATTATCGGAAATATCCGTCCTTGCAAGATAGGCATAATCGCCGTCAATGCGCACTACCTTGTAGTAATAGGGTCCCATGCTCAGTCCTCCTTTTCGTCGGTATTGTCAAGGGGAGCGGATATCCATTTTCCGCCCCTTTCTGTTCTCCGGGCGTAATAATCGGGTCTGATGCACAGTGCATCGGCAATGGTGGGGTCCTCCTTAAGAAGCTCGCCTGCGGATACGATGACTGCATCTGCGGCGGTATGTCCTTCCTTTCCGCACATGAATTCCCATGTGCTGTCCGATTTGTTGTGAGTGACCAGGCGGCATGGCTCGGTGCCTTTGATTATATGCGTACAGGTAAATACAAGCGCATCTCTGACCTCGTCGGGAATATTTATATCGTTTGAGTACATTTTATCACGCTCCGTAAAAATTTTTGATGTTTTTTAAATTATATCAGATAATAAAGAAAAATTCAATGGTTTTATGCAGTCTGACAACGTTTATAAGCAGATTATTACATAAAAAATACAAGCTGATTTTTTGTTGTGCATTATTCATGTAGTGAAATTGTGTGAAAAATACAGTTGAATATAGTCATGATTAGGTGCTTTTTATCAGGGAGTATGGTAAACTTGTATAAAAAATATATAATTGATTGTTTAAAGTGACTATTTTTTACTAATTTTACATTAAAACCATTGACAGAATCGAAAAACAGTTGTATATTATAAGCACAAGGTTATCGAAAACGTTTAAAAGATTTCAGGCAACACGTATGGTAAACGTCAGGTTTATAATACGGACTGCTGCGGACAGGAGGTAAATCGGCAGCTATGGTTTCTATAAAAGATATTGCCGCCGAATGCGGAGTGTCTATCGCAACAGTCAGCAAGGCGCTGAACAATCACCGCGACGTAAGCGAAACAACGAGAAAGTCGATTCAGGAAAAAGCCAAGGAAATGGGATATCTTCCCAATTCTCAGGCAAGAGCTCTGAAAACCAACCGTACATATAATCTCGGGGTTTTATTTGCCGAAAGATCGGGAAGCGGTCTTAAGCAGAATTATTTCGCAGGCGTTCTTGACGGCTTCAAAAGGGAAGCTGAAAAAAACGGATACGATATAACCTTCATCAGCGGCAATATCGGAACTGCTCAGATGACATATTATGAGCACTGCATTTACAGGAATGTTGACGGAGTTGTGGTTGCCTGCGTTGATGATTATCTTGACAGCGGAGTGATCGAGCTGATAGAAAGTTCGGTGCCTGTTGTCGCTATTGACTATGTTCCGCAGAAAAAGCTGTCGGTTATCTCCGACAACTACATGGGTATGGCTGAGCTTACAGAATACATACTCGATATGGGACATAAGGATATCGCATATATTTACGGTGATGACTCACAGGTAACGGAGATAAGGAAAAGAAGCTTTATCGAAACTGTGAAGAGCCGGAATATAGAAGTCAGAGATGACTTTTTGGTTAAGGGATGTTATCATGACCCCCGAAAAACGGAGCTTCTTGTAAAAAGTCTTCTGTCCGGACCGAAAGAGGACAGACCGACCTGCATAATACTGCCCGACGATTTTGCAGCGCTGGGTGCGTATAACGCAGTCGAGGAGCTTGGATTATCAGTTCCGGATGATGTATCCATTGCCGGATATGACGGGATCGTGCTGTCGCAGACCTTAAGACCGAAGCTTACAACCCTCCGGCAGGATACGGACAGGCTGGGAGCGGAAGCCGCCAGAAGGCTCATAGCTCTGATAAAAAAGGAGATCTCCGGTGATGACGAACCTATGGTCATCAAGGGAGAACTGATCAAAGGAGCATCGGTCAGAAAGCTTGACTGATGAAAAGCACGTTATTATATTTGAAAAAATATAATATATTTTAAGGAGGAAAAACCAATGAAAAATTTAAAGAAGACTCTTGCTGCTCTTTCCGCACTCGCATTAGCTGGTTCTATGCTCACAGCTTGCGGCGGTACAGAAGAAAAGACTGATTCTGCTGCTGAAACAACAACAGCTGCTGCTGCTGAGGGCGGCGACGCTGCTGAAACAACAGCTGCTGCTGCTGAGGGCGGCGATGCTGCTGCTGAGACAACAGCTGCTGCTGAGGGCGAAACAGCTGCTCCCGCTGCAGGCGAGCTCACAGATGACGGTGACAAGCTCACAATCGCTTGCTGGACAGGCGCTGACCTTGATAACATGATCAAGATGTTCTGCGAAGAGAAGGGCTATTCTGCTGACCAGATCACATGGGTACAGGTTGGTGAAAGCGGCGGTGAAGCTGCAGAGCAGTACGAGCAGTACTTCAAGGGCGATGAGGACGTTGACCTCTTCGTAGCTGAAGCTGACTGGATTCTTAAGTATATCAACATGGACGAGTACGCAGCTCCTCTCTCCGCTCTCGGTATTGAAGAGTCTGCATACGGCGATGCATATCCTTACACAGTAGCAATCGGTAAGGACAACAACGGCGTTCTCAAGGGTGCTTCATGGCAGGCAGCAGCAGGCGGTTACGTATACAGAACTGACCTCGCTGAGCAGTACCTCGGTGTTAAGACTCCCGATGAGATGCAGGCAGCTATCGGCGACTGGGATAAGTTCCAGGCAGCAGCTGCAACAGTTAAGGAAGCTTCCGGCGGAAAGACTTCTATGACAGCTACAATCGGCGGTCTCTGGCAGGTATTCGCAGCTAACAGAAACGAGCCTTGGGTTAAGGATAACGCTCTCGTTCTCGACAACGCTGCTGACTTCGTTGAGATGGCTAAGTCCATGAAGGACAACGGTTATGTAACAGGCGTTTCTCAGTGGACTCCTGAGTGGTATGCAGTTGGTCAGGATGATTCAACTATGGGTTACTTCTACTCCACATGGTGCCTTACAAACGCAGAGGGCGGTCAGCTTTATCAGGCTGAGGGCGGTCCTTCCGGCGCTACATACGGCAAGTACAACATCTGCGTTGGTCCTACAAACTATTTCTGGGGCGGTTCTTGGCTCGTTCCTTCCACAAAGTGCAACAACAAGACACTCGCTGCTGAGTTTGTAAACTTCTTCACAACAGATTCTGCTATGATGCAGAAGTATGCTGAAACATACGGTGACTTCGTAAACAACAAGCCCGCTATGCAGGCTATCGTTGATGCAGGCACAAACAAGAATGACCTCCTCGGCGGTCAGGATCAGTTTGCAGTTCTTATTGAAGCTGCTTCCGGTATCAAGATGGAAGGTCTTATCACAGAGTATGACTCTGCAATCAAGACAAACTTCATTGATTCTGTAAACAACTACCTCGATGGTTCCTATGAGGGTACAGATGCTACTCTCGAGGCATTCCAGGATGCTGTAGCTGCAACATATCCTAACCTCAACTGGTAATCGCTTTATCTTTGTTTCGGTTAAGATAATAAAAACAGTTTAAACCTGTTATAGCTTTTAATATACAGCTTACGGGGGATATTTCCTCCGTAAGCGTATATTTTAAGATAACGCTGATTTCGGTCATCAGTATAATAAAAACTTCCAAAAATAGAAAAGGGTGTGTTTTATGCAGTCGTTGCAGCCAAGCCGCAGAAAGTCAATAAGTTACGCTAAATACGGATACTTTTTCATTCTGCCTTTCTTTTTAGTTTATGCGTTCTTTATGCTCTATCCGCTGATAAATACCTTTGTCCTGAGCTTTTTCGGCAATGGCCGTGCTAATCAGGATACATTTGTAGGATTCCAGAATTTCCAGTATATTCTGGCAGGCGGAAGCCGTCCTGCAAAGGCGATTCATGAAGAGTTTATTCTTTCCATGAAAAATACCATTATCCTCTGGATCGGTAACTTTATTCCCCAGATCGCACTTTCACTTCTGCTTGCTGTCTGGTTTACAGATGCAAAGCTTAAGATCAAGGGCCAGGGCTTCTTTAAGGTAGTTATGTATATGCCTAATATCATTACAGCTACTTCTGTCTGTGCTCTGTTCCTTTCAATTTTCGGAAACACAAAGTATGGCGCAGTCAACTCCTTCATGCTTTCAAACAACATGATCTCAGAAGCGATAAACTTCGTTACAGACGAAACTAAGTCAAGAGTTATAGTAATGTTTGTTCAGACATGGATGTGGTTCGGTAATACTATGATCCTTCTCATGTCAGGTATCATGGGTATCAACCCCTCACTGTTTGAAGCTGCTGCTATTGACGGAGCTAACAGCGGCCAGATCTTTTTCAGAATAACACTTCCCGTTTTAAGACCTATTTTCATCTACGTTCTTATCACATCTATGATCGGTGGTCTTCAGATGTTCGATATTCCTTATCTTTTCCATGAGGATGTTAATACTATCAGACCATCACTCCAGACTGTTGCCGTATTTATCTATAAGCACTTCCACGCAACAGATCCGAACTACGGTTATTCCGCAGCTTCTTCGGTTATCCTCTTCTTCATCACTTCTCTCCTCGGTTCTGTTACATTCGCTATGAATAACAGCTCCAAGGATAAGAAGAAGAACAAGATCAATCGTCAGCAGGCTAAGGCAAGAAAGCAGTTAGGAGGTTTCTGATATTATGGCTAATTCAAATAACGGCGTAGGTGCCATGACAGCAGGCTATTCCGATGCTAACTACCATAAGAAGATCAAGATGCAGTCAACAGTTATTTTTGTTGTGTGTATCATTCTTACAGTTATATGTCTGCTTCCTATTTACATACTTGTTGTAAATGCTACAAGAACATCTACAGATATTACATCAAACGGTGTTTCACTTATTCCAAGTCTTCATTTCTTTGAAAACTTAGGTAAGTTAAAAACTATTAAAGAGTATGCTATAAGCTTTAATGCATTTTATGGTTTTAGAAACTCACTTATTATTGCTGTTTTCTCAGCTGCTCTTTCAGTTTTCTTCTCAGGACTTACAGCTTACGGTCTTACTGTATACGACTTTAAGGGCAGAAATGCTGCATTCACATTCATTCTTGCTGTAATGATGATCCCGATCCAGGTAGTTTCCACAGGTTTCTTACAGTTCATGGTTGAGATCAAGCTTTACGATAACTATATTCCTCTTATCGTACCTGCTATTGCAGCTCCTCAGGTAGTATTCTTCATGAAGCAGTATATGGAGTCCTCATTCCCTCTCTCAATCGTTGAGGCTGCGAGAATTGACGGCTGCGGCGAGTTCCGTACCTTCCTCCAGATCGGCGTTCCTATGATGAAACCTGCTTTTGCGGTTCAGGCGATCTTCTGCTTCGTTACTAACTGGAACAACTACTATACACCTTCAATGATCCTTCTCTCCAACAAGATCGAGCAGAGAACAATGCCTATGATGGTTGCTGCAGTTCTCGGTAACGATAAGCTGTCGGATTACGGTGTAAGATATGCTGTAGTTGCTATTTCAATTATTCCTGTTGTTGTTGTATACCTTATTCTTTCTAAGTATATCATCGCAGGCGTTGCACTCGGCGGCGTTAAGGAATAATCTGATACTTAAAATTTATAAAAGGGCGTCGGATATGTATTCGGCGTCCTTTTTTACTATAGGAGGTTGCAGATGAGCATTTTTGATGTATTTTCAAAAAAAAGAAAAATAACGATTGACGATCTGAAAAAAGAATACTATAAACCTATGTACAAATCACAGTGCATATTTATTTGGAAAAATTATGTTACCGAAAGCGGACAATCGGAAGTTTTGCAGGGTGAATTGTTAAGACAGCTTGAAAAACTCCGCTATGAAGCCCGGGATAACGGTAATTTTAACTGGGATAAGGATTTTGAATATTTCTGCACAAATATTAAAGATACTCTTTGCAGTCAGAGTATTTACAGTAAATCGGATAAAGAAAAGATCACATTGATAATGGAGTATTTCAGAGAATGCGGAAAAAATTCAATAAGCTTTTACGATGAGGAAAATGATGAGATAAATATGGATGAGCAGGTTTGCTTTGAAAAGCTTGCATATACGGAAGATGATCTTTATGATATAATTGCAGATTACATTGCGATTTTTCATATTAAAAATAAGGAACAGCCTGTACCATGCAAAATTAATCCTGATATAAGACGATGAGGTGGTTTTATTAACTATATTATACGTAAGCTTAAACCTGAGGAATATCCTCTTCTTGATGATTTTCTCTATGAGGCGATCTTTATTCCCGAAGGCGTTGAAGCGCCTCCCAAGTCAATTATAAATGATCCGTCATTGCAGGTATATGTGGAAAATTTCGGAAAGTATCCTCATGATAAATGCTTTGCCGCTGAGACGGAAGGAAAAATAGTCGGTGCGGTATGGGTACGAATTATGAATGATTACGGTCATATTGATGATGAAACTCCTTCTTTTGCGATATCACTTTACAAGGAATACAGAGGCTTGGGAATTGGCACGGCGCTTATGAAGAAAATGATAGATACCCTACGTGAATGCGGCTATAAAAAAGCCTCTCTTGCGGTACAGAAGGCAAATTATGCAGTGAAAATGTATCGTAATGCGGGATTTGAGATAATCGGGGAGAATGACGAAGAATTCATAATGGAGATAATTCTGTAAATCAGGGGATATGCATATGTGCATATCCTTTTTTGTTGGAATAATCCGGTTGACATAAATTCCGTATAGTGATATAATAAATTAGTGAAACTGTCTGTTCGGCGGTTCACTATGGGAGGGATAACCACGGAAAGATATGAATATATAAAATGGTATGTGAATGAAGATAATTTTCCTCTGCTTTTTTATGAAGTAGATACAAAAAATGATCGCTATGCTACAAGAATGACCGAGGTATATCCCAACGGAAAAATTATCAATGTAACCGAAAATTCCGAATTTGTGACGGAAGCACCTGTTCCCACGGTCAACTTAATAAATGCGGACAAGGATTTTTATGCTGAACATATTACAAAGGATGAATTTGAGGAAATATATAATAGCAGTTTTTATACGGGAGATATATCATTTCCGAAACAGGTGATATCATGAGCAGAAGCTATAAAAAGACCCCATGTATAAGAGATGGAGACAGCTGCAGGATAAGCCGCAGATTTCACATGAAAACCTATGCCAACCGCAAAATACGCAGAAAGAAAAACATAGGAAATTTTTCCTGCTACAGAAAAGCTTTTGACAGCTGGGATATCCATGATTATGTTTTATATATGAGTGAGGAAGAACTTAAAAGAGAATGGAACAACAGGGACTCATGGCTCAGAGGTCGTTTCCCCACATATAAACAGGCATACAGACATTGGTATAAGGATTATAAGGCAAAATAGAAAGGATTGAAATAACATGGCGCTTGACGGAACCTATTTACACATAATAAAAAATGAACTTTCAACACTTATCGGCGGACGTGTTGAAAAGATACATCAGCCCTCACGAGAAGAGATCATAATAAGCATGAGGACCCGTTCAGGCGGAGTAAAGCTGCTTATTTCAGCCTCCGCCGCTTCCGCAAGAGTGCATATAACCGAACAGCCTGCGGAAAATCCCAAGGTACCGCCTATGTTCTGTATGCTTCTCAGAAAGCATCTTAACTGCGGCAGACTTACCGCTGTTCGTCAGGACGGACTGGAACGTATTCTCTATCTTGATTTTGAAGCGGTAAACGAGCTTGGCGATGTTGTAACCATAACTCTTGCCTGTGAGATCATGGGCAAATATTCAAATATGATAGTGATAAACAGCGAGGGAAAGATAATCGACAGCATCAAGCGTGTTGACGATGAAATGTCAAGAGAACGTCTTGTACTTCCCGGAATGCGTTATCAGCTGCCCCCAAGAGATGAAAGACTTAACTTTTTAGAGTGTGAAAAATCGGATATCATCGCCGCTATCGAAAAACAGAAGGCGGTATGCGATATGCAGCTTCCCAAGGCACTTATTAAAATTTTCGAGGGTATTTCTCCTGTGCTTGCCCGTGAATGGGTATTCTATGCGGCAAGGGGTGAGGACGTTTCTCTTTATACTCTTACCGAGGATATCTGCGACAGACTTTGCTATACAATAAAGCGCACCCGTGAAGCAGTGCTTTCGGGAGACTGTCACTTTACAGTCATAAAGGACAAGGACGGTATGCTTAAGGATTTCTGCTTTACGGAAATTCATCAGTACGGCGCTCTTATGATCACAAAGGAGCTTCCCTCAGCTGCGGCTGCACTTGATTATTTTTATACTCAGCGAGACAGTATTTCAAGAATGAAGCAGAGAGCAAACGATCTTTATCGTCTGCTTCTGAATTCCACCGACAGAATTTCACGCAGGCTTGCGGCTCAGAAGGAAGAGCTTGCACAGTCTGCCGAAAGAGAAGTGTATAAGCTTAAGGGCGATCTTATTTCAGCGAATATATATCGTATCGAAAAGGGCATGGGATCTATAGAAACGGAAAATTTCTATTCCGAGGAAATGGAGACCATAAAAATTGAGCTTGACCGCAGGCTTACTCCGTCGCAGAATATGCAGAAATATTATGCGGAATACAGAAAAGCCGATACAGCGGAAAAAATACTCACCGAGCAGATCGCAAAGGGTGAGGAAGAGCTTATGTACATCGAAAGCGTTTTTGACGCACTTACAAGAGCACAGGGCGAGGACGAGATAGGCGAGCTTCGTGCCGAGCTTGCCGAGCAGGGATATATCAGGGCGCAGAGAGGAAAATCAAAGCCGCCTAAGTCAAAGCCGCCTCTGATGTTCACATCTCCCGACGGATACAGGGTAGCCGTGGGAAGAAACAATCTTCAGAATGACAAGCTTACCATGAAAACAGCCGAAAAAACGGATATATGGCTTCATACAAAGGATATTCCCGGTTCTCATGTTATAATTTTTGCCGAGGGTACTGCCGTTCCCGATGAAACTATAATGTTTGCGGCTCGTCTTGCGGCTTATCACAGCAAGGCGAAAAGCTCCTCTCAGGTGCCTGTTGACTATGTGCCTGTAAAGCTGGTGAAAAAGCCTGCAGGCTCAAAGCCTGGAAAGGTCATATTTACGGGAAACAGAACTCTGTATGTAAAGCCCTTTGAGGACGATGAAATAAAAGAATATGAGGGAATATCATAAGGGAGAAACCTGATGAAAAAAATACTAATAGTCGAGGACGACAGCGCTCTTGCGGCAGGTCTGTGCAGGGCGTTGTCTGCCGATAATATCGGTACAGAAAGTGCGGGCAGTATATCAGCGGCAAAAAAGGCACTTTCGGAAAATGGCTTTTCACTTGTTATCTTAGATGTTAATCTTCCTGACGGAAACGGCTTTGATTTTCTTCCTCAGATAAAGTCAGCATATAATATCCCCGTTATAATGCTTACCGCAAATGATCTGGAATCGGATATCGTGGCAGGTCTTGAAGCTGGAGCAGATGACTATATAACCAAGCCTTTCAGTCTGGCAGTACTTCGTGCAAGGGTGAATACTCAGCTGAGAAAGACTGTTCAGCCGTCAAAAAGCAGATTTGTATACGGTGAATATATATTCGATTTTGAACGTATGGAATTTTCCGTAAACGGTGTTATGACCGAGCTGAGCAAAACGGAGCAGAAGCTTCTTAAGCTGCTTACCGATAATGCGGGAATAACTCTGTCCCGTGAAAAGCTGGTGGACAGGATTTGGACAGACGGGGCGGAATATGTTGATGAAAATGCTCTGTCCGTTACCGTAAAAAGACTGAGGGACAAGCTTTCCGCAAAGGAATACATAAAAACCGTTTACGGAATAGGCTATGTCTGGGTGAAAAAAGATGAATGACAAGGTTTTATATGTGGGATATATTGATATTATCATTATAACAGCGGTTATTGCAGTGATTATATCAGTGACTGCAGCAATATATGAGCATCATAAGACCCGTTCACTGATAAAAAAGCTTGATGAAATGCTTGATAAAGCCATTGACGGCAGCTTTACCGAAGCACATTTTGATGAATCGGAGCTTTCCTCGCTGGAAAGCAAGCTGTGGAAATATCTTACCTCATCGGAGATATCCGCAAGAAAAACCGCCGAGGAAAAGGATAAGATAAAAACTCTTATTGCAGATATTTCACATCAGACAAAAACTCCCGTTTCAAATATACTGCTTTATTCGGAGCTTTTAAGTGAAGGAGAATTATCTCCCGAAATGAGAGAATATGCGGAAAGGATAAGCAGTCAGTCGGAAAAGCTTTCCTTTCTGATAAAATCGCTGGTTAAGCTTTCTCGTCTTGAAACGGGGATAATCTCACTTTCTCCCGTAAGCAATAATATTTCTCCCATGCTGGAGGATATTATTTCACAGGCAAAGCTTAAGGCAGAGGAAAAATCACTTTATTTAGAGCTTTCCTGCGGTGACGAATCAGCAGTGTTTGATATGAAGTGGACAACAGAGGCTGTCTGGAATATCGTAGACAATGCAATAAAATATACCGATAAGGGCGGCGTAAAAATATCCGTAAAGGAATATGAAATGTTCGTATGCATTGAAATATCTGATACGGGACGGGGTATTCCCGAAGATGAACAGGCACAGATATTTTCACGGTTCTATCGTTCGGGAGAATTTGCCGACCGTGAGGGACTTGGAATAGGTCTTTATCTTGCAAGACAGATAATAGTTTCTGAGGGCGGATATATAAAGGTATCCTCGGAAAAAGGAAAAGGTACTGTTTTCGGAGTATATCTTAACCGCAGAGAAGTAATATGAAAAATTCAGTCAGCGGCGCATAAATATATAGTGTGCCGCTGTTTTTTTACTTTGTAATCATAATTGTATAAAGGTTACAAATAAGTGACAAAAAATAACGGATATTCTATGTGATTTTTAGTGACATTTTTTTCGTAAAAATACTGTACCTTTTTGAAAATATATGCTATAATATATTTGTGCCATTTAGTACAAGAAAAAGATGACGGTAACAAAACAGTGAATAATTGATTTTCAACAGTAAATAACCGATAAATTTTTACTGACATTTATTAATTATCAGTTATAGACAGTCAACAGTATATTTGTTATCGGCTTTTTCACGACTTAAAAATATATAGTACAGAAAGAAGAATTTCATCAATGAAAATAAGAGCGAAATACATTTTTGCTTTGGTTATGACCGCAGTAATGCTGACAGGCTGCGGAACAGCTGTAGACAGTGATAAGGACAGTATTATACCTTCTATTGATAAGGTGTCGGGCGAAGAGGCTGTTGTAGTAACAAACAAGGCGGATGCTTCTCCCGATCAGACAGAGGGTGTGGCAGCCGCAAACGAGGAAATGGGAGTTATAACAGCTGCCGTTACCGAAACACCTGCTTTCTATGATGAAAACGGCGTCAAGGAGGAATTTGATTTCACTCCCGAATATGACGAGGAATTCTTTGAGGGCGATCTTTTTATCGGAGATTCAATTACTACAGGCTTTTCGGGATATGGTATTCTTCCCGAGGAAAGCGTATTTGCAAAAATCGGACTTAATCCTCTCACAGCCCTTGATACAGCAGTGACCACTGCTGACGGTGATATTCTTCTTGCGGATAAAGCTGCCGCAGTCGCTCCGAAAAGAGCGTATATCATGCTTGGTTCAAACGGAGTTGAGTGGCTTGCCTGCAGCAATATGCTGGAGGGTATTGAAGAGATAATCAAGGAAATATCAAGGTGCAGTCCCGAAACACAGATAGTATGTCTTTCCGTTCCTCCCGTTACCAAGGAATATGATGATTCCAATGAGGAGCTGGAGGTCATGGAGAAAATTCATGAATATAACAGCCGTCTTTCCGAAATGTGCGGTGATATGGGCGTTCATTATATTGATATCACCACTGTACTTGAGGATAACGAGGGTTATTTTGTACATTACTATGCAGAGCCTGACGGTGTACATTTCAAGCCTACCGCATATAAGCTGCTCCTCAGCAAGATACAGTATACATTAAGCTGATGCAGGGCAAGGTGAATTATCAGAGAGAGCTTGACAGGCTTATTGCAGATCTGGACGAAGGGGAGATCCCCTCACTGCTTCTGCACAGCTGCTGTGCGCCCTGTTCAAGCTATGTTCTGGAATATCTTTCACAGTATTTCAGGATAACGGTGTTTTATTATAATCCAAATATTTTCCCTGAAAGCGAATATCAGAAACGTATTGAGGAGCAGAAAAGACTTATTTCACAGCTTGATGTGAAGAATAAGGTAAGCTTTATCGGTGCAGATTGGCAGAGTGAGCTTTTTTATGATATTGCAAGGGGATATGAGAGCTGTCCCGAAGGCGGTGAGCGGTGCTTCCGATGTTACCGTCTCCGTCTGGAAGAGGCTGCAAAACTTGCGGCAGAGGGCGGCTTTGATTATTTTACCACTACACTGACTATCAGTCCCATGAAAAATGCGGAAAAGCTCAATGAGATAGGAAATGAGCTTGGGGAGCTTTATAAGGTAAAGCATCTTCCCTCAGATTTCAAGAAAAAGGGCGGATATCAGAGGTCGATCATGCTTTCCAAGGAATACGGACTTTATCGTCAGGATTACTGCGGCTGTGTTTATTCCAAAGCAGAGCGTGACAGACGGGTAAATGAACAAGCGGATAATTTAAAATAGTATACAAAATAGTCGTGTTATATGTTGATAAATAAGCATGACCCATGAAAATTTTTTCACGGGTCATTTTAATATATAAATTGAGATCTGTTATACAGGAATATTTCTGCCGTTCTGTTTTACCGATGCGGCATCTGTACACTTATCGGTTTCAGTCATTGTCAGGTCTCTGGGAGATAACAAAATCCTTTAAGCGGCGGTAGCTTTCTTCACTTATAACATGCTCGATCTTGCATGCGTCGCTGTCGGCAGTTTCTGAGTCAATACCAAGCACCTGCTCAAAAAATTCATGTATTATAAGGTGACGGTCATATATACCCGAGGCTTTCTGCATACCAAGCTCGGTAAGCAGGATCTGTCCGCTGGGTTCAACGGTGATATAACCGTTATTTTTCAGAATAAGAACTGCACGGCTGATACTCGGCTTTGAATATCCCAACTCATTTGCGATATCAACCGAACGCACATAACCTGTACGGCGCTGAAGTATCAGTATGGTTTCAAGATAATCCTCGCCTGATTCGTAAATTGCCATTTCCGCTGCTCCTTTCGGGGTCAATTAATTACTTATATTATTATAACATATATAAACAAAAAATGCAACACCTTGTTTGAATTTTTCGGTATATTTTTAACATCAGAGTATTTTTTGCAGGAGGAAAAACAAAAATGTATGATCTTTTTATCTTTTTTCAATGTGATGCTGCTTCTGCTTGTGAAAGGCTTAAAGCTGCTTTCGGAAAAAACGCCTGTATTTCAGTTATAGATGACGACAGATCATATGCTGAATTTCAGGGCGGTCATTTTTTCATGGATATTTCAGACAGCGGATATGCTTTTTCTGATGATGAGCTTGCTCAGATACCCTATAAAGTCAGCTGTATATGTGATATAACTTATTCTTTTAATGATATGACTTCGTATATTATTGACAGCCTGACAGATTACGACAATAGCCTTTATGTTGATGACGATCATGATAATATAATGAATATATGTGAATATAAGAAAAAGCTTTTAAAAGATGAAATAAAAAACGCTCTTACAGGTTCAGCGCTTATTCGGTTAGGAAACTGTACAGATATGCTGTGGCTGCATTTTGAAAAAATGGGGTATACATATAGTCTCGATGTTCAGTGCAGGTGGTTTCTTAAGCATAGGAAAAATATCATCTGTTCAGATATTGATATGTATACAGATAATAATGACGGCAGCTTTTTTGAGGGTAATTTTACTGAATATGAAATGAAAAACTCTCTTTTCCGTGTCAAATCGGAAAAACTTATTGAAGAGTATATGCCTCTTACAGTCATAAATGCAGAGGTAAAGGATAACTGTCAGATCATTATAGAAACGGAAAAGGATTTTTTATTTGCGACTGTACCCGATGATAATACAGATCATGAGCTGTGGCGTTTTTTTGAAAAAGGGAATACAGATAAACCTCATATCGTAGCTTATCCCGATAAAATAACGGAAGAATAATATCAGATGTTATTTATTCTTATTTCCGCAAAAGTTAGTTATTGATATTTTAGAGTATGTTGTAGTACAATAAATATATATTATGCAGAAAAGAGGCTGACATTATGACAGAACTTTGGGATATCTATAACGGCTGTATGGAAAAAACAGGCAGAGTTCATGAAAGGGGAGTTCCTCTTGAAAAAGGGGATTATCATCTTGTTGTACATATATGGCCTGTGAACAGAAATGGACAGCTTCTTATTCAGAGGCGAGCTGAGACTGTCAAGCGTCACCCGGGAATGTGGTCGGTAACAGGCGGAAGCGTGCTTTCGGGAGAGGATATCCTGAGCGGCATGAAAAGGGAGCTTTCCGAGGAGCTGGGATTATCCGCGGGTAGCTATGAGCCGCATCTTGCCTTTATTCTGCGCAGACATGACAGCTTTGCGGGAGTGTATTTCTGCTTTGCCGATGTTGAAGCGGAGGAGCTTTCACTTCAGGAAGAGGAGGTTGCCGAAGTAAAATGGGTCACAAGGCAGCAGATTTCCTCTATGCTTGACAGCGGCAGCTTTCTGCTGTCATCGGACTATACGGAAATGCTTTATAATGAGATAGACAGAATTAAAGATTTTATCTGAAAGGAAGAAAAGATATGAAATTCAAGAAGCTTGTTGCTGCTTTGACAGCGTGTATGCTTTCGGCCGGAATGTTGGTGGGCTGCGGCGGTAAATCGGATGATACAGCCGATAACGGCGAAACGACCGCAGCGGTTACCGAAGCAGCAGAGGAAACCTCTGTAAAGGATACTCACACAAACGATGAAATGCGTGATATGACAGCTGCTCAGGTGGTTGCTGAAATGAAGATCGGCTGGAATCTGGGAAATACTCTTGATGCAGTAAACGAAAGTATTCTGGCAGGCTCGGAAATAAGTAAATATGAGACTGCATGGGGAAATCCCGTTACCACTAAGACCATGATAGATATGGTAAAGAATGCAGGCTTCAATGTTCTCCGTGTACCTGTGACCTGGTTCCAGCATCTCGGCGAGGCTCCCGAGTATACTATTGACGAAGCATGGCTTGATCGTGTTCAGGAAGTTGTAAACTACGGTATCGACAATGATATGTATGTTATACTTAATCTGCATCATGAGGAATGGCATATGCCCACCTATGATAATCTTGAATCCGCAAAGACTCAGCTTGCGGCTGTATGGAAGCAGATAGCGGAACGTTTCGGCGGTTATGATGAGCATCTTATCTTTGAGGGCATGAACGAACCAAGACTTAAGGGAACACCTCTTGAGTGGACAGGCGGAGACGAAGAATCACGTGATTGTATCAATCAACTGAATCAGGTTTTTGTTGATACAATAAGAGCATCGGGAAAGAATAATCCTAAGAGAAGCCTTATGGTACCCACCTATGCAGCCTCCTCAGAGCCAAAGGTACTTGATGAATTTGTTGTTCCGGAAGATGACAGAGTTATCGTATCTGTTCATGCATATACACCCTACAGCTTTTCTCTTGCAGACAACGGCACAAAGGAATGGAGCGTTGATAATACCTCCGATACAAATGATATTGATTTGGTAATGGCAAGAGTAGAGGATCGTTTCTTAAAGAACGGTACACCTGTTGTTATCGGTGAATTCGGTACAAGAAACCGTTTCAATACAGAAGCAAGAACAGCTCATGCGGAGTATTATGTAAAGAAGGCAAAGGAATACGGCATACCATGTGTATGGTGGGATAACAATGCCTTTGTAACAGGAGAGACCTTCGGACTTCTTAACAGAGCCGAACTTACATGGAGATATCCCGAGATAATTGATGCACTTATGAAGGGCGTTGAATAATAAAAAACCGCAAGGGTCAGTACAGTATACTGATATGCCCCTTGCGGTTTTATTATTTGTATTTTTTGTTTACAGTCAGGCAGCCTGCTGTCTTTTCATCATGCGCCGCCAGTTGCAGAAGCCGTAAATATCATTGAACAGAAACATGACAAAACAAAATATCATGGGGATATATGAGCTGTCCTCCATTGAAGCAAGTGACCATAAAACAATAAGTACAATATCGTTTGCGGAATACCCTATAGCATAATAAGGACTTCTTAAAAATGTCAGATAAGAAGCAATGAAGCTTGTAGTCACTGAAAATGTGCTGAACAGAATGTTTGCATTTCCCATAGCAGACAGTATAAAATAAAATGCCGCTGTGACAATGACCGTAAGTATGCTCATGATAATTATCTGCTTTCGGTTTACATGATTTACCTGTACCTCGTCAGAATCCTTGTAGGGATGCCTTATCCACTCGATAACGGACATAACTGCAATGGGAGCGGTCATGCACAGATATGTTATCATTTCTCCGTAATATCGGAAATAAAAGGATATTATCCCATAAAACACTGCAAATACAACGGTAAGCACCTGTCCGAGAACATATCCCTTTGCAACAAAAATAAGCGCGGTAACGCCGATCAATGAGGCTATAGCGTTCAGGGGACTGCCTCCGCCCGATACGATATAGGATATGATAATTACCGTAACCGACAAAAGCCATAAGCCCTTTTCAAATTTAGTAAGAGAATCAGCGTATTTTTTGATATTCATATATATCCTCCCAAAAAAGAAGCATCCGCCGTACATCTTCAAAGACCTAACGATGTACGTACGAATGCTTCTGCATTTTTCTACCCGGTGGCAGATAATATTTGAAATTTTCAACTGTATCATTATATCATGATGATCAGCTTTTGTCAAGTCCGTATTTCAGAACAGCTTCCGAATAAAGATAAATTCCCTTGTGTACATTCGGGTGGATATGATCAAGCAGATAATCAGAGATCGGATAACGTCCTGCCTTCTGACCTATTATGCTTTCGATATAGGTATTTGCGTTAATAAAGATATAGCCCTTTTCGCTGCACAGCTTTTCAAGAGCGGCGGTATATTCATTGTTAAGAGCGATTTTCTGATCATATCCCAGAGCACTTACGCTGTCTCCGTCAACCGATGTCCATGGAGCGATAAGAATAAACTCAGCCTGAGGCTTTGCGGCAGCAACAGTACAGCAAAGCTTGTCAACTGCCTGTGAATAATCCTCTGCTGTCATGGCACAGATGCTTTCATCACGGTAGCGCACATCATTTGTACCTACAGCGATAACATAAAGATCAGCGTCATTATTTATCATTTCATCTGAACGTTCTGAAATAAGACCTATTGTAGTACTGCCCTTTGATACATTGTATATTCCGCCGTTTATGTATTCCTCTAACGGTTCATACCAGCCGTATCCGCCGTTTTTTGTACCCTCTGTTACACTGTCGCCCACAAAGCATACACCCTTTGCTTCGGTAAGCATTTTATAGAATATTCCGTTTTTCATCTCATCCGTAACAGTAACAGGGGAGACAGCCTGACGGAAATATCCCTCCGTGTCAAAAAGCAGTCTTTTTTCGGCAGAGGACGGGAATATTTCATACCCGAACATTATCTTTGTTATATGAGCATATACCTCTTCAGCACGTTTCAGGTCATCGGTGCTGATGATATCACGTACACGGTCATTTGTCATAATGTCATACACAGGGATCGGACGATAATTTCCGTTCACCGTTGATAATGTATACATGGGAATTATTCCGCCGCCGATTATTTCCTTGCTTTCACGGTCGATATATACCTCTGCAAGCAGGGAAGCGTCACCGTTGTACTCACGGTATATATTCGTATAATTTCCGGGGCAATACAGTGTATAGACTGTATTATCACCATTATCAGTGATCTCCGCAGGCTGTACCGAATGAGTATGATCACTGAGGATAATATCAGCACCGTATTCCCTGAATATATCGCACCAGGTTTTCTGATAATCATCGGGCGTATTTTCAAACTGAGTTCCCATATGAGGAAGAACAGCAATAATATCGGGGGAAAGCGCCTTTGCAGCTTCAAAATCAAGACGGACATTTTCCTTTGCCTGTTCAAAGCATTCGCTTGCGGGATCGGTAATAAATGAGGTTATGTGCGAAAAGCCCTCAGTATTCATTATGTATTCCGTTTCATAGCCGTTTGTGCCGTAGGTATATGAAAGGAAAGCAATTTTTATACCGTCCTTTTCTATCAGCTTTACCCTGTCTGCAGCCTTTTCCTCGGGACTGCGGTAAGAGCCTGTATGGTCAAGACCTGATTCATCAAGTATATCAAGAGTACGGTAAGCGCCGTCTTTTCCCATATCCAGCAGATGATTATTGGCAGTAGTAACAAGATCAAAGCCGGCGTCCTTTATGGCATAAGCAAATTCATCGGGAAAATTCAGATATAAATTCTTTCCGTCATCGTAATTACTTGATGAATAGCCGTTTTCATCTCCTGCCATAGGACCCTCGAAAACACCTACCGCAAGATCGGCAGAGGAGATATATTCCTTTGTATATTCGAACATAGGTGAAAAATCATACCCTGAGCTGTTTCGGGCATTTCTTACCTGATCCTCTAAAAGTATCAGATCTCCTGCAAAGAGTATACGAAAGGCATTGTCATATTTTTCAGCTGTTTCCGCAGACATTTTTCTGTACATTATATCCTCATTTTGCTTTTCCGCTGCGGCTGTGTCTGTAAGCGGTATTATCGGAGCAATCGACAATATCTTTTTTGCGGGAAAGAAATTCAGTGTGAGTATATATACGGCAAGAGTAACACCTGCTGCTATAATGCGCTTTTTCTTATTATCGGGCAGAAAAGCCTTTGCGCATACTGTAAGAAAACTGTTTATAACAGAGGATACCGTTTCAGAGCCGAAAACTATCATAATTGCGGCAGTGCATATCAGCGCTGAGGATATCATCAGATTTTCGGGAAGCTCAGGGAATGTATCAGCATATAAAAGCGTTATTCCTCTGTGACAAAGATATACCGAAAGAGAATTTCTGCCTATCTGTGTAAGCAAGGGTATCTGCTTATCTGCTGTAAGTATAAGAAGTGCGGCGATTCCCAGACAGGCGACCGCAATAAGTGCAATACGTCCGAATAAGCCGTTTCTGTCGGTATATGCAGCCATAAGCAGTGCATCATCGGAGTAACGGAAAAAGCGTACAGCCAGATATGATCCTGTAATAAACAGCGCAAGAGATGAAAGCCCCAGAACAAGTCTCTTTGATTTTTTTGCAGAAAGAATAGCATTGACCTTATCCTTATCCATAAAATATCCTGCCATGAAATAAGGATAGAAGCATATGATACGTGCAGCGGCAAAGCTGTTGTCGATATCACCCCAGAAGCCTGTCAGCAGAGAAAACAGGATAAGTATCGGCAGTATATGTCCGATCTTTGATATATATGGTACAGTAACACGCCATATAATAAGTGCAAGCAGATACCAATAGGAATAATAAGGAACTGAGCCTGAGAAAATACCGTCAGGCAGAGAAAACAGCATACAGCCGCCGTTAAACAGGATATATGCAGCCGCAAGCCTGAAAAGTGACAGGGGACTGCGTGAATTATCGCTTTTGCTGAAATAACCCGAAACAAATACAAATGCGGGCATATGAAAAGTATATATAATATCTGTCAGCAGAGCTGTATTTTCAAAGTGCTGAAAGCTGTACAGAAAATGGGCAAATACCACAAGAAAAATAAGAATTCCTTTTATGTTATCCCAATAGCAGCTTCTGCCGTCGGCAATTTTGTTAGTTTTCATATATATAACCTACCTTTTATGTTTTCATTCATAATTATATAGTAAAAAGCATTTTATGTCAATATGGACATTAATCAGGTACGCACTATTGATGTTCCAATTAAACCTTGCCACTTTTGATGATCTAAAAAGGTTTTAATCTGTATTTTACGTAGTTTCCCCAAAATTGTATTCTACATTTTGGCAAGGTTTAATTGGGGGAGCAATATATATGCTGATGATAAAAAAACAATACTCCTCATGTTCAAAATATAAACTTGACAAATGGTCACGAATTTAATATAATAAACAAAATCCATAAAATAGGAGCGGTTTATATGAGTATAAAAAAGCTGTTTTGCGACAACTGGGAATTTTCAAAAAATCCGATAGATACGGAGTATTCGGAAAATCTTGAATGGAAAAGGATAGATGTTCCTCATGACTGGCTGATTTACGATACAAAAAATCTTTATGAAACATCAACAGGCTGGTACAGGAAAAAGCTTTCCTATATCCCCGATGATAAGATAATTTCTCTCCGCTTTGACGGCGTTTATATGGACAGTAAGGTTTATGTAAACGGCAGACTTGCAGGGGAATGGAAATACGGTTATTCCTCTTTTGAGTTTGAGATAACGGAGCTTCTTAAGGAGGGGGATAATCTTATAACAGTGCGTGTGGATCATCGTGAGCCTAATTCAAGGTGGTATTCGGGAGCGGGAATTTTCCGTCCCGTATATCTTATGGAATATCCGGAATGCAGGATAGTGCCCTATGGTATCTACATAAGCGCAGATATTGACGGTACCGTATCCGTAACAACCGAAACGGAGCGTCCCGAAGGAATATCCGCCGCAGGACTTGTATTAAGACATACTATTTATAGCGGAGATAAAGCCGCAGCCGCTCTTGAAAGAGGCTGCTGTGCTTACGACAGAAGCTGTGTTGACGAATTTATAAGAAAGCCTGACAGAAAGTATACCGTAAACGACGATATTCTCAATGTAGAATCACCTGAGCTGTGGGATATTGATTCACCATGCTTATATACTCTTGTTACCGAGCTTGTAAGCAATGGTACGGTCATTGACCGTGAGGAGAACCGTTTCGGTTTCAGAGATATTGAATTCACCTCCGATAAGGGATTTTTCCTTAACGGCAGACATATAAAGCTCCACGGCAGCTGTGAGCATCATGATTCGGGAGCGCTGGGCGCAGCGGTAAACAGGGCAGCAATAAAGCGCAGACTTGAAAAGCTTCGTATCATGGGAGTAAATGCAATTCGTACAAGTCATAATATGCCTGCAAAGGAGCTTATGGAGCTGGCTGATGAAATGGGCTTTCTTATCCTTTCGGAAGGCTTTGATATGTGGGAGCTTCCCAAGACAGAATATGACTATGCAAGATTTTTTACGGAGTGGGTTGACAAGGACGTTGCCTCATGGGTACGCCGTGACAGAAATCATCCGTCAATAATAGGCTGGAGTATCGGAAATGAAATATATGATACTCATGCAAGCGACAGGGGACAGGAGGTCACATCACTGCTTATGATGAATGTGCGCAGACATGACCCGCGCTGCAACGGCTATGTGACTATCGGTTCAAATTATATGCAGAGTGAGAATGCTCAGAAATGTGCGGATATCGTAAAGCTTGCAGGCTATAACTATGCGGAGCGGCTTTATGAACAGCATCACCGTGAGCATCCCGACTGGATGATCTACGGCAGTGAAACAGCTTCCGTTATCCAAAGCAGAGGAATATATCATTTCCCCTTATCACAATCTGTGCTTGCAGACGATGACGAGCAGTGTTCGTCTTTGGGAAACTGCTGTACAGGCTGGGGAGCGGATAATACGGAGGCTTGTATCATTGCAGACCGTGACGCAGAATTCTGTGCGGGACAATTTATCTGGACAGGCTTTGACTATATAGGCGAGCCTACCCCATATTCCACTAAAAACAGCTATTTCGGACAGTATGATACGGCAGGCTTCCCCAAGGACAGCGCATATGTTTTCCGTGCGGAATGGACCGATTATAAAAAGTCTCCCTTTGTACATATTTTTCCTTATTGGGATCATACCGAGGGAGAGGATATAGATGTACGTGTCACATCAAATGCGCCGCTGGTAAAGCTTTTATTTAACGGAAATGAAATTGCCTCAAAGGAGATAGATCATCTTCACGGAAAAGAGCTTACTCTCGATACTGTAATTAAATATGAAAAGGGCGAGCTTTGCGCAATAGCATACGATGAAAATGGTACAGAGATCGCCCGTGATATAAAACGTTCCTTCGGAGATACTGCCGAGCTTCGTCTTACAGCGGAAAAGGATACCATGAATGCTGACGGTACAGACCTTATCTATATTGATATATCCGCTTACGATAAGGACGGTGAGCATACAGCAAATGCCAATAACCGTGTGACCGTAAGCGTAAGCGGCGCAGCACGTCTTATCGGACTTGATAACGGAGATTCTACCGATTATGAGCAGTATAAGAGCACCTCACGCAGACTGTTTTCGGGAAAGCTCCTTGCCATAATCGGAGCAAAAACAGAAGCGGGAGATATTACCGTAAAGGTATCCTCAAAGGGACTTCCCGACAGTGTTCTTACGCTTAAGGCGCTCCCCTGTGATATAGCCGAGGGTATATCCGCTGTTGAGGAAAATACCGCAAGAGAAGCTGATTGTCCCTGTGAGGAAAATGATATCCCCGTAAGAAAAATAGCGCTTGCGGGAGAGAAAAAGATATTTATTCCCGAATGCAGAGAGCTTAAATTCCGTACCGAAATTTTCCCCGAAAATGCCTCCTACCGTGATGAGATAGTTTACCGTATAACCACGGTACTGGGTATCGATTCAAATCTTGCGGAGATAGTTTCGGTTGAAAACGGCGTTGTTACTGTACGCTGCAACGGAGACGGAGAATTTTATTTACGTGCATTATGTAAAAACGGAACGGATAAATATCATATCCTTTCGGCAGTAAAATTAACGGGAGAGGGACTCGGCACAGCCGTATTTGACCCCTATGAGCTTGTAAAGGGCGGACTTCATACCCGTGCAAGCGATAATATCGGAAACGGTATAAAGCACGGCGCAAAGTTTGCCTATGACAGAAGCTGGTTTGCTTTTGAAAATGTGGATTTTGGCAATATGGGCAGTGATACGGTGACCTTCCCCATATTTGCAAACTGTACCAATGCAGTGGGAATAAAGGTCTATGACGGAATTCCCGACGAGGGCGGAGAGCTTATCGGAGAATTTACATACCGGAAAAAATCGATCTGGCTTACATATATTCCCGAGACCTATAAGCTTACAAAGACGCTTAAGGGAATCCATACCATTGCATTTGAATCGGATAACGGCTATGATATCGAGGGCTTTTTCTTTGAAAAGAGAGAAAAGGAATTTGCATCATTGCCTGCAAATGAATGTGAAAAGATATACGGCGACAGCTTTACAGTTACCGATGACGCTGTAACAGGTATCGGAAATAATGTTGTACTTGAATTCGGAAGCTTTGATTTTTCGGAGAAATCACCATCAGCGGTAGCTGTAACGGGACGTTCCGTTCTCCCTGTGAACAGTATAAATATTCTTGTAAAGGGCGATACGGAGCGCAGAATGATCGTTGAATTTGAAGGCTGTGAGGATTACACCGAAAGAATATTCCCCATTGAAGAAATATCGGGAAAATGCACTGTTTCCCTTACCTTCCTCCCGGGAAGCAATTTTGATATAAAATCATTCGGATTTATAAAATAATGAAATAACGGCACGCTGTATTTTATTCCCTAAATTTACCGATAGTCTATTGAAATTATCCGCTGAGTGATGTATAATAAGTAAGTATATTTTTCAGGAAGCGGTGAACATTTATGGCAGGAAATAAAACCAATGCTATGAGAATACTTGACAGAGCAAAAATATCATACAGCGTGCATGAATATCCTCATGGAAAGGAAGCTGTTGACGGACTGAACGTTGCAAGGCTTTTAAATCAGGATCCTGACAGAGTATTCAAAACTCTTGTTACAAGGGGAGCGTCAAAGGCTTATTATGTTTATGTTGTGCCTGTTGCTCATGAACTGGATATGAAAAAGGCGGCAAGGGCGGTAGGCGAAAAATCCGTTGAAATGATAAAGGTAAGCGAGATAAATTCGGTTACGGGATATATCAGGGGTGGCTGTTCTCCCGTGGGTATGAAAAAGCAGTATAAAACCGTATTTGCGGAGCAGTGTCTGCCCTGTGAGACTATCATGGTGAGTGCAGGCTGTATCGGTATGCAGATAGAGGCAGCCCCCGATGATCTTATCAGAGCAGTAAACGGAATTACCGCAGATATTATTCTATAAACTTACGGAAGGACAAAAATTATGTTTATGAAGGGCTTTACCTACGGCTGGGACGGCCGCAGGGGAATGTATAAAACAGAGGAAGCGTTTATTTCGATGAAAAGGCTTGCCGCAATGGGCGGTGACTGGGTCGCACTTGCATTCGGAGTAGCACAGGAGACCTTTTCATCTACACACTTCGGCTTTGATTATCGCTATACTGTAACGGACAGGGAGATATGCCTTGCTGTTGAAAGAATGAAATCACTGGGACTTAAGGTATGCCTTAAGCCTGTTGTAAACTGTGCAGACGGTGTATGGAGAGCACGTATCAGCTTTCCCGAAACCGAATTTGCGCCTGTGGGAGATAACAGACGGGGAAGCTACTGGGAGCAGTGGTTTTCCTGTTACAATGCATTTATCTGTCACTATGCGGAAATTGCGGAGGATATGGGCTGTGAGATGCTGTGCATAGGCTGTGAAATGCTTGGTACCGAGCATAAGGAGCAGTACTGGCGCAGGCTTATCGACGATGTTAAAAAAATATATCACGGAAAGCTTATCTATAATACAAATCACGGAGCAGAGGAAAATGTAAAGTGGTTTGATGCACTTGATTATATCGGTACATCTGCATATTATACCGTGGGAAAAGAAGGCAATACCGCAGAGGATATGCAGAGAGGCTGGGAAAAGGTAAAGCCGAGACTTAAGGCTGTTTCGGAAAAATTCGGAAACAAGAAGATAGTTTTTATGGAGATAGGCTGCCGCAGTGCAGAGGGCTGTGCCTCTATGCCATGGGATTTTCTTCACCGTGACCTGCCCTTTGACGAGGACGAGCAGGATAAATTCTACAGCTCCGCACTTGAAGCATTTAAGGATGAGACATGGTTCGGCGGATTTTTCTGGTGGGACTGGCCTACAAGACTTTATGATATAAACGAAGCCGGAAATCAGAGAGGCTTTGCAATATACGGAAAAAAAGCGGAAAAAACCCTTACCGACTGGTATACCAATAAATTGAAATAATAAAAGCGGTATATGATCTTTTAAATCGGATCATATACCGCTTTGCTTTTTGAATAGATATTATTGTTATGCGCTTTATTTTGTCAAGCTTCATTGCCTGAGTAAATCCTTCAATATCATTGCTGGAGTGATTTCAACTTGAAAAATTCGCCCTTTTTCGTCATAAGCTCATCATAAGTACCGAATTCCATAACTCCGCCGTCACCGATAACAGCGATCTTATCTGCATTTCTTATTGTGGAAAGACGATGCGCCACAATAAGAGTTGTACGGTCCTTTACAAGACGGTCAACACTGTCCTGAATTTTCTTTTCCGATACGGAATCGAGAGCGGAGGTGGCTTCATCAAGAATAAGTATTTTCGGATTGCGGACAAAGGCTCTTGCAATGGAAACCCTCTGCCGCTGACCGCCCGAAAGATTTGCTCCGTGCTCGGTAAGGGGTGTGTCAAGTCCCTCAGGCAGCGATTCAATAAGCTCGTCAAGATTTGCCGAATGTATTACCTGCTTTAAAAAGTCCTCATCTATATTGTCGGCACCGTAGGTGATATTTTCACGTATCGTTCCCGTAAATAAAATAGGTGTCTGGGGAACTACCGCAATATGCTTTCTGTAGCTTTGCAGATCAATATCATTCATGCTTTTTCCGTCAATGAGTATATCACCCGAATCGGGACGGAGAAAGCCTATCACAAGATTTAAAAGAGTGGATTTTCCCGCTCCCGATGCACCTACAAATGCGATAGTCTCGCCTTTTTTTATGGAAAGGTCAAGATTATTGATAACAGGGGAGTCGGCATTTTTAAATTTAAAACATACGTCCCTGAATTCGATATTTCCGTCAACCTTCTTAAGCCTGTGCCTGCCACCTCTGTCCTCAACATCTGCACAGAGAAGGATATCTCCGATAGAGCTTACGGATTCAAGTCCCTTGGAGATTATCGGAAGCAGTGTAATAATTCCGCTGACCTGATTTACGATAGTTGAAAAATAGGTCTGATACATTACAACATCACCGGGACGAATAGTGCCCTTTGCCGCAAGATATCCCGTAAAGCCAAGGCATATAACCTGAAATATCTGAAAGGAAGCCCAGCTTACCGAGCCGAAAAAGGACTGTATCATATCCAGCTTAAAGCCGTGAGCGGCAACATTTTTCAGCTGACTGTCAAGCTTTCTGGTTTCGGTTTCTTCAAGTGCGTGCGCTCTTGTAACAGGAATAAGCTCCACCATTTCCATTACCTTGACGGAGGTTTCCTCCATTTCACGGCGGAAATCACGGTTTCGTGTGTTTATCTTGTCACGGAATACATTTCTGATAAGCACCGCAACGGGTATTGCCGCAAGGAAGAAAAGAAATACCGTAAACGATGAGCTTATTACCACCGTAAATGAAACGATGATATTAAGAATAATGCTGAGTATAGAAATAAATATCTGTGCCGAAAGATTTTCCACCTGCTCAACATCACGCATAATCTTTGACTGTAATCGTCCCGACTGCATTTCATTGTGATAGGTTATGGAAAGCTGCTGCAGCTTTCTTACCATTGAGCTTCGCAGACCGCATTCAACATTTCTGATGACCTTTGCATAAAAATATGTATGAAAATAGTTTGTGAATACATTCTGCAAAACAAGTACAGCCATTATGACCACATTGATGATTATCTTTTCCGCATAATCCTCACCGGGCTCAGTGGCATGATTTATAATATTTGCCGTAACGATAGGAAGCACCCACACGGGCGTATGCTTTACCGCAAACAACAGCACCGCCGCCAGAAGCTTTGAGTATTGTCCCTTATACAGTCCCAGAAGTATCTTAAGATTATTGTTTTTGTGCTGTTTAAAGCTTTCCAGAAGGATATCCGTATCGATATCCTCCCCCTTTGTAAGCTTTTCTTTAAATATATGCTCTTTATTTTCTGCCATAATACTCTGCTACCACCCTTTCAGCAGGCTTTCCGTAAATATCGTAGCCGCCGTTTTCCTCTGCCTTTGACAGAGGATACTGCTTTGCACGCCAGTCCCATACGCCGAAACCGTTGACCCAGCTTCTTTTTTCGCAGGCGGCAAACATTGCCTTGTACCATTCCTCCTGCTCCGAGGGAGATACGTCACCTCTTACAGACCAGTCATTAGGTACATGAGAAGCGCCCCTTACGGACATACAGCCGCATTCCGCAAAGAAAAACGGTTTATTGTATTTTTCTATAACTCTTTCGATCCTGTCAAGCTGATTGTCCCAGTCGTCAACAGGATAATATCCGCTTGAAGAGATAATATCAACAGCGTCCCACCATTTTACATTATGCTCCTGATATTTGTCTGTATTATATGAAACAGGTCCGCTGTAGACCGTGCGTATATCTGAGATAAGCTTTCTCCACTCATTTTCCCGACGCTCCGACTGTACCATTTCACAGCCTGCAATAAAAAGCTCACAGCCTGTTTTTTCGGCTATTTCCGCAAAATGAAGCTGAAATCCGGTATATGCATCAAACCAGTTTCTCCATTTGGGTTCACAGGGAACGTCCTCATCAAAGAAATTGATATGTGCTCTCCAAGTGCCGTTTCTGCAGTTTACCGTAGGCTTGAGGGCAACACGGAGTCCCTTTTTGTGGGCATAGTCAATAAAGCTTGTAAGCTCCTCATCGGTTATAAAGCCCTCTGAGGTATAGTCAATTTTTTCCGACTGAGGCGTATCCTGTAAGCCGTTGGGCACAAGGATAATAAGATCTGCATTGGTCCTTTCCGCAAGATTATCGAGACTGCGGAAGGTATCCTTCGATGTAAATGTATTTCTGCCCGCAAAAGGCGCAAAGGTTATTCCTTTGATAAACTTAAATTCCATAGTGATTCCTCCCTTTGAGTATGAGAAAAATATTTTCTGTCTGAAAGTATAGCATTTATCCTTGGGATATGATATAATATTCATATAAAAAAATCGTACAAATCTCTGAAATAAAAGGGGGTTATACTATGCATTATCTTTTTGAAAAGAATGATTCGCTCAATACTCCGGTGGAATGTTTTGTTTTTGACGCTTCCTGCCGGTATTTTCCCGTAAAGTCCCACTGGCATTATTTTGAGGAAATAATATATATGCTTGAAGGCTCAGCGGAGATGTATTCCAATGAAAAAAGATATATCCTGAACGAAGGTGATATGATACTTTTTCATTCAAAATCGGTACATTCCATCTATGCAAACGGCGGAGGTGCTATCCGCTATGCAGTTCTGAAATTTGATATCAACCGATTTACAATGACCTCAGACTATGCACCAAGACTCCGTGATATATTCAAATGCGCCGAAAAAAGTAATGCGGCAGTTTTTTTTGAAAGCACCGATGCAGTAAAAATGGACTGCGGAAGAATTTTCAGCTCATGCATAAATGAAATGAAAACACAGAATTACGGATATGATCTGGTGCTGGATATGCATATCTATAATCTTATGATGAACATAATAAGATACTGGCTTGACAAGGGACTTGTCATTGACGGAAAAAGCTTTGCCGATAAGGACGAATATGATATAGATACAGTCACAGAATATATCGACGAGCATATTCAGGATAATATAAGAGTTTCTGAGCTTGCGGTCATGTGCGGAATGAGCTATTCGGGCTTTGCGGCGAAATTCGGTCAGCTTTACGGTATGGGCTGTAAGGAATATATCGAGCGAATACGGATCTTCAAGGCAGAGGAATTTCTTCGCTTTACCGATCATGATCTGAATTATATCAGTCAGGAGACAGGCTTCTGTGACTGCAGTCATATGATAAAAAGCTTTAAAAAAATCAAGGGAATAACCCCCAAACAATTCAGGATCAATTTAAAAGGAAAAAAGTAACAGCATTATTTTTCGCAATATACGGTATACTATTATAAAAATAATAAAAAGGAGCCGTATATGGAAGAAATAGCTTTTTATGATGCAAAGCCATACGATATGGAAAGCTTTGATAAAATAAATGACCGATATAAAATAAATTATTATGAGGATAAGCTGAACCGCAGGACAGCAAAATTTGCTGAGGGGTGCAGTGCGGTATGTGCCTTTGTGAATGATACTCTTGACAGGGACGTTATAGACAGCCTTAAGGATATCGGAGTAAAGGCGGTAGTTATGCGCTGTGCGGGCTATAATAATATTGATTTAAGATATGCCGCAGGAAAGCTTGCTGTAATGCGTGTGCCATGTTATTCACCCTATGCGGTGGCTGAGCATGCAATGGCATTAGTGCTTATGCTCAACCGTAAGATACACAAATCCTATCTGCGCACAAGAGATTTCAATTTCAGCCTTGTAAATCTTACAGGCTTTGACCTTCACGGAAAAACCGCAGGTGTTATCGGTACAGGAAAGATAGGACAGGCATTTATTGACATCTGCCGAGGCTTCGGTATGCACGTTATCGCCTATGACCCCTACCCCGATAAAAAAGCAGCTGCCGAAAAGGGATACTGCTACGGAGATAAGGAGGAGGTATTTTCCGAAAGCGATATAGTTTCCCTGCATTGTCCGCTTACAAGGGAAAACCGCTATATTATCGGACATGAAAGTCTTAAGCTTATGAAAAAGGGAGCACTGATAATCAATACATCCAGAGGAAAGCTTATCGACAGTGACGAGCTTTTAAAGGCACTCCGTGACCGACGCATAGGCGGTGCGGGTCTTGATGTATATGAAGAAGAAGCCGATTTCTTTTTTGAGGATTGCTCCTCCGATATCATTACCGATGATACCTTATCGCTTCTTGTATCAATGCCCAATGTTATCATAACCTCACATCAGGCATATCTTACGTCGGAAGCACTTAAGGGCATAGCAGAAACTACCCTCGGCAATCTTGACGAATTTTTCTCCGAGGGAGCGGATATTACAAGAGCATATACCAATTCAATCATACTGTCATAATTCATGCAGATATATTTTTTTCAAACCTATTGCATTTTTTTGACCGATGTGGTATAATAGCATATAATAAAAATAATAGAGTAAAGGCATAGCGGCAAGAGTAGCTGTGTGCAGATCTTACAGAGAGCGTCGGTAGGGTGTGACGGCGCAGATCGGTGCAGTGAAGTGCGGCCGTCAGTCTGCGGTGGGAAGTATTATATATTATAATATGTGTATCTCCGCACGGGTACTCTCCGTTATAAGAGAAATGAGATGAATATCCCCGTGATATTCAACCGAAGTGGGACCGTGATTATATATCGCCTTCGGAGAATCGTGCTTTCTGCGATCCTCCGAAGGATTTTTTATTTTCGGAAGGGAATGATTTTTATATGGGCATCATGGGACAATTCAGAGAAGAAATAGAATCCGTAAAGCGCCGTGACCCTGCGGCAAGAAACGCTTTTGAGATAGTGCTTACCTATTCGGGACTTCATGCAGTGCTTGCATACAGAGCGGCTCATGCTTTGTATCAGAAAAAGCTGTATACTCCCGCAAGAATGATATCCCAGACAGCAAGATTTTTCACAGGTATAGAGATCCACCCGGGAGCAAAGATAGGCAAGGGCTTTTTCATAGATCACGGAATGGGCGTTGTTATCGGTGAAACTGCCGAGATAGGAGATAACTGTCTGATATATCAGGGAGTTACTCTCGGCGGAACGGGCAAGGATAAGGGCAAGCGACACCCCACCTTAGGCAATAATGTTATGGTAGGATCGGGAGCAAGAGTGCTTGGACCCTTTAAGGTAGGGGATAATGCCAAGATCGCCGCAAATGCTGTAGTGCTTTCCGAGATCCCCCCCGACTCAACAGCGGTAGGCGTTCCCGCAAGGGTAGTGCGCCGAAAGGGAGTAAAAACAGATGCCTGTGAGCTGCTGGATCAGGTACACATTCCCGACCCTGTAGCACAGGAGCTTTGCAGACAGCGTATAAAAATTGAAGCACTTGAAAAAAAGCTTGATGAACTGTTAAATAATACCAATAATGAAAAATGAAAGGATAGATCAATATGAAGCTTTTTAATTCTCTTACACATGATAAGCAGGAATTTATTCCAAGAACAGAGGGCAAGGTAAGTATGTATACCTGCGGACCTACAGTGTATCATTATGCCCATATCGGAAATCTGAGAAGCTATATCATGGAGGACGTACTTGAAAAATACCTGCGCTTTACAGGACTTGACGTTACCCGTGTAATGAACATCACCGACGTAGGACACCTTACAAGTGACGGTGATACAGGCGATGACAAGATGCTCAAGGGCGCAAGGCGTGAGCATAAAACAGTAATGGAGATCGCAAAATTCTATACCGACGCATTCTTTGCAGACTGTAAGAAGCTGAACATAAAGACTCCCGATGTAGTAGAGCCTGCCACATCATGCATAGATGAATTTATCAGGGTAACAGCTTCACTTATAGAAAAGGGTTATGCCTATGAAGCAGGCGGAAATATCTACTTTGATACATCAAAGCTTGAAAAATACTATGTTTTCGGTGATGTAAGCGAGGAGGATCTTGAAGTAGGTGTAAGAGAGGGCGTTGAAGAGGACGGAAACAAGAGAAACAAGGCAGACTTTGTTCTCTGGTTTACCAAGTCAAAATTTGACGATCAGGAGCTTAAGTGGGAAAGTCCATGGGGTATCGGCTATCCCGGCTGGCATATCGAGTGCTCCTGCATCAGCATGAAGCATCTGGGAGAATATCTTGACCTTCACTGCGGCGGTATCGACAATGCATTCCCGCATCATACCAACGAGATCGCACAGAGTGAGGCTTATCTTGGTCATGAGTGGTGCAATTACTGGTTCCATGTACATCATCTGAATACAACAGGCGGCAAGATGAGCAAGTCAAAGGGTGAGTTCCTGACCGTTTCACTTCTTGAAGAAAAGGGCTATGATCCGCTGGTTTACCGTATGTTCTGCCTGTCCTCACATTACCGCCGTTCCCTTGTATTTTCCTATGAAAATCTTGATAATGCGGCTGTTGCATATAAAAAGCTTGTTTCAAAGATCGCACGTATAAATGCAGAGGGCGAAATTGACAAGAAAGAATATGACCGTCTTATTCAGTGCTTTACCGACGCTATGGATAACGATCTTAATACAGCACAGGCAATAACAGTTTTATATGATGTACTTAAATCTGAAGCAAGCGGCAATACAAAGCTTGCACTTATAAAGGAATTTGATAAGGTGCTTTCTATAGGTCTTATCGAAGCAGCGGCAAAGCTTGGTGCCGAAAGTGACGGATCCGAGGATATTCCTGCGGAGATAGCCCAGCTTATCGAGCAGAGAAAGGCAGCAAGAAAGGCAAAGGATTTTGCACTTGCAGACAGCATCAGAGATAAAATATCCGAGCTTGGATATATCGTTGAGGAAACAAGACAGGGTACAAAGGTGACAAAAAAAGCATAATTAAAATAGAAATAATTTCAAGCTTTTGATTTTTTTGATATATTAAAGGAGGTAAAATAAATGACAAACAAAATTAATGAGTTACAGGAAGATATAGGCATTAATTTAGATGCAATGATTCCAACAGAATATGAAAAAGCATGGGTAATATATGAATTGGGACCCGGCGTTGCTCCATCGTTTTGGTTCTGTTATATTGACGCATCTACTGGAAATGTTATTCCGGCAGATGGTCTTGAAGAAAGAAAAGACATCATAATAAACGATATGTTATTGTATGAAAATTCCATGAATAATATTATTCATGATGTTCAAAAACTTCAAAAAGAATATATATCCGCTTTTGATAAATGCTGGTATGCTATAACATATCAACTTAATAGTAACGGAACATTTAATATATCATTTTCTTATGAAAAACCAATAGGCAGTTTACAGGAAAGAAGAGAAAAATGGTGTATGGAGCATTTAGGAATAATGCCTCCAAGAATTACTGTTGATATGTTACGTTCATAAAAATAATTAAAATATAGAAGTAATATTTTGAAAACGGCTGAAACAGGTATAAATGCATGGTTTCAGCCGTTTCTGCATTAAAATGATAATCTTATGGATTCGGACCGCTTTGAACTATAAAAAGACAGTACAAATATTTACTCCCGAACCGCTTGACAAATCGGGCGAAAGTGATATAATATGTCTATAAAAATACTCTGAATGTATCGATCCGATGCACTTACTGATATTCTGTGAGATTGGGCAAATAATGGCATTGAACAGTATATTGCAGACCATATCAGAATATCAGATAATATACAAACTACAATAGATTATCTGACAAGTAAAGGGGTGAAAATATGATTGGAAAACATATTTGTATGAGATGTAAAAACTACATTGACGGTGAGCTGAGAGATTATTCAGCAAGATGCAAGGCATTCCCCGATGGTATACCTGAAATGAAACTGGCATATATCAGCTATGAAACTTGTATCGACTGCAATAACGGTATAGGTTTTGAACCCGAAAACATTGAATATACTGAAAAAAGCGATTAATCAAAAATACTTTGCATGATGAAAATATTAACTTCCAAACCATTTGACAAATCGGTCGAAAGATGTAAAATGAAAAACTATTGAATATATGAATATAATTATAGTGTATCATATTGGAGGTTAATAAAATGACATACAATGAAGAAATTGAAATCAAAGCTGCTCAGAATCCGGGACGAGACCGATATATGAAAGAGCGCTATAATAATAACTTATGGTTTAAGCATGAGATCGAAAAGCCGCAAAAAAATATAATATAAAAGCATATCAGTCAAACAACAGATAAAGCACCTTGAAGATATATTCAGGTGCTTTATTGATACTTGAAGGAAATAAAACCAAAGAAAATACCCGAAATAAATCAGAGAAAGGAAAGTATTATAAATGGAAGAAGATCGCATTGAAAAACTCAGAAATGGGGAACAGGTTCTGTGTGAGGTTTGTAAAAATGGATATTATATTCCGTATAATACATCAGCTGATAAAGCACATAACTTTAATTGTTCAAATGAAAGCTGTAACAATTTTATTCACATTGACCCGATAATTAATATTGAATAATAATATTCCGAATAAACCTTGCCGTTTATAATTTTCCCCAAAATATCATCGGAAAGAAAAAACGCAATAAACAGATCAAGCGATCGTGAAAAAACACGATCGCTTTTTATTATAGAAAAACACCCATAAAAAAGATTAAGATAATTTGAAAAAGCTATTATTATTATGAAGTTTTATGTATTTTTCTATTGAAATATATGCTAATGTATGATATAATCATTATCAAATCATAACAAAATCCAACAAAGGAGAACAATTCAGATGGTCAGCAGACTCAAAAAAAACATATCGGAATATTTTGTGGGAAAGGAAGATATCATAGAAAATCTGATGATATGCCTTTTCGCAGGAGGACATATTCTGCTTGAAGGAGTTCCGGGAGTAGGAAAAACTACCCTTGCATCGACCCTTGCAGGCTCGGTGGAATGTGATTTCGGCAGGATCCAGTTCACCCCCGATACGCTTCCCACCGACGTTATGGGCACCGAGATATTCAACATGAAAACAGGAGAATTTGAATACCGCGAAGGTGCAATAATGCATCAGATAATACTTGCAGACGAGATAAACCGCACATCACCGAAGACACAGGCGGCACTTCTCGAAGCAATGGCAGAGGGACAGACCACGGTAAGCGGCGTAAAACATAAGCTGCCCGAGCCCTTTATGGTCATCGCAACACAGAATCCCACTGAATTTATCGGTACATATCAGCTCCCCGAAGCGCAGATAGACAGATTTATGATGCAGCTGACATTAAGCTATCCCGATGAAGATGAAGAGATCAGAATGACGCAAAATATGCTTTCGGGCAAGCTTACAGCCGCAGTAAAAAGCGTTATGACCGCACAGGATATACTTGATATAAAAAGCAAGGTAAAGCAGGTCACTGTAAAGGAAAACATGATACGATATGCACAGAGTATCGTATCAGCTACAAGAACGGAAAGCAGATTTGTTTTAGGAGCAAGCCCCAGAGCAGTGCTTACCCTTGTACGTGCCTCACAGGCAAAGGCATTTATTGACGGACGGGATTATGTAAAGCCCGATGATATAAAGGGGACAGCTCCATATGTGCTGTGTCACAGATTAAATCTTACCTCGGAAGCAAAAATAGCCAAGGAAAACAAGGAAGATATCATCAGACAGCTTATCCATAAAATAAAGATCCCTATCTGATAAAAAGCTGTTTATCAGTTCACATGACATGACAAACGATAACAGAAAGGGGTTTTTATGAAAAGAAACAGGATAATTTGGTTTTGTATGTGGATATTATCCATAGTTGGTATAAGCTTCAGAGGAGGCGCAGTAAGTTACGGTATTTTTGCCGCACTGACTATTGTTCCGTTTTTGTCCTTATTATATCTTCTGGCAGTGTATATCCTTTTTCATATATATCAGAAGCTTGACCGCAGATATGTAACGGTCAATGAACCGATACATTATCATTTTGCGCTTGTAAATGAATGTCCGCTGCTTTTTTCGGGAATACGTGTGAAATTCTACTCTGCATTTTCATCTATTACCACACTTGATGATGAGCCTGAATATGAGCTGCAGCCGGGCACACGTATCGAAAGGGAAACAACTCTGATATGTCGCTACAGAGGAGAATATGAGGTTGGTATAAAGGAAATAGAAATACAGGATCATTTCAGATTATTCAGGATAACGTACCGCAACAGAAGATGTGTACAGGCTATTGTAAAGCCGCAGCTGTTATGCATTGATAATATCGGCGGCATAGAGCTTTCCGAGGCGGTCAGAAGCTCGGAGCATAATAGGACCGATCCGGATATTTTAAGCCGTGAATATGTTTCGGGAGATGATCCCAGATTTATCAACTGGAGCCAGTCTGCAAGAACAGGCACACTTATGACAAGAACACGTATCGGAACAAATCATAATGAAATAGCGGTAATAATGGATACATTCAGAAACACCGATGACCGTTCCGTTTTTATTCCGTCGGAAAATCGTGTTTTAGAGCTTTCTCTTGCGCTTTCCTATTATTTCAGCAGAAACAATATAGCCTTTGCCGCTTATTTTTATCAACAGCAGATGAACAGGGCATCGGCAGGCAGCAGATCGGGCTTTGATGAATTTTATGAAACGCTTTCTTCGGCTTTTTTTGACCGCAGCTACGATCATAACCGATTGTATGAGGCTGTTACGGGAAGAACAGATATCTTCAGCAGCTCAATGGTATTTTTTATCCTGTCCTCATGGGACAGTGAGGCTGAGAGAATAATAGATATTCTTGAAAAGAACGAGCTTTATACGGTGATATATCTTGTGACCGATGATGAAAAAGCTGTTCCCGATCTTTCGGGTCATAACCGTTCAAGGCTGATAACAGTTTCGCCTTATGACGCTTTGACGGAGGTTATGGAATGATAAATATTTTGTTTGATATAATAAATATCCTGCCCATAGCGCTCTTTATCATGATGCTTTCAGGCAGTACCGCAGGCATTCCCGATAACAGTATTATCGGATATACAGTCAATGTGTCTGTTTGTGTCCTGATGATATTTCTTCGTCACATGAGCAGAAAAAATAAATTACGCACTATCGGAATAGCGGCTGCTGCCTGCTTCGGAGCATGGCTTGCCGCCGGCAAAGAGGGACGGCAGATATTTTTATCCGAATATAATTATCTGTGGATAGTTATCGGAATTTCCGCTGCTTCCTTTGCTGTCGGAATATTGATCGAAAAGAATGTATGGATAAGAAGGCTTGCTGCATTGTCGCTGATGTTGTTCTGTATTATATCAATGATCTTGAATAAGGAGATAAGCAAGACTCTGTTTGTTATCCTGCTGTTTATGATATGCATATATATGGCGGCGGAAGTACAGCATGGTTGGAAAAAAGAGGGTTATTCCGATATAAAGGAGCATATTGCAAGAACATCGCCTGTACTTTTAGTGCTGTGCATAGCGGTGTATATGCTTCCCGCATCGGATAAGCCTTATGACTGGCAGTTTGTAAAGAACATATATAACAGTGCTTCCCTTTATATAAGCAGAGCGGTCAGCTTTATTACTCATCCCCGTGAGGAATATGTAAATATCGGATTTTCCGACAGCAGCGGCTTTTATGACAATATAAGCTCAGAGGATAAGGACGTACTGAATATTTCATGCAGTACGGGAAAGCTTACCGAGCTGAGACTTACAGGCTGTATCAGCGGAGAATTTGAGGATATGCAGTGGAGCTTTGATACGGAAACGGAAAGCAGCGACAGAATGACAGATACTCTTGAGACCTTATGCGCTGTCCGTAAATATGATGAGGAGCATCAGTTCGACTATATTTTAAAAACAAATCTTCATTATGAAAATCTGCTCCCGAATACTAAATTTATGTTTGCACCTTCAAAAATGCAGACCGAGGCGGCTTCAAATGATAATCCTGAGTACAGGGAATGTAATAACAGTCTGATAACGGAAAAGAGAATGACCTACAGCGATACATATATCTTTTCACATTATACCTTCAATTCCGAAAATGAGGAACTGATAACCCTTTTAAACAATGCGTCACCCATTACAGAGACGGAATGGGAGAATACCGCAAAGGAGGCAATGAACGGTAAAACGGGATATTCCTATTCCGATTATATGGAATATAAAAGCGGTATTTACGAAAAATACGGCTGTTCTGAGGGAGTATCTGAGGAGGTAAGAAAAATTCTCGATGAGATAACCACCGATATACAAGGCAGATATGAAATGATGAAGGCATTGGAGGAGTATCTGGGAGGTATGGAATATTCCACTTCCGACGGTGATGTTCCCGAAAATGTGCAGGACAGCACAGGCTATCTGGATCATTTTCTGCTGTCGTCACGTAAGGGGTACTGTATACATTATGCAACGGCATTTGTGCTTATGGCAAGGGAGCTGGGCGTTCCCTGCAGATATGTTCAGGGATATTACATAAATACAAAGCCTACGGGAAATATCACCGTAAAGCAGAGTCAGGCTCATGCATGGCCCGAGGTGTATTTTGATAATGTGGGCTGGGTACCCTTTGAGCCTACTCCCGGATATTCTTCGGGCAGCGGCTGGATAACCTCCGATGAACGCAGCGCATACTATTCCGATTATTACGATGAATATGAGGAAGAGTATACCGATGAGGAAATATCTGAAAAAACCGATGACAGAGACAAGGAAAAAGCAGCTTCTTTTGATACATCTGTAATTATAATTTCTGTTCTTTCTGCTTTTGGTTTTATGATCGTTCTTTATATATTCAGCAGAATTTTTTCAAGGCTCAGATATGGACGCATGGAAAATGACGAAAAATTCCGATATCTTATCAGGGAGAATATGCGCTTTTTAGGATATATCGGATATAGGATAGGACAGGGAGAAACACTGACGGAATACAAAAACAGAATATGCAGCTCACAGGAGCATGAGCTTAAGGAATACCTTGATTTTATATCATATTATGAGAATATGATATATTCCGAGCTTAAAATATCCGAAGGACATATTGAAAGTGCGGAGCGGACGAACAGCGTTCTGCGCAGCCTTATTTATAAGGGAAAGCTGCGCTACAGAATAATGCTTCTGTTTCACTGAATTATACTGATATAAACATAAAACAGCGGAGATCCGAAAAATCTCCGCTGTTATTTATTTTCTTATAAATTCAAGAAATTCGGGCATAGGCAGTGGGCGTGAGTAATAATATCCCTGGATATAGTCGATTTCAGCTTCAAGCATTCCGTCGATCTCGTCCTTTGTTTCGATACCCTCCGCAACAAGCTTAAGATTCATTCCATGAGCCATTCCCACAACTGCATGAACTACCTGCTTTGCCTTTTCCGATTTGAAGAAAGCCTTGCTCATATCATAATCAAGCTTGATTATTGATACAGGCATTTCAACAACATACATAAGGTTGGATTCGCCCTTTCCGAAATCGTCAAGTGAGAAGGTGAAGCCATAGTCAATAAGTCGCTTCATGTTTCCGAGCAGCGTTGTTCGTGCCGTTACAGAGGCTGTTTCTGTAATTTCCAGATTGATAAGATGAGGATCTACACCATGCTTTTCTGTTATTCCTATAAGTCTGTCCGCAAGGTCAACTCTTTCAAACTGAACAACGGAAAGATTTATTTCCACATAGTGTATACCGATAGATACCACATCGGGAGAGGTAAGGAAAATACATACCTTTTCAAATATCCTGTCGCCCAGTTCAACTATAAGACCGCTTTCCTCCGCTACGGGAATAAATAATCCGGGGGAGAGCATACTGCCGTCCTTCTGTCGTATTCTTACGAGAGCCTCTGCAGAGGTAAAGCACTGCTCACTGTTGCTGTAGATAGGCTGCAGGAATACCTCAACTCTGTCCTCTGCAAGTGCGTCAAGTATTTCCTGATGAACTACCTTCTTTTCGGTGTACTTATTTATCAGCTGTTCGTCAGCAGTAACTATTGCACCGTCCGAATGTCTGTCCGATACATATCCGAAAAAGCTCATAAGCTCTTCACGGTCGGAAAAAACATGACCATGAGGAATTATCACAGAGGTAAGCTTTTTCAGTGAGATATGCTTTTTATTAAGCAGCTCTGTAGCCTGCTCTGCAAGCTCCGTAAGGTCTGTACCCACATTGCATACCACTGTTATATCCGAGTCTACATTACGGAATACATAAATATCGTCTCTTTTTGTAAGTATACGGACAAGCTCAAGAAGTATCTCATCGGAGCGTGAGCCTAATTTTTCATCAAGAACATCGGAAAGACCTATTTTCATTACCGAAAATTCCATATGTCTGCTGTAAAGCCGTCTGAGGTATTCAACAAGTGCATAGGAATTGAAGCAGCCAAGCCGTCTGTCCAGGTTTGCTTCGGGATTTTCCATGATAACGAAAACTATAAGTATTCCCAGTGCAAGCGCAAAGCCTACCAGAAGCAGATTATTGAACATGAACTGTATTGCCGCTGCAGTAAGCCACAGGCACATCCACAGGATAACAGCAAAGCTTCGCCGTCTGCTCAGATTTTTGTTGAAAATACATAACAGCAGTACCGAAAGGATATATGCTACCGCAAAGCAGTATACCAGAATTACCGACGGACCGTATGTATATGATGTTATCGCATCGGAATAAATATTTATCGGCAGCAGGAGCACTATCAGGCTCTGAACAGCTGCAACAGTATAAAGAAGCCGTGTTTTCTTACGGTGTTGTTCTTCGGGATAAACATCGGTCATTACATATAGCAGTGCAGATTCGGTCACCCATATAAGAGAAACTATATACAGCTTACAGAAAAGCTTGACTGTATATATCGGCAGGCTGTCCATGTGTGCAATAAATACCAGAGAGGAAATGTCAAGTATCAGATTGGCGATTGAGATATACATGGTGCGCATGAATATCTGTTCCGTGTACAGCTTAAGGGTATTGTGGGATTTGTAGAAAACGTATATCATAAATAAGATGATAAGACCATAGGTCTGTATCTGTATATTCATATTGATTATCACCTGTTTCGTATGAATTGTATATTTATCGGCATAGCTGAATCTATATATACATAATACGATAATTAAGTAAAAAAGTCAAGTAATTAATGATAAATATTAGTTGATTAATTATTTTAAGCCTTTGTTTGTAAAGTGGATATCTTTACAAACAAGGCTTTGTTCGCAGAAAAAAACAAATGATTTACCCGAAAATATATGATATACTCAAAGCATGATAAAAACAGGAGGTAATTGAAATGTTTGTACATTATAAGAAGAATTCCGATAAGCTGCCTGTAAAGATATGGCAGTCATCACTTGAGTCGCTTGATGAGATATGCATTGAACAGGCGGTACATTTATCACAGCTTCCCTTTGCATATAAGTGGATAGCACTTATGCCGGACGCACACGCCGGAAAGGGTATGCCCATAGGCGGAGTCATCGCCTGTGACGGAGTTATTATTCCCAATGCGGTAGGCGTTGATATCGGCTGCGGAATGGGCTTTATCAGGACAAATATTCCTGCTGCAATGCTTCGTGAGACAGTTACGGGCAGCGGTAATCTTGTTCAGACTATATGCGGAGATATTTTAAGAAATGTTCCCACAGGCTTTAATCATTTTAAAAAGCCACGTCCGTCTGCAGTGCTTGACCGTGCAAAGGAGGAGGGCGGCAAATATGAGGCGGACGCTGAGCTTATTCCTCAGATAGATGACGGATATTATCAGATAGGTACTCTCGGCGGAGGAAATCACTTTATCGAGCTTCAGGAGGACGAGGAGGGAATGTGCTGTATAATGCTTCATTCGGGAAGCCGTCACTTCGGAAATATAGTTGGTCAGCATTTTAACAGGATAGCCGCAGAGCTTAATGCAAGGTGGTATTCCTCGGTTGATCCCGAGTGGCGTCTGCATTTTCTCCCCGTTGATACGGACGAGGGAAAAAGATATCTTAACTGGATGCAGCTTTCAATGGATTTTGCTTATGAGAATCGTTCGGCGATGCTTAATGCGGTAAAGGAGATATTCACAAGGCACGTATTCAAAAATACGGGTATCGAGCCTGAATATTCCATGGAGATAAATTGTCATCACAATTATGCGGCACTTGAAAATCATTTCGGAAAGGACGTTTTTGTACACAGAAAGGGTGCTATAAGGGCAGGCGAGGGCGAGCTTGCCATAATTCCCGGTGCAATGGGTTCATACAGCTATATTGTAAGGGGAAAGGGAAATCCCGAAAGCTTTATGTCCTCATCTCACGGTGCGGGAAGGCTTTATTCAAGAACAGCGGCAGTAAAGACCTTTTCCGTTGAGTCGGTAATGTGTGATCTTAAGGCACAGGGGGTTGTGCTTTCAAAGCATAACAAGTCGGATGTTGCGGAGGAATCACGCTTTGCATATAAGGATATCGATCAGGTCATGTCAAATCAGACCGAGCTTACCGAGCCTGTAAAGAAGCTGTTTACAATAGGTGTTATAAAGGGATAAGATATTTTTTTGAAAATACAGTTGCAATATATAAAAATATGTGGTATAATAAATATGTTATACTAAACCGAAAGGAGCAAAAAAGCAATGGTAGTTACAGAAAATACAGTTATCGGTGATATCCTTGACGCTGATGCAGATACAGCACCTTATTTTCTTGCAATGGGTATGCACTGTCTCGGCTGTCCCGCATCAAGAGGCGAGTCTATCGCTGATGCCTGCGCAGTTCACGGTACAGATGTAAACGAGCTTATCGAAACTCTCAATAAGCACTTTGCAAATAAGTAATCGTATGATCATGAAATAACGCTTCGGAAAAGCTTCGGAGCGTTATTGTTTTCTATGGAGATAATAAACTATGCTTGATAAACGACTTGCCATGTGCGCCCGTATGGTCACAGGTGATAATGTATGCGATATAGGTACCGATCACGGTTATCTTCCCTGCGAGCTTGTTTCATCGGGAAAATGCAGCCGTGCTACAGCCGCCGATATAAATGAAAAACCCCTTGGCTTTGCGGAAGCAACTGTAAAAAAATATGAGCTATCCGATAAAATAAAGATACAGCTTTCCGACGGTCTGGACGATCTTGATACTGAGGGAGTGACCGATATTGTAATTGCGGGAATGGGCGGTGAGCTTATTTCCGATATACTTTCGAGAGGTGTTGAAAAAGGAAAAATAAGTTCCCGTATGGGACTTGTTTTACAGCCTATGACCCGTGCGTCGGTGCTGAGAAGATATCTCTGCGCAAACGGCTTTGAGATAACGGAGGAAAGGGCAGTATATGACGGCCGTTTCGGATATAACGTTATCCGTGCGGTACATAACGGCACCGTTACCGAATGTGACGATGTGAAAGCGGAATACGGCTTTATGGACTATTCCGATGAAGCGGCACGGAGATATGCACTTGACCGTGCAAAGCGGCTTTATGATACATATAAGGGTATAATGAAATCGGGAAACAGGGCGCAGGCTGATGAATATCTTGCACTTGCGGAAAAATGCCCTGTAAAAATTTCGGAGGGATAATATGCTTACAGTACAGGATATCTATGATTATCTTGATGAGATAATGCCCTTTTCCGCTCAGGAAAAATGGGATAACAGCGGTCTTATCGTCGGGGATAAAAATGCAGAGGCAACGGGAATAATGACCTGTCTGGATATTACCGCGGCAGCAGTTGAGGAGGCGCACAGCTTAGGTGTTCAGCTTATAATAAGTCATCACCCGGTCATATTTGACCCTGTCAAAACAGTTACATCAGAAAGCGTTGTATATAGGCTTATAAGATATGGTATATCGGCCATATGCTGTCATACAAATGCGGATATTGCCGACTGCGGAACAAACGGTATCGCTTATGATATGATGAAGGACATACTGTCTCTCGGTGAAAGAACAGTGCTTGACCCCGTATGTCCCGACGGAAGCGGTATCGGCTGGATATGCGGCTGCACTGAAATATCTCCCGATGAGCTTGCGGAAAAATTAGGTACGATCTATAAAGGCTGTCCAATAAAATATACGGCTCCCGATAAAAAAATACGCAGGCTTGCTTTCTGCAGCGGTTCGGGAGGAAGTCTCCTTGAAGAAGCGGCAGCGGCAGAATGTGACGCTCTCATAACAGGTGATGTAAAGCATGACCGTTTTGTTGAAGCGGAAAACAGAGGACTTGCCCTTTTTGACTGTACTCACTACGGAACAGAAATTCCCTTTGCGGATAAAACAGCTGAATATCTTTCCGAAAAATTTCATCAGCTTGCCGTGTATTCCTCGGATCACGGAAAAGGCTACATCAGAACACTATAAAGAAAAGCAGATCATTTTTATATAAAATGGTCTGCTTTTATATATTGAAATTATTAAAAGTAAGCTGTATCGTAAAATATCCCTTATCATCAAAAAATGCTTCTGTTTTTATATTCAGAGAATCCGCAAGCTGACGAACCACATAAAGACCTATTCCGCTGCCGTTTTTGCTTCTTGGGTCTGAGCGGTAAAAGCGATCAAATACGCTGTCGGGGTCAATGCTCATACTGCTGTCGATGTCGTTATATATCGAAAGAATAATTTTATCGTCCCTTACATAAAGCCTTGCACCGAACAGGGAAAGCATATATTTTCTTGAATTTGAAAGGATATTTTCTATCATTCGCTCAATACAATGAGGATCGGAATAAATAATGATCCCGTCGTCAATATTTATTTCGGCGGATATTTTTTCTGTGTCAAGCTCATTGTAAAGCTCAAGCAGCTTATCGGAAAGCATATTGCTCAGATTGATCTTTTCGGAGGAAAAGCTGTTTTCGTCCGCTGTTTTTGAAAGTTCGAAAAAGTCATCGGAAAGCTCCTTTAAATAGATGCTTTTGCTTATTGCAAGAGAAAGATATTCTGCCTGCTTATCGGTAAAGCCGCTGCTTTTTTCAAGCATCTGCAGATATCCCAGTGCAGATGTAAGCGGAGTCCTGAAATCGTGGGATATTCCCGAAATAACGCCGTTTAATTTGTTCCGTGTTTTTTCATATTCACGGGCAGTGTTCCTCTGTATTTCCGTATGTCTGTTAAGTGCGGCTGCAAGCTCTATAATGTCATTATCAAAGGTATCTACCTTTATTGGCTGGTCATAATCCTTATCCTCACGTTTTTTTACCTGTTCTGAAAAGCTTTTTATCTGCTTTTTCAGTATGGTATATTTAATAAGAAATACAAGAAATAAAACAAGAAGGCATACTGCGGCTATGAGCATAATAATTTCCATAGCGGTACGCCTCCTTTTATTATTTGAAATATTATTTAAAATCCGTTTTTGAATATACATAGTAAGCAAGCGCATAAAGTGCTGTCATGCTCACTAAAAATCCGATTATTACTGCAGCTGTAAACTGTGAAGTATATTCGGGCATCGGAAGACACATAAGCTGTATAGTGGGGAAGAAATTAAATATTTTCTGTATTGTCTCCAAATGTTCCGGCATCAGGTTTATAAGCAGCATGTAGGGCATAAGCTCCAGAATAATAGGTATATATGATACCAGCATGCTTCCGTTGAAGCTTCTGACTATTATTGAAAGCAGGACAGATCTTAATGAAAGGTGATACATATTGATGATATATAACAGAAAGAAAAGAGGTACGCTTTTCATCTCACCGCCGCCGTTAAGACCGTATATTATACCGAAAAGTATACAGGACGGCAGAACATAAAATACAGTTATTACCGAAAAATGCGTAATAAGCTTGCTGAGTATTATTTTATGAACGGACGCACCGTCCATGACCTCATAATAATGAAGTCTTGACATATATATGTTTGCTGTCATAACTGCTGTGATAACACTCAGTAATGCTGACATTATAAATCCCATTCCGCCCAGGCTGTTCATAAGAGCGGTACACAGATCGTTTTCAAATGCCTTCGGAAAGGCAAGCACAGGCATGATCACAATTAGTATTCCAACGATCACATACCACCTGAAATAAGGCTGTGTATGAGTGATCCTGTACCATTCCGCTTTTATATGCTTACTCATTTTCGCCACCTACCTTTGAAAGATAATAATCCTCAAGGCTTTCGCCCTCTGAAACAAGCTTTGTTATGGTAAGACCGCTTCCTGTGACGGTCCTTGATACTATAGCTATATCATCGGTATATTCATAAAGATGAATTTCATCTCCGTGGATCACCGTATAATCACTGACGGAAAGCCTGTCCTCAAGAACAGCTGCCGTTTTGTTGATATTATCTGTTTAATGGCGATATGAGTTCTGCATTTATTGTTAAGCTCAGAAGCACTGAAGCTTTCGATAAGCCTGCCGTGATTTATTATCGCAAAATCGCTGCAAAGCTCCGCAAGCTCGGAAAGTATATGACTGGAGATTATTATAGTCACATTTTTTTCATCTGAAAGCCTTTTCAGCATGTGGCGTATTTCAACTATCCCCTCTGGATCAAGTCCGTTCACAGGTTCATCAAGAACAAGTATCTCAGGCTCGGTCAGAAGTGACATTGCAATTCCGAGACGCTGCTTCATACCCAGAGAAAATTTAGCGGCAAGCTTTTTGCCTGTATTTCCCAGACCTACAAAATCAAGAGTTTCGGCTATCTTTTTTTCGTCTGCAACACCCTTTGCATAGCGGATATACTGCATATTTTCCTCTGCTGTCATCTGAGGTTCGATTATGGGAGCCTCCAGCATAAAGCACATTCTTCTGCGTGAGCTTTTCAGATCGGAGCTGTCACCGAAAAATTCCATTTTTCCCGATGTGGGGTGGATAAGTCCTGCGGTCATTTTCATAATGGTGGTCTTTCCCGCTCCATTAGGACCGATAAGTCCGCATATATGACCCCTTTTAACGTTAAGATCAAAATCGGTGACCGCTTTTGTTTCCTTATAGACCTTTGTAAGCTTGTCAAGCCGTAATACATTATCAGACATAAGCAATTTTCCTTTCGCTGTTTTTCTTTGATTATATGATAATTCCTATGTGTAAAGAAAAGGTTAAGGAAAAGGTTAAGAAAAGGTTAAATATCAAGCCAGCTTATATCCCATGCCCCATACGGTGCAGATATATTCCTCATCGGGATCATATTTTTTGATCTTGTTTCTTAAATTGCTTATATGTACCTTTACGGTATTGTCATCGCACAGATATTCCTCGTTCCATATACTTTCAAAGATATTTGACTTTGAAAAAAGCTTGGCAGGATTTGAAAGCATAAGCTCTAAGATAGCATATTCCTTGCTTGTAAGCACAAGGGTATTTCCGTTTACCGATGCGGTCTTGTTTTCCGTATCGAGAGTAAGCTTTTTATATGTCAGGAAGTCCGACTGCTTTTTGTTGTTTCTGCCGCTTCTGCGGAGAAGTGCTTCTATCCTTACTGCAAGCTCGTCAAGATCGAAGGGCTTTGTCATATAATCGTCAGCACCTGCTTTTATAAGGTCTATCTTTGACTGTACCATGCTTTTGGCAGACAGGATTATCACAGGGATATCGGTAAATTCACGGAGCTTTTTCAGCACCGAATCTCCGCTCTGATAGGGGAGCATAAGGTCAAGTATTATAAGTGAAAGCTCCTCATTGTCACGTGCAGATTTAAGTCCGTCGAGACCGTTTTCCGCAGTAAGAGGGGAATATCCCAGCTGAGAAAGATATTCCGAAAGCAGACAGCGGATTTCATTGTCGTCCTCAACAATAAGTATCTTCTTCATGATGTTCTCCTTACAGCTTTGAATATGCTGTCTTTGCGGATATACCGTCAAGCCTGCCCAGCTTTCCCGAAAGTCCGCTTATTATATCGGCAGGTGCGTCCACAGCAACGCTTATGACAGAAATATCCTTTTTTTGATATGGTATACCCATTCTGCCGATGATATATCCGCTGTATTCATGGAGAATACGGTTTATATCCTCGGCACGTTCCTTTTTTTCAACGATAAGTGAAATTACCGCTACTCTTGTATCATCGGGTGTATTCTGTATCATAGATTTGTTATCTCCACCTTGTCAAGTATTCCGCTTATATGGGCAATAGCTATGCCGTAATTTGTTATAGGTACATTCTGGGAAGCTGCACGTTCTATCCTGGAAAGCACATGACGGCGGTTGAACATACAGGCACCGCACTGTATGATAAGGTCATAATCGGTAAGCACTTCGGGGAAATCCGCTCCTCCGACGATATCCACTGTAAGACCCTCGCCTGCTTTTTTTCGGAGCAGACGGGGCAGCTTTACCCGTCCGATATCCTCCTCCTTGGGAGCATGGGTACAGCATTCCGCAATAAGCACACGGGAGCTTTCTGTAAGCTTGTTTATGGCAGCCGCTCCCTTTATATAGCTTTTAATATCTCCCTTGTAAGCGGCAAAAAGAGTTGAAAAGGAAGTAAGTCTGCTTTCGGAGGGCTTTTTGTCATATACGGTTCTGAATACCTGTGAATCGGTGATGATCAGATCGGGGGGAGCGGAAAGCGCTTTAAGCGCATTGTCAAGCATATCGGCAGTTGTGCTTATAACGGTGCACTTTCTGTCAAGAAGCTCTCGTGTGGTCTGTACCTGCGGAAGTATCAGTCTGCCCTTGGGAGCCTGTATATCCTGGGGCATTACAAGCAGAACGGTATCTCCTTCGGAAACAAGATCTCCTGTGATAAAAAGCTTTTCCTCATTGTCTGCGGCAATACGTGCAAGCTCCTTTATAAGCTCGTCTATGCCCGTTCTGTCAGCAGCGGAGGTCTTTATATGAGGGATATTCATATCGGTAAGCTTTTTGGAAACAGCCTTTCCCTCAGCGGTATCATATTTAGATGTGACCGCAAGGGTATTTATTTTCTTTTCCCTGAATCTGTTGTACCATTCAAGAGGCATATCAATATTTTCATCTGAGAAAACAACAACTGCAATATCTGTTTTCATAGCGGCGGCAGAGGTTTTCTCCACACGCATTCCGCCAAGCTCGGAGGTATCGTCAAAGCCTGCCGTATCGGTCAGCAGACAGGCTCCCAGCCCCGAAATTTCCATAGCCTTGCTTACAGGGTCTGTGGTAGTGCCGGGAGTATCGGATACGATAGATATGCCCTGTCCCGTAACAGCGTTTATAAGTGATGATTTACCGCTGTTCATTTTTCCGAAAAAGCCGATATGTATTCTTTCGGCTGAGGGTGTACCGTTAAGAGGTGCTGCCATTGATAAGCCTCCTTTATCAGAATCTGAAATCTCTTGAGCCTTCCGATATCTTCATAAGATTTTCGGCGCATATATTTCTTACCTTTTCGTTGGGAACATTGAGAAGCTCCTTTTCGATAAGCTTAAGACCTACATTTCTTGTATCCTCGGAAGCATAGTCGCCGAGATATTCCTTAAGAGTCATAAGTGCATTGGGGTGACAGCAGTTGAGTATCTGCATATTCTTGCAGAGTGCCATAAATCTGTCGCCTGTTCTTCCCTCACGGTAGCAGGCTGTACAGAATGAGGGGATATAATCCATTTTCATAAGCCAGTTTACTATCTGGTCAAGGGTACGTGTATCGCTTACATCAAACTGAGCGGAATTATCCTCAGGCTCTTCCTCCTCTGCATAACCGCCTACGCTGGTGCGTGAGCCGCCGCTTATCTGGGATACGCCTAAATGGAGAACTCTTTCCCTTACCTTGCGGCTTTCTCTTGTGGAAACGATCATGCCTGTGTAGGGCACGGCAATTCTGATACAGGCAACGATCTTTGCAAAGGTATCGTCATCTATGCCATTATCAAAGGTTGAGGGGTCTATATCGTCTGCACGGCGTATTCTGGGTACGCTTATTGTGTGAGGACCTACTCCGTAAACTGCTTCAAGATGCTCAGCGTGCATAAGAAGTCCCGCAAATTCATAGCGGTATAATTCCAGACCGAAAAGAACTCCGCAGCCTACATCGTCAATGCCGCCTTCCATTGCACGGTCCATAGCCTCGGTGTGATAATCATAATCATGCTTGGGTCCTGCAGGGTGAAGCTTTAAATAGCTTTCCTTGTGGTATGTTTCCTGAAAGAGAATATATGTACCTATTCCCGCATCTCTGAGACGGCGGTAATTTTCAACGGTAGTTGCCGCAATATTTACATTTACTCTTCTGATAGCGCCGTTGCGGTGCTTTATTCCGTAGATAGTCTCAATACTTTCAAGAACATATTCAATAGGATTATGAACAGGGTCCTCGCCTGTTTCAAGAGCAAGTCTCTTATGACCCATATCCTGCAGAGCTATTACCTCTCTGCGTATTTCCTCCTGAGTAAGCTTTTTGCGGCTGATATTCTTGTTTTTGATATGATAAGGACAATATACGCAGCTGTTTACGCAGTAGTTTGAGAGATAGAGGGGAGCGAAAAGAACTATTCTGTTTCCGTAATAATCCTTTTTGATCTGCTCGGCAAGAGCAAAGATCTCCGCATTTTTTTCGGGGATATCACAGTCTAAAAGTATAGCTGCTTCACGGTGAGTAAGACCTTTTTTTAGCCTTGCCTTTTCAAGCACCTTGTCTATTACCTCGGCATTGCTCTTGTTCTTTTCGGCATAGTCAAGGGTATCTAAAATTTCCTCATGATTGATAAATTCCTCTGCCGTTTTTGATTTTGGATTGTAGATTGCCATAAAGCTCATTCCTTTATAAAATAGATTTTGAAATCCGATCAAATAAAAACGCACCTTTTGTAAAGGTGCGGCAAAAGCTCCGTATACCGTAAGATATACAGACAGATATAGTGCCGCAGCCATGACCTCGGAGCATATCCTCGGTTTAGGGAACGTCTGATATTATGCACATTCGGCGTCAGGAAAAGCTTCCGCCTTATGTGATAATCCGCTGTTAGACAGATCAAACTTCAATAATATAAAAATAACATATTTTCATCGGAAAGTCAACCGTTTTTTGTAAATAAATACGGAAACAGCGGATATTATGGCTAGGGAACCGCTGATTTTCAGAAAATATTTGTTCATTTCCGAGCACACAAAAAATACATGTTCGCAATATCGGATAAATAAAAAATACACACAATACCCCACCGAATCAGAAAACAGTTGTTTATTGTGTAAATGCATAAAAAAATCACTATTATTTATATATACCAAGAATATATAAAACAATTAAATATCCTTGACAAAAATTGTAACACAGTATATAATAAAATCGTATGCAGTAATAATTTTTTGTTATATATTGTAGAATTTATATGCATTTATTTAAATATGAAAGGATAAATAAAAATGATAATCGAAGACCGCACCACCCTGCGCAGCCTTAAGCATATGCTGGACTATGCCGTTTCAGACCATGCCTCCGACCCTGCTGTGACCTACAAAACGCCCGACGGACTTGTAAGCCGTACATATCTGGAGCTTCAGCAGGAAACAGAGGCACTCAGCCGCTTTTTTGTTGAAAACGGACTGAAGGGCGCACATGCAGCACTTATTTCCATAAACTCATATCAGTGGATAGTATCCTATTTCGGAACAGTAAACTGCGGCTCTGTAATGGTACCGCTTGCCGCAAACGAAACTCCCGAACGGCTTATCGAGCTTATTGCTTATGCAGACTGTAAGGTAGTATTCCTTGATACGCTTCATAAGGGCATGATACCTGCCATAAAAAACGCCGCTCCGCAGGTGGAGTATATCATCATAACCGACGGCGAAGCAGCTGAAGGCTCTCTTGCCCTCAGTGATATCGTAAAGGAGTATGCAGGCTCATATACCGAAGAGCCTGACGGAGATTCCCTGTGTGCTATCGTGTTCACCTCGGGAACAACAGGCTTCCCCAAAGGCGTAATGCTCACCCACCGAAATTTCGTGCTTTCCGCTACCTGTGTACATACATCAATTCCCACACGTACAGAAATGTGTGTTCTGCCTTTAAGCCACTGCTTTGCCTTCACAGCCAGTCTTACAAAGTCGGTTGTTGACGGAAAACAGATATTCATAAACGACGGTCTGCCCAACGTTCTGGATAATCTGCGCCTTTTCCGCCCCGAATCCATCTCGGTTGTTCCCCAGCTTGCAAAGAAGCTTATGTTCGGCGCACTTAAATTTGCTTCCATGAGAAACGACCTTACCGAGCAGCAGGCTGTCAAGGCATTTTTCGGCGGAAAGCTGGTAAATATCGTATCGGGAGGCGCACCTATGGAAGCGGAGCACGTTATCCGCTTTGCAGGAACAGGCGTTCCCGTACTCAACGGCTACGGCATGACAGAATGTGCCCCCGCCATTTCAAATAACGCTATCGACGGAAACCGCCCCGGCTCTGTAGGAAAGCCTATCTCCTGCATGGATACGATAATCCGTGACGGACAGGTACTTGTAAAAGGTCCCTCCGTATTCAAGGGATACTATAAAAATCCCGAAGCGACCGCCGAAGCATTCACCGAGGACGGCTACTTCAAAACAGGCGACTTAGGCTATTTTGATAATGACGGATTCTTATTCCTTACAGGACGATGCAAGAACCTTATTCTTCTGGATAACGGCGAAAATGTATCCGCCGAACAGCTTGAGGAACGCTTTGCAGGCGAGGTTGCGGTAAAGGAAGTAGTCTGCTACGGCGAAGGAAATGCAATTATTGCAGAGGTATTCCTTGATACAGAGTTCCTTAAGGAAAACAACATCACCGATCCCGATGCATATATGATAAACGTTCTCCAGCACGTAAACAGCGGACTTGCTTCATTCCAGAGGATCTCACGGTATGTTATCCGTCCCGTGCCCTTCAAGCGCAACGCCTCAATGAAGATAATCCGTACAGATGAGCATATGAAGTCTGAACGTAAGATAACTGCTCCCGTAACACCTACCGAAAAGCTTGTATGCAGTGCTGCGGCTCAGCAGCTTATGCTTAAGGAGGTTGGTATCGACGACAATTTCTTCGCTCTGGGCGGAGACAGCCTTTCCGCAGTTGAATTTGCCCTCGCACTTAATATCGAGCCTCAGCTTATCTATGACAAGCCCTTCTTAGGACTTCTCGCACAGGCTATCGATGAAATGAAATGCTCTGCCGATGTTGAAAACGAAGAGGAGGTAAACAGCCTTATCAATGAAACAAAGGGCGGCACACGCTCCGACAAGGCACAGAATATCCTTCTCACAGGTGCAACAGGCTTCCTCGGCGCACACGTACTTTACCGTCTGCTTAAGGAGGACGTAACGGTATATGTTCTGGTAAGAAGCAAGGAGCGTTTCTATAACCGCATGAAATATTACTTCGGCGATATTTCCCTTGACAACATAAAGGTGATCATCGGCGATATCGAGGTAAAGCATTTCGGACTTACCTCCGAGCTTTACAGAGAGCTTGCGGAGAAAATAGATACAGTTATCCATACCGCCGCAAACGTTCATCATGCAGGTGACTATTCCGACCTTGCACGTACAAATGTTGACGGTACGAACCGTGTGATAAGATTTGCAATGAAGGCAGATGCCGTGCTCCAGCATACATCTACGGTAAGCCTTCACGGAGCAGGCACCGTTATCGAGGACCGCAGAGATGCCGATTTTGACGAATTCACCCTCTATATCGGACAGCACTATACAGATAACGTATATATCCACAGTAAATATGAAGCTGAACGAGCTGTTCTCAATGCACGTAAGGAAGGACTCAAAGCCAATATCTTCCGTATGGGAAATCTCACATGGCGCAGCAGCGACGGTGTATTCCAGAAGAATTCCGAGGATAACGGCTTCCTTCACCGTATAAGAGCTACACTGAAATTAGGTATCATAAACGATAATATGGATAAATATCCTATGGACCTTACCGCTATCGACGAATCAGCAGATGCAGTAGTCCTGCTTTCACTGACCGAGGATATCAATAATATCTATCATATCATCAACCCCAACTATCTGCCTATGGCTGATATGTTCCGTCTCCTTGATGTTCCCTGCAGACAGGTGTCCTCACTTGAGACCATAGAAACTGTTGCGGCAAACTCCAAGGACCGTGATGTTATGGTGCTTAAGTTCTATTCCCTCATTTCCGCACGAAGCGAAAATGTCAATGTAAAGACCGACTTTACCGTAAATGCACTTAAGGCTTGCGGCTTTGAATGGGGTCAGCCTGATGAGCGTTATCTTAAGCTGGGAGATCACTGTCTGGGATATGAGCCATATGAAAAACACCCCATGAGAAGCACAGGCGGCACAATGTCACATATCCAGAATCTGTTCCTCAGCGTTCTCCGTGGTGCAGATATACCCGAAAGCGAAACTGTAAATGAATGGGGCTGCATTGAACGTCTCCCCGAATTTGCGGAAAAGCTTTCAACGAAAAAGCCCTTTGTCATCACCTTTGAGCCTGCTCTTTCAAATCCGAAGATAAAATCTGCTCTGGATAAGCTGCCCTCATATACCGTATTCACCGATATCAAGGGTGAACCCACATTGACGGAAGCAGATGCAGCTCTTGATATGTATAATTCCGAAGGCTGTGACGGCGTTATCGCCATAGGCGGCGGCTCAGTGCTTGACGTTTCAAAGATAACCGCTCTCCGTGCAGGAAATCCCGATGCGGATATTGACAGTATATGCAAGATAGACTCAAAAGCAAACCGCTGTGTTCCCTTTATTGCCGTTCCCACAACCGCAGGTACAGGCTCAGAGGCTACTATCTATGCGGTGATAGGCGATGAAGAGGGTAATAAGAAGCCCTTTATCAGCACAAAATTCATTCCTCAGATGATCCTCCTTGACGGCGAGCTTACAGTAAGCGTTCCTGCCGCAACAACAGCCTATACAGGCATTGATGCGCTCAGCCATATCATCGAAGCATCTGTAAGCCTTTATGCGCCTGCATTCTATGATGATCTGGCAAATGCAGCACAGGCTGCCGCAGATATAATGGCAAGCCTTGAAACAGCTGTAAAGGAGCCTGATAATGCAGATGCAAGAAGCGCACTTCTTTCAGCGTCTCATGAAGCGGGAATAGCATTCCGCCGTACAAGCACAGGCTATATTCATGCCATTGCACATCGTCTGGGCGAGATATACCATATTCCTCACGGACTTGCTATTGCTTCTGTGCTTACACCTGTTTTAAGTGCTTCCCGTCCATATACGGACAATGCGCTTTCCGCACTGGCAAAGGCTTGCGGTCTTGAAGAAAAGCCTGAAGCCTTCCTTGATGCAGCAGATGACCTTATTTCCGCTGTGGGAATAGATGTGACATCTGTCAAGGTAAAGCCTGAGGATATTGACGAGATAGTACGCAAGGCTCAGGACGAGGTACGTGTAACAGGTTATCCCAAGCCATTCGGAGACGATGAGCTTAAGACATTTATCAAGGAATATCTGACATGATATAAGCTGCTCCCCGAAACGCTTTTATCAGCAATTCCTTAACGCATAGTCAGCGGCTCTCTTAACGGAGAGCCGATTTTATTATTGAAGGAGCAGGACAAACATGATAAGCAAAAAAATAAAAATCCTCGGGCTCATTGCCTTGTCATTCTTGATTTATTCTATTATATCACTTTTTATTTATTTAAGACTTGATATTCTCATAAAGAATGAATTCAATGAGAAATTTGTAAAAGCAGCCGAGCTTCCCGAGCTTACAGAGAAACAGCGTACAGCTGAAATGGAATATATTATGGATATGCTTCTGACAAGCTTTCACGAAGCAATGAACGGAAATGAACTGACAGGGATCGATTATTCCGAAAGAGCAGACGAATATATAGAACGTGCTGCACAGGCAAAGTCAAACATAGAGTATTTTTATGTGATCGATGCTGTACTTTCCGAGTTTCAGAGCGCTCATACGGACCTGATGCTTCCCGATATATCAGGTTATCCCGACTTTCTTAACGGATATATCGCCTCTTCAGATACATCGGTATATAAATATACGGATTACTGGTATGATGAGCTGAAAAACACGGTGAACGGATATGACAGCAGCCTGACACGCTTTAATTACTGTGACGGCAGCTATGTATCAACGGAGTCGGAAACCGATGAGTTCTTCACCCTTGTAAGCGTAGACGGTATCCCTGTTGACAGCTATATCAAGGACAATATGTCTGTATGGAAGATAAATTATGATCATGTTCTGAAAAAAGCATACAGAGATTCGATCGTATTTGACAAAAACGAAGGTGAAAAAAAGGTTGTTCTCACACTTTCGGACAGCAGCGGAAAGGAGCTTACATCAGATGCTTACATAAGCTTCCGCGCGGAGCTGGCAATGCGCTATTATCATCTTATAAATGAAGATAATGCAGAAGAAAGCGATGACACGGAAGAACCCGATAATTACAGCATTTACTGCGATACGGAAAACGATCTTTGCTATATTGAATTGAATTCTATGGATGTAAGCACCGAAAATACTGCGTTTGCAGATGAAATAAACAATATCCCCGAGGATATCGGAAATGTAATTCTCGACCTGCGCTATAACACAGGCGGAGTTCCCGATTATGTCATGAATGTGGTTTATCCTCCGTTGTTTTACAGATCATCTATAATTGAATCACAGTCGGTACTGTATAAAAGCGACTATACCGATCAGATCGTTGATAACTATTCCGGGTTCTTCAAATTGCTTGAAGAAAAAGATAATGAAATCATATATGCCGAAACAACAAATTATTTCGGCAACTCGGAAACACAAAGAAATGTATATGTACTTACATCACATATGACCTGTTCTGCCGCAGACACCCTTTCAGCAATGGTAAAAGCGGGTGGTGCGGGAACTATCATAGGTGACAACACCGCAGGCGAAGGGCTGGGAGTTTACAGCGGAGGATATGTAGTACCCCTTAAAAAAAGCGGACTTTGCATAAAATATGTTCCGTTTTATACCGAAAATCCCGACGGAACATCAAATTCGCTGTATGGTACAGCGCCTGATATATATTCCCGTCTGAATGTTGAAAGTCTTGAAAAACGTCGTATGATAAGTAAAAACTGCGAAGATGTGTATTCATACGAAAACCGTCTTGAATGGGATAACGTACTTGCAGACACCATAGAGATTATAAATAATGACTGAGCCTTTTAAACTGACTGTTACTGTCTTAACACATTTTTCATACAGAGATAACAAAAATATGTGCTAAATCCCGAAATGGTGTGATATAATTGAAGTGTTGATGAAAGGGGAGTTGTATATGGCTGATATACTTGCAATAGGCGAGCTGCTTATTGACCTTACCGCAATGACAGGCGATGACGGCGAGGTATATTATAAAAGGAATGCAGGCGGTGCTCCCGCAAATGTTGTCTGTATGGCAGCAGGACTTGGTGCGTCAACAGGTCTTATCGGAAAAGTGGGAGACGATATGTTCGGAAAATATCTGAAAAAGATACTTGACGATAAAAAAGTTGATACAAAGGGACTTATCCTCGATAAAGAACATTCCACAACACTTGCATTCATAAGCAATCGGGGTGACGGTGAAAGGGATTATGTATTCTTCCGCAAAAACACCGCCGATCTTGATCTGAAATTCAGTGAGATAGATAAAAGTCTTATAGATAAATGCAAAATATTCCATTTCGGCTCACTTTCCCTTACTGCCGAACCTTCCAGGTCAGCTACCGTAAACGCTGTGGAATATGCAAAGTCACAGGGCAAGATAATATCCTATGACCCTAACTGGCGTCCTCTGCTGTGGCAGTCAAGGGAAATGGCGATACGTACAATGACCAGCGTTCTCAGGTATGTTGACATACTGAAGGTATCGGAGGAGGAGCTGCAGCTGATAACCGACTGCGGAACGATGCTCCCTGCAATAGCAAAGCTTCTCGGAATGGGCATAAAGATAATCTGTATAACCCAGGGTGCCAAGGGCTGTATAATCGCCGCAAAGGGAATTATCGAAAGATATCCTACCTACAATGCCAAAACAGTGGATACCTTAGGCTCGGGAGACAGCTTCTTCGGCGGATTTTTATACAAGCTTCTTGAAAAGAGCAAGGATATAACCGAGCTTACCGCCGATGAATTCAAGGAAATGGCATATTTTGCAAATGCCTGCGGCTCATATACATCTACAAAGGTAGGAGCTATCCCTGCAATGCCCGATTCGGAGCAGATACGTAAATTCATGTCAGAACACGAATTATTAAGATGACAAAAAGGGTGTGGAATAATGTCACAGACGAACGGAAGATCCGCCAAAGAACGCCTTATGGAATGTGCAAGGGAGGAATTCTTTGCAAAGGGCTATACCAAAGCGTCACTGCGCAAAATATGCGCCAATGCGGGAGTCACAACAGGAGCGCTTTATTTCTTCTTCAAGGATAAAGCAGAGCTTTTTTCGGAGATCGTATCGCCGCCCTATTATGAGCTGATAGATCTTATAAGCAAATATTTTGCCAAAAGCGAATATGAAGTCATTTCCGCCGATGTACGTTCTCTGCCTTCAATTAATTTCCGTCCCATATCATCAAAATTCGGAGATGAGCTTATACGTCTGCTTTATGAAAATAAAAAGGAATTTCTTATTCTCATAAACGGCTCGGAAGGATCTGAATATTCAGATTGTATTGAACGCTTTGTGGAGCTTATGGAACGATGCTACAGAAGCTTTGCGGAAAAAATGTGTCTTCGTCTCCACGGCGGACAGATAAATGATTATGTTCTGCACTGGCTTGCACACCAGAGTGTTTCTTCAATAATCCATCTGCTTACTCATCAGGCAGACGAGGAATGCGCAAAGCATAATGTAGAAATAATCATCAACTGCATTACAGGAAACAGAATACACGCCGCTGTTGAGGTCCCGGGCGGTTTTGAAAGGACGATACAATATGCCGGAAAGGATCAGAAACAATAAAATACTGAGAAGGTTGTTTAAACTTATGCTTATACTTGTTGCGCTGGCAATACTTGGCATAGCGGCAGCCGTAGGAATAAGTGAATACGTAAAGCATTATTCCGATGACAAGATACTTACCGTCGAACAGGCTGCACAGCTTAAGGATATCGACTGTATAATCGTGCTTGGCTGCAGAGTAAATGATATCACCCCGTCACCCATGCTCAGCGACCGTCTTACAAGAGGCGTAGAGGTATGGCAGTCGGGAGCGGCACCAAAGCTTCTTATGTCGGGAGATCACGGCAGAAAGGACTATGACGAGGTAAACGCCATGAAACAGTTTGCCCTGAATAAAGGCGTTCCCTCCGAGGACGTATTCATGGATCATGCAGGCTTTTCCACATATGAAAGTATGTATCGGGCAAAGGAGATATTTCAGGCTGAAAAGGTGATAATCGTCACCCAGAATTATCATCTTTACCGTTCGATATATGTTGCCGAACAGCTTGGCATGGAAGCCTACGGAGTAAATTCCGATCTGCAGTATTATATCAAACAGGACATTTACGATCTCCGTGAGATACTTGCACGGGACAAGGATTTTTTCATGTCGATCATAAAGCCTGAGCCTACCTATCTTGGAGAGGTTATTCCAATAAGCGGCAGCGGAGATCTTACCAATGATAAGGAATTTTTATAAAAATAACAAATATTTATGCTTACAGGCAGTACTGCACAGGGATCGTGGGGTACTGCCTGTAAATTTATTAAAATTTTTCTATATTTTTTCGCAAAAAATAGCTATAGTTCTATTGACAAAATATTAATTCTGTAGTAAAATAATAGTATATATAAGGAAGCGCTGATTAAAGCCGTAGGCATCGTTTCAGACCCACGAAAATCCTTTGCCGCAGCGGCAAAATTGACTGAGTGGGTCGTGAAACGATTTAATCAGCGGTTCCATAAGTATCGTGTTTTTCAATGTGTTTTTTAGCATATATTACTATTTATTTCGGGGCATTTATGACGATATATAATGTAAGGCTTTATATATCCCGTATTTTCAGTCATATGACCCGGAGAAGTAAAGTTTCTGTGATATATTAATTTTGGAGGGATTGGCAATGGCTGAGACAAATTATATCAAAACTGTGACCTTCGGAGGATATGACAAAAATGATGTTAAAAACAGACTGAATTATCTTTATTCACAGGTTTTTGAGCTTAAGAACGAGCTCCGTGAGCTTAAGCAGTTCAATGAGGAAACAGGCAAGGGTGCCGATGCGGCAAAGGCAGAGGATACCGTTCTTTCCGCTGAACGTGCAAAGCTGACAATGGTTCAGGTACAGAACGAGACCCTTACCAACAATGTAAAGGAATACAGAGAGGAATGTAAGGCTGTTACCGCTGAAAACGAAGCTCTTAAGGAACAGGTAAAGAAGCTTACCGAGGAGCTTGAAGAGGCCAACAAGCAGATCATGGGTCTCAGCGACGGAAACGGTGCCGCATCACTCAGCAAGGTATTTATCGAAGCCCAGAAATCAGCCGATATGCTGGTTGAGGATGCCAAGAAGCAGGCAGCGGATCTTGAAGCAAACGCAAAGAAGCTTGCCGATAATATGATAATCGACGCAAATAACGAAGCAGCACGAATCGTATATGACGCTGAAAGAGAAGCAGCAGCTGTAAATGCAAAGCTTGCTGAAAATGAAGCTCAGATGAAGGTGACCTCCGATAATCTTAAGGCAGTTCTCTTTGAGGACGTAAAGGTCATTTCCGATGATCTTGCAAAGGCAAAGGCCGTTTTTGAAGCTGCTCTTGCAAAGGTAAGTGAATCGGAAAAGCTCCTGAGCGATACAACAGACCGTATCAGCAGCGGAGGTATCCCTGTATTCAGAATGCCCGAAAAGATCGAAGCAGCAATGCCCGAAGCTCCCGTATATCAGAAGACCGATGATACATATATCGAAAGTGCTCCCGAAAGCAAGGCTGCTCCCGAAGAGGAGGAAAAGCGCAGCGACGACCTTGATAAGCTTATGGCTATGGCTGATTCACTGTCCGATGACAGCAGCGCACCTGCAGAGGAAGCTTCCGCACCTGCTGAGGAAAAGCCTGCATCAAACGGCGGAATCGACCTTGAAGCACTTACAAGAATGGCAAATGCTCTTGAATCCTGATGTGCCGCTGACTGCAGCATATACAGATAATCAAAAATAAGGAGAAAGAAAATATAATGAACAATCTTATCATAGTAAAGCCGGATAAATGTACCGGCTGTAATGCCTGCGTCAGAGGATGTCCCGCTCCCGAAGCCAACATTACAAAAATGCTTGATAACGGGAAATTCATCACCAATGTAAATACAGAAAAATGTATCGCCTGCGGTGAATGTGTAAAGAACTGTAAATACGGTGCCCGTGATTATATTGACGATACCGAGGAATTCATGTCAAGAGTTTCTCAGGAAAAGATGATCGTTCTTGCAACACCTTCTATAAAGGTAGCTTATCCTACACAGTGGAAGGAAATACTCAACTGGTTCAAGAAAAAGGGCTGCCTTGTATATGACGTTTCCTTCGGTGCGGATATCTGCAGCTGGGTACATCTTAAGGCTATGGAATTCAATAAGCTGAATAATGTTATAAGCCAGCCCTGTGCCGCTATTGTAAACTACATAGAAATGTATCAGCCCAAGCTTCTCCAGAGCCTGTCTCCTATCCACAGTCCTGCAGCTTGTATGGCGATATATATCAAGAATTATCTTAAGAGACCAAATCCCATGGCACTTTTTTCCCCTTGTATCGCCAAGAAGATGGAGTGCGAGGAAACAGGTCTTATCCAGTATAATGTGACCTTCAAGAAGCTTATGGAATACTTCGAGAAGAACGATATCAGGATTCCCTCCACCGATTCATTTGAATTTGAATATGAGTTTGAATACGGTCAGGGTCAGTACGGCTCGATCTATTCCACACCGGGCGGACTTAAAGAATGTATTCTCCAGAAGGATCCTACAGTAAATATAGTAAATTCCGAGGGTGTACAGAAGGTTTACCGTGAGCTTGAACAGTATGCCAATATGAATATTGCAAAGCGTCCTCAGATATTTGACGTTCTTTCCTGCGAATACGGCTGTAATGTAGGACCCGCAACAGGCAGGAAGCAGACAGGCTTTGAAGCAATGTCATATATCCGTCAGATAAATAATGAGCTGAAAAACAAGCCAAAATCAAAAGGTCTTTTCCGTTCGGGAAATGATGATCTTTTCAAGAAGTTTGACGATGAGCTTGATATGTCCAACTTCATAAGAGGCTATAAGCCTGCAAAGCCTTCGGTAATTCCCACAGCAAAGGATCTTGATCCTATATTTGAATCTATGGGCAAATTCACTCAGGAGGAGCGCTCATACGATTGCCGTGCCTGCGGATATGCATCATGTCAGCAGATGGCAACAGCGATATTCAGAGGACAGAATACACCGGAAAACTGTATCGTTCATGCCAAGTCAGTTCTTCTTTCCAATAATCATGTGCTTGAAGACCGTGACGAAAGGATTTCCAAGATCACAAATGAATGTATCGCACTTTCCGATAAGCTTGCAGGCGATATCAAGGATATTACAGCAAATATGTCCACTATCAACGAGTCCAACTCAAAGACCAAGGAAAGAGCAACAGTCGTAAACGACCTGCTTAAGAATGTAGTTGTATTCTGCAATAATAATCCTGTAATGGATAAGGCAACTGTTGATCAGCTGACAAAGATCCTTGAAGCAACTATCAAGGCATTCAGCGTTCTTGATGAAAATGTTAAGATCACTGCAGACAGCTCCGAGACTATCAATAATTCTATCAGTCAGATCTCTGATATTATCAATGAACTGAATAGTACTCTTGAAAAGAGCACTCAGCAGTAATGCATTTTGTTAAGATGCTTTGTACAAAATGTAAAGTAATTTTTCGCTATTGATTTATTGCCGATTATGTTATATAATTATATTGATAGTGTGAATTATGTGCTTTTGTTAATGAAAGGAAGATGAAAAAGTGGTATATAAGCTTAACGATATTAATGATGCGGTTGACGGGAAGTTTCTTGTTACTAAAAATGTGAAAAATCAGGCAGAAGTAGGAACACTTGTACATATTATGGGTGCAACAACAAACTCTGCGGGAAATTTTGTGGTTGATTACCGTATTACAAGCACAGGTCAGGATTTTCAGATTGAATTTCATCATATAAAGGATTTCAGCAAGTGGGCACGTCCCGATCAGTTTATTGCAAGAAATTATGAGAAGTTCAAGAAGGAGGAGATCGTTAAGTATATTTCTGCACAGAATAAAACCTTTGCGACAAGTACTCTCCCTGTTCTTATCATACTTATTGCTGCGATCTGGTTCTGCTGCATATATTTCCTTGATGGTGCATTATCAATAATTATCGCTGCAGTTGCTACTGTTGTATCTATCGGTCTTGGCATTGTTTTCTATAAGAAATCAAAATCAAATGTCAAGATGAAGATGTATAAGAAGCTCAGCTCCGCATGGGGTATCAATTTCTAAAATATCAGTATCAGGTCATAATTTATAAAAAGCTTTGATGCGGATAAAATAAAGATCAACAGAGAAGTATCATTTTATTATGGTACTTCTTTGTTTTTATAATTCATTTTATTATAATGTGCAGTAAAAATACTGTTTATAAGCAGATGAACATGAAAGGATAATTATTATGATTTTTAAAACAGAAGCAGAAAAAATAATATGCATTGAAAATGAAAAAAAGGCAGGAGAAATTGATTTTCCCGAAACCGAAAAAGGCGTATTTGATATAAACCATACCTTTGTTGATGAAAGTATGCAGGGCAGGGGAGTTGCGGCACAGCTTGTAAAACGTGCAATAAATCAGATAAATCTCCGTGGGGGAAATATCAGAACAAGCTGTTCCTATGCAAGAAAATATGTAGAAAAGAACGGACTTCGCCCTGTTGTGATATGTCACATGGTAACAAGTATCGACGGCAAGGTCACGGGAGATTTTCTTTTCGGTGAAAAGGGTATGCAGGTAAGCGAGGTATATTATGATATCAACCGTCAGCTTAAGGGAGATGCTTTTGCTTGCGGAAGAGTCACAATGGAAAGCAGCTTTACAAACGGCTTTAGTCCCGACCTTTCGGAATTTTCGGGAGCGGATATTCCCTTTGAGGACTATATAGCAAAAAAGCATGATTACTATGCGGTTTCCTTTGACCGCTGCGGAAAAGTGGGCTGGACTGACAGCAGGATACATGATGAAGATGTGGGTTATGATGATTGTCATATAATTGAGGTACTGACCGAAAAAGCACCCAAGGAAATGCTTGCATATTATAAAAGTATCGGTGTATCGTATATTTTCGCAGGTAAAGAGGATATTGATATAAAGCTTGCACTTAATAAGCTGTACAAGCTTTTCGGTATTAAAAAGCTGCTTCTTGAAGGCGGAAGTATTATCAACGGTGCATTTCAGAGAGCGGGAGTTGTTGATATGCTGAGTATAGTCACAGCTCCGATAGTGGGCGGAATTGATGATAAGCCGCTGTTTGCAGAATCGGAAATGAGGGAATATCAGCTGTGCAGTGCAGAGGTAATGGCGCACGGTGCAGTATGGCTCAGGTATGAGTAATTAGAAAGGATAATGACAATGAAGAAAAATTCTGATTATGTAATAGTAATATCGATAATGCTTATAGGCGTTGTACTTCTTTTTATTATAAGAGATCTTGCGTGGATGTTTTATATAGCTCTTTTATTTGGTTTTATGCTGGGAGTTATTTCTATACCGTTATTTATTCTTATGAATTATTTTGCTTATAAAAGCGCAGGCAGAGGAAACGCAGTTTTATGTATGATACTGTCTGTATTCGGAGGCTGGTTAGGGGGCTTTATCGGAGCAAAGAGTGCAGGCGATGATTTTACGGTGAAACGAGAAATGGGATATCTGTTTATTGTCGGAGTATTTATTTATGCAGTATATCCCCTGTTGTCGCTATGCTTGTTTGAATTTGATTATTATACAATGCTGATATAAAAAATTCTGTTCAGTTTCTGATATAGCCATAGCAAAATTCAAACAATAGGATACGGAGGAAAATAAATGGGAAGGCAAGTTGAATTTAGCATGACCACAGAAGATGTAGCTGAATTTATAAAAATATTAAACATTAAGATGAAAGGTAAAATCAAGATACTATCCGAAAAACAGGCAGATGAGATGGTGACACTTGTTGAAACAGAAGAAACTGAGAAAAATAATATGAGCGGTTGGTATTATTTGTGGAACACTGATTTCAAATTGGATAAGACTTGCTTTAAGAGTTCAACAGAATTACATGAACTGCCTTTAATAGAATTTTTTTGCGGTACAAAAGGTATACCACCTAAAGGACGCATTTATTGGAATAGTTATCTGAGTCCTTATTATTCAGATGAACTTTTTATAAGCTGGTATAATAAGTGTGTCAGATTACTGAAAGAAAACGCTTTTTATAAATATGGAAAAGTATACAAGACATATGTTTATAAAAAATCATGGGAAAACTATAAGGAACATCACACTGACGAATATACCTTAGAGGGTAAGCCTGATGATTATTTTTATATCCATGAAAAATACAAAAATATACTTTTATTGAAAATGAAGAATAACTGTATCAATAAATGCCCTGACTGTAAGAAAAATAAAGAAGCTTATCCATTTCGTGGTTATGGTTTTATGTATACTAAAGCTTTTGATTTAACAGATATAACGGGAATAGAGTATTTGTTTGTTGGAGTTGGTTATGATCCGATTACATCTGATTGCGGAAGTTTATTGAATTATATAAAAAATAAATCTGATATCAAAGTAATAGGGATTACAAACGGAGTATGTGATGAAAAGCTTTTATCTGACAGTATTAAAAAGGATATTGATGAACTTTATGTTTTTATTCCCTCGGATGATCCCGATGAATATTATGATAAAACAAATTCAAAAGCAGGAATATACGCCTGTGAAAAGATAACTGCTTTCCTGAAAAATATTAAAAGGTATTATAAACATAGGCAGCTTGCAGTTAAACATAGTTTATCCAGAAATGAAATATATGAAATGTTGTGTGAAAAATACGGCAAAACGTAATACGGTGTATAACAGTTGTCATATTGATATCAAATAATAGATGGAGGTATTGAATGACTGACGGTTTTTGCGAATTTATTTTTATTCTGATGTAAAAAATTCTAATCAGATTCTAATATAACTTTAGCAAAATTCAAACAATATGGAGTTATAATGTAGACAGTAAAAGAAATGATGCAATTTAGACTGATGTATGATAAAGCCTGAACAAATAAAAAGAAGGAGCGTGAATTATATGACAGCAATTATTATTATCGGTGCAGCAGTAAGCGTTGCAGCCTCGATTTATTACAGTAATGTAGGCGTAGCTGTTGATTCAGATCCTTCCCATGACGATGACAGCATTATTAACTGAAAGGACGGTCATATCTATGAAAAAAACAGCGTTTATTATTTCAGCAGCGGCGGCAGTATTAGCTGTATTAACAATTATCGCAAGATGTATCGGAAAAAGTATTACCAAAAAGCGTGCAGCTCAGGAATCGGAAGATGATGAATTAATTATTGATTATTGTGAATAAATAGTTAAAGTTTCGCTTTTTTGAAGAATATCCCTTGACAAATTACGTCTGATGTATTATAATATAATAGTTGTAAGTTGTAAATCGTAAATAAGTCAAGCGGATATGGCGGAATCGGCAGACGCGCTAGATTCAGGTTCTAGTGGTAGCAATACCGTGTGTGTTCAAGTCACATTATCCGCACCATACGTATTTACGTACTTTTAAACCCCTTTGCATATAATTATGCAGAGGGGTTTTTTGTCGCACTATTTTTTGGGGTCTAGTGCGGTTACAGTATTTTTAATCGAATTTCAGTCTGTCGGCGGCAGCTTGCATTTTCTCAAACGAGGAATGAACATATATCTGTGTGGTGCTTATGTTTGCATGACCCAATAACATTCGAGCCGTTTCAATATATAAAATGAAAGATATTCATGTTCTGACAAAACTTGACTTGTGAGCTTATGAGTGGTATAATAATAGCAGTCAGAGCTGCACAAACTATAATAAGTGTTTAAGGGAAGCACTGATTAACGCCGCAGGCATTGTTTCAGACCTGCGACAAGGCTTTATTCAAAGGAGCTTGAAATGATTTGATCAGCGCTTCCCGCGGTTATTGTTGATGTGCTGTTTATACGGAATAATATCGGATATTATCGGGGTGAGTGTGATGGAACTGTCTGAAGCTGTAAGACAGCTTAATGAAGAAAATAAAAGAAACAATGCAAAAATTTCCGGCAAGGAATATAAGGTCTTTGATAAGACAGATTATTGGTCAGATAAAGCTATGGAATATTTTTTATCGGATATCCCCTCCGCTGAGGAACCTTCGGAGGAGAAAATGCGTCAGGTTTACAGAGCCGCTTCGGTGCATATGGGCTTTTTTATGGCATGGATAATAAAGCACGGCTTTGAAGCGGATTATCCCGATGAAAAAAGAAAAGCGGCTCAGGCTGTAAAGGCTGAAAAAATGTCCTCTGCGGAATTTGTTATAGATTTCTGCGGTGAGGCAGTTACATCGGAGGAATTTTCCGATGAGATATATACCTTTGTAGAATGCTACTACAAAGACGAAGAGGGCGGCTATGTAAAGCAGTATATCCGCTGGGTTATCAATGAGCTTTGTGACCTGCCCTGTGAATTTACTGATTCATGGGAGGATTATCACGATTTTGAGCATATTATAGATAATGCATACAATGAATATCTGAAAACCGTATGAGACAGGTGATGTGATATGGAATATATTATAGGATTTATCGTACTTATAGTAATAATGATATGTCTGGGAGTAAGCAGAAATATCATTATCGGAGTTGTTTTGGGTGCATTAGGGCTTGCGGCACTTCTGATATATATATTCTTTATTTATGCAATGACTCTGCTTCTGCGCTCGGTGGGTAAAAAGGGAGAGTTCGTCAGGACATACAAGGGCGATAAGCAAAGCTTTGACAGGGCTTATTATATGATAGAGGGACGGGAATATCCCTGTGCGCTTCCTGCTGAATTTGTAATGAGGGATATTATCTACAAGAAAGGAAAAGAGGTCGGCGTAAGACTGGTGAAGAAAAAGGACCTTGTGCTTGATAAAAATGCGGTAAGCTGTATCGTTCTTGGATTTTTGGTATTTACATTGATAGCCGCTGTTGCAGTATCGGCGGTATTACAGATATTATAATGAGAGGAGAGTAAATGATGAATAAGTGCTATGATAACCGTGAGCTCAGCTGGCTCAAATTCAACGAAAGAGTTATGGAAGAGGCAAGGGACGGAAATGTTCCCTTATGCGAAAGACTTCTTTTTGCTCAGATATATCAGTCCAATCTTGATGAATTCTTTATGATAAGAGTAGGTTCTCTTTACGACCAGACCCTTGTTCACAGCAATGTGAAGGAAAATAAAACGGGTATGACGGCAGGAGAGCAGCTTGAGGAGATATATAAAAGAGTTGCGGGACTTATCCCTGTAAGAGACGAGACCTATAAGGGCATAATGAAGCAGCTTCAGGAATACGGAATAGAGCAGGTGGATCTTAAAAAGCTTTCCAAGGAAGAGGAGGCATATCTTTCGGCTTATTTCAATTCGGAGATACGTCCTCTGATAAGTCCTCAGGTGGTGGATAAGAGACATCCCTTCCCGTTCCTTACAAATAAGGGTACTTATATTGCGGCGCATCTGGAAGCGAAAAATTCCGTCAAAATGGGTATTATACCAGCAAGCGGCAGCTTTTCAAGACTTATTTTCCTGCCCTGTCAGTCAAAGATAAGATTTCTTCTGGCAGAGGATCTTATTCTCCATTATGCCTCATCGGTTTTTGAAAATTACAATATCATAACAAAGAGCATTATGAGGGTAACAAGAAATGCCGATATAAATATGGAAGAGGCACTTTATGATCATGATGTGGATCTGAGAGATGTTATGGAAGCACTTCTGAAAAAGAGAAAGAAGCTTTCACCTGTCCGTCTGGAGCTTACCTCAAAGATGAACTCCGATGCTGTAGGCTTTTTATGCGATAAGCTGGAGCTGAGACAGAATCAGGTATTTGTCAGCTCAACTCCTTTGGAGCTTTCCTTTGTATTCCAGCTCCGTTCCCGTCTTGAGGAAAAGCACCCAGAGCTTTTCTATAAGCCTGCAAAGCCGCAGGACAGTCCCGATTTTCAGAAGAATACAAAGCTTATCCCTCAGATACTGAAAAAGGATCTTATGCTTTCATATCCTTACGAGAGTATAAAGCCCTTTATCTCACTGCTTAATGAGGCGGCGGATGATCCTGAGGTAGTATCCGTAAAGATCACTCTTTATAGAGTAGCCTCCAATTCAAAGATAGTGGAAGCACTTATAAATGCGGCTGAAAACGGCAAGGAGGTATTTGTTCTTGTTGAGCTGCGTGCAAGATTTGACGAGGAAAACAATATCGAATGGTCAAAGCGTCTTGAAGAAGCAGGCTGTACCGTTATATACGGACCTCAGAGCCTTAAGGTACATTCAAAGCTGCTGCTTATCACAAGAAAGACAAAATCGGGTCTCCAGTATATAACCCAGATAGGAACGGGAAATTATAACGAAAAGACCTCTGCGCTTTATACCGACCTTTCCATAATGACATCTGATATGAGGATAGGCTCGGAAGCGGGAACTGTTTTCAATGCCCTTTCTATAGGTACACTGGTTGAAAATACACAGCATCTTCTTGTAGCGCCTCTTTGTCTGCAGAACAAGATAATCGAGCTTATTGACTATGAGATTGCAGCGGCAGGCAGAGGAGAGGACGCATATATAGGTCTCAAGCTCAATTCCCTTACAGATAAGGCACTTATGGATAAGCTTATCGAAGCGTCAAATGCAGGCGTTAAAATAGATATGGTCATAAGAGGGATCTGCTGTCTGGTTGCAGGCGTTAAGGGATATACAGAAAATATCACCGTAAGAAGCGTTGTGGGAAGATATCTTGAACATTCAAGAATATATATTTTCGGCAGGGGAGAGGGTATGAAGCTTTATATATCCTCGGCTGATTTTATGACAAGAAATACCCTCAGACGAGTTGAGGTGGCAGCTCCCGTTTACAGTGCAGCACTGAAAAAGCGCATTTTCGGAATATTTGAGATAATGCTTTCCGACAATGTAAAATCACGTATGCAGCTGCCTGACAGCACATATGAGTACAGAAGAAATATCGATCAGGACGCAGCCGAGGCAGAACCGCTCAGCTGTCAGGATCATTTCATTGAGGAAGCATATTCCCGTGTCAATAAAAAGCCTGTAAAGGTCAGGGTAAGAAAATATAAGAATTAAAAAGGAAATAACTTTATGCAGTATGCAGCAATAGCCGTTCTGCTTATGATGTCAGCCTTTTTTTCGGCTGTTGAAACGGCATATTCATCGGTAAACAAGATACGACTTAAGCATGATGCGGATAAGGGCAACAAAACCGCCGCAAGAGCACTTCACATAGCGGAAAATTTTGATAAGACCCTGACTACTATCCTTATCGGAAACAATATTGTGAATATCCTGTCCGCTTCTCTGGGAACCATTATTTTTACAGAGCTTTTCGGAGAAGCGGGAGTAGGTATTTCAACAGCTGTAATGACTGTGCTGGTGCTTATCTTCGGAGAGATACTTCCCAAAAGCATAGCCAAGGAAAATGCGGAAAAGCTTTCGCTTGCGGCGGCAGGTATCTTAGGCTTTATCATCAAGCTGATAAGTCCTCTTTCGGCGGTATTCATGCTTCTGAAAAAAGCTGTTTCAAGGCTTTATAAATCATCATCACAGCCCAGCGTTACCGAGGACGAGCTGAAATATATCATCAGTGAGATAGAAGAGGAGGGCGTTCTTGAGGAGCAGGAAAGCGATCTTGTAAGAAGTGCTCTCGATTTTGACGAGACCACCGCCGAGCAGATACTTGTCCCGAGAGTAAGGGTATGCGCTGTTGAAAAAAATGCTTCAATAGAGGAAATAAAGAATAAATTTCTTACAGAGGGCTATTCGAGAATGCCCGTTTATGACCGTACTATTGATGATATTGTCGGAATAATCACAGAGAAGGATTTTTTCAGGCTTATTACCGGAAATGATACGCCTGTGAATGTGGATAAAATAATAAAAAAAGCACTTCATATCACCGAATTCATGCGTATATCTGAAGTGCTTAAGGAAATGCAGAAATGCAAGCAGCATATAGCTGTAGTGAACGATCAGTACGGCGGCACCTGCGGTATTATAACCATGGAGGATATAATCGAGGAGCTTGTAGGCGAGATCTATGACGAAAGTGACGAAGCGGATAATTCCTTTACCGATCTGGGCGGAGGCTGTTATGAGGTATCGGCGTTTCTTGCAATTTCCGATATGGCAGAGAAAATGGATATCCCGCAGGACATAATCCGAAGTGACAGCAACACGGCAGGCGGCTGGACAATGGAGCTTTTCGGCAGGATCCCCGAAACGGGAGAAACGGTAAAGGACGGAATATTCACCGTTAAAATACTTTCTGCAGATGAAAGCCATGTGGAGCGGATCATGGTGAAATGCGAAAAGCCCGGAAATAAAGAATAGAACAGGAGATAATCGGAATGGAAATATATCTTGACAATGCTGCGACCACAAAGCCATGTGAGCCTGCAGTTTCGGCGTGCTTTTACAATATGGTGGAGCAGTACGGCAATCCGTCAAGTCTGCATAGTGCAGGCGTAAAGGCAGAGGCTGCTGTAACGGAAGCAAGAAAGGCGATCGCAGCGGCTCTGGTATGCAGTCCCGAATGTATAACCTTTACATCGGGAGCGACCGAAAGCAATAATATCATCATCTTCGGAGCGGCTGAAAGATTCGGAAAAAGGAAAAAGAAAATCGTTATTTCCGCACTGGAGCACCCTTCTGTAGCTGCTCCCGTAAAGCATCTTGAGGATATGGGATTTACTGTGGTAAGAGTAAAGCCGGGCAGAAGCGGTGAGATAGACGCAGAGGAATTCTGTGCAGCTGTTGATGAAAATACCTTCTTTGCCTCATGTATGCTGGTAAATAACGAAACGGGAGCGATCATGCCTGTAAGAAGGATATTTTCACGTATCAAAAGGGAATATCCCGACTGCATGACCCACTGCGACGCTGTTCAGGGCTTTATGAAAATTCCCGTGAAAGCGTCCGATCTGTGTGCGGATTTTATTACGGTAAGCGGTCATAAGGTTCATGCCATAAAGGGCGCAGGCGCTATGTACATAAAGAAGGGTGTGCGTATCCCTCCCCATACCTTCGGCGGAGGACAGGAAAAGGATATGCGTCCCGGTACAGAATCGGTTCCGCTTATTGCAGCATTCGGAGCGGCTGTAAGAGCAATGATGCCTACTATGTCCTCTGCGCATGAAAATGCTGAATATTTAAGCAGCTATCTTATTGAAAAGCTTAACAAGCTGGATTATATAACGGTAAATTCCATTGCGGAAAACCGTTCACCCTATATCGTTAATTTTTCCGTTGAGGGCATACGCTCGGAGATAATGCTTCATTATCTTGAAAGCAGGAACATATTTGTATCAAGCGGCTCGGCGTGTTCAAAGGGCGCTCACAGCTCGGTTTTAAGTGCAATGGGGATCAGTGACAAGCTTGCGGACAGTGCTCTGAGAGTATCTCTGAGCCGTACATCCACCAAGGGAGAGATAGATATTCTTCTTTCCGCAATAGCTGACGGAAGATCCCAGCTTGCAAAGGTAAAATAAAGGGGGAATAATATGGCATCGTCCTCATGCTCAAAGATAATGGAGATACCCAAGCTGTTTTTATTCACCGAGGGCGGTATATACAGCGGCGGCAAATATGATAAAAGCTTCAATTATAAGGTGATACCCTCAAAGGAAGAAATGACCTGCTACATATGGTACGGAAAGCTTTGTCTCGACAAGACAGAGGAAAAGGAATCAAGATCATTCCCCATTACCGAGGAGGGTCACAGGGATATGGTAAAATGGATAGAGGATACCTATCTTGCCGCACCCTGTTCCGATGATTATCCTGAAAGCTTTTTTATGGAGGGAACATCTGTTATTCCCTGATAATGAAAAAAGATCCTTACAGCATACAGTTTACGGTACTGCTGTAAGGATTTTTTATACTTTCTTTTTCTTGGGTTTCGGTGGCGGAAGCTCATCATACATAGCGATGATAAGTGACTTTAAAAAATCGCAGTCATCGGTATTTTCCACTAAAAGCATATCCTTTGCGCCTTCGTATGGCGGCTCATATACTGCGTCAGGCAGCATTTTTACCGCACTCGGCACTGGCTTTGCAAGAAAGCGGTTATCGCACAGATATGCAGTTATTTTACCATTGTAATATATGATATATTCTCCCATCATCTGACGGTGGGAAATTCCGTCAAGTCCCGAAAGCTGTCCGAGTATGTAGGAAAGGTATTCTTTTGTTGTTGACATAGGCACTCCTTTGTTTATATCATCAGGTTTATTGTATCATGTGAAAAACGGAATGTCAATACAAATAAAAAAATACATGATACAATAACAGTGATGAAACAGTATATAATGCAGAACTTGTAATAAAAACGATGACTTACTGTACAATAAAACGTACAGTAAGTCTATATAATTTGTAATGACGGTTATTGACAAATTATCGGGAATATACTATAATTAAATACAGATGTGTTCAAATAAATAAAAAAATGGTATGTAAATTATGACTACACCTGTATATGATTTTGTAAGGGGTTACATTGAAAAGTCTCCCGTAAGGGCTCATATGCCGGGGCATAAGGGAGCGTCACAGGAATGTGGCTTCGGAGCGGCATATGAATATGATATAACCGAAATAAAGGGAGCGGACGCTCTTTTTGAAGCGGACGGAATAATCCTTGAAAGTGAGAAAAATGCAGCTGAGCTTTTCGGAGCGGCTGAAACGGTATATTCCTGCGGAGGCTCTACCGCCTGCATACAGACAATGCTTGCGTGTGCCTGCAGAAAGAAAAAAAGGATAATCGCCGCAAGGAATGCTCACAGGGCGTTTATAAATTCCTGTGCACTGCTTGATATTGATGTAAAGTGGATATATCCCGTATATTCTGACAGTATCGTTTCGGGTGATATTACTGCCGCTGCGGTCGGAAAGGCACTTTCGGAATATGATGCGGACGCTGTTTATATCACCTCTCCCGATTATCTGGGGCATATTTCCGATATTAAGGAGATATCTCAGGTATGCCGAAGATATAATGCATATCTTCTTTGTGACAATGCTCACGGTGCATACACTGCCTTTTTAAAGGAGAATATCCACCCTGTAAGGCTTGGCGCGGATATGTGCTGTGACAGCGCACACAAGACCTTGCCTGTGCTTACGGGGGGAGCATATCTTCATGTAAATAATGAAAAGCTTGTGGGACAGGCTAAGGAATATATGTCAATGTTCTGCTCTACAAGTCCTTCATATCTTATTCTGCAGTCCCTTGATATGTGCAATGCTTATCTTGCAGGTGCCTTTTCGGAGGAGCTTGCGGTGACCTGTCAGAAAGTTACGGAGCTTAAGGAGCGGCTGTCTGCTGTGTGGGATATATGTATAAGCGAGCCTCTTAAGCTGGTGATACATACAGTATCATCGGGGCTTTACGGCTATGAGCTTGCGGATATTCTGAGACAGGATAATATTGAATGTGAATATGCAGACAGCACTCATATTGTTTTTATGCTGTCTCCGAAAAACAGTGATGATGATCTGTCAAGGCTGAGAAATGCCCTTGAAAAAGTGAGAATGCCTAAGCTATTGATAAATACTCCTCATGTAAAGCTTCCTCAAATGGAGCAGGCTGTAAGCATAAGGGAAGCGGCATTTTCGGAATGCAGGCTTGTTCCCGTAAAGGAAGCGGCAGGAAAGATCTGCGGACGTGCCGTTACCGTATGTCCCCCGGGGATTGCCGCCGCCGTACCGGGTGAGCGTATTTCCGATGAGGCTGCAGAAGCACTTTTTAAGCTTGGCATAACCGAAATAAATGTGATCCTTGATTCTGATTGGGAATGATATAATGAAATTATACGGAAAAAACAATCTTGAAAAAACTCTGACGGGAATGGAAAGAACAGGCCGTGTTGCTCACAGCTGGCTTATGAGCGGAGCTGACGGAGCAGGGAAAAAGGTATCGGCGAAATATACTGCCATGTGGCTTCTTTGTGAGGAAAAGCAGAACGGTCTCCCCTGCGGAAAATGCCGTAACTGCTCACGTGTACTGAGAGATATCCATCCCGATGTGATATACCCTGAAAAAACGGGAAAAACGCAGAGCTATTCAGCAGATACAGTCCGCAGTACTATTGAGGACTGCTATATCGCACCAAATGACGGACTACGGAAAATATATATTTTTCCTGACTGCAATAATATAAATCAGACAGCGCAGAATGCACTGCTTAAAATAATCGAAGAGCCGCCCGACCATGTTTATTTTATTTTTACAGCGTTAAATAAGGCTGTCTTTCTGCCTACTATACTTTCAAGAGTTACAAGTATTGCCATAGGTGAATGCAGCGAAGCTGAATGTACAGAGGCACTTTCGGCAGAAGGTAAATTTACCCCTGAGGATATTTCCGAAGCGGTAAGCGCTTATCACGGAAATATCGGCAGATGTATGGATTATCTGGAAAAGGGAGAATACTATTCCCTTTGTGATACTGTACGCTGTATTTCCTCGGCAATGATACAGAATAATGAATATGAGATATTAAAGCAGCTTTCGGCTGTGAAGAACAGAGACGCTATGAAGCAGGTACTGGATATGCTGGACGATGTTATAAGAGACGCTCTTGTTTATCGTGTAAAGGGAGCGGAAGCTGAGCTTGTATCCTGCTGTACCGAAAATGCAAGGGCACTTTCCGCAAGGCTTACACGTTCTGCTATTGAGAGTATACATGAATTTCTTGCGCGTGCCCGCGGCTGGTGCTCAATAAGTGCAAATATTAATATGAATGCTGCTGCCTGTGCTGTATCGGCACGGCTTTGCAGATGAAAAACGGATGTGATTCAGACACAAATCAGTCATGATATATACAACTATTTCACTTGAAAATATGGTATAATAGTTATATAGTGCTTACCGATAACAGAAACGGAGGGTATTATGGATTATCTTGATTTTAATAAATTCTTTGATTACAATATAAATTTCGATATAGGCGCTGTATTTATAATGATAGTTCTTGTAGGCGCATATGTTACGGGACGTCATCTTGATACATATCAGAATAAAATGCTGCTTACATTATTTATAACAAATCTTCTGACGGCATTTTTTGATTTTTCCAATGTAGTCCTGCAGGTGCTTGATTTTCCTAACAGGATCATGGTAATGGAATTTTCACATATGATGTATTATATTACTCATATGTCAACCGTAATCGCATTTTATCTGTACTGCAATGCTTTTTCAAAATCCATGAAAAAGCAATCGGTAAAGTATAAAACGTTGATAATGCTTCCGGCGCTTATTGATGCGGTTATAGTAACGATTAATCCGTTTATACACAAGCTGTTTTATTTTGATGATGATCTTAAATATCACCGCGGACCGCTTGTATTTGTATTTTACGGGTCAGCGGCGTTCTATCTGATCATGGCGGCAATGCGTATTCATTCAGCTGATTCGGGAATAGGAAAATTAAGAAAGTTTACCTGTTATCTGTTTCTTATAATAAATGCGCTGTGCGTAATAATTCAGTATGTATATCCATATCTGCTGATCGAGGCATTCGGAGCGTCGCTTACGCTTATGACTATCTATATAGCCATTGAACACCCTGAGGAATTTGTTGATTCGGGGTATGATGTGCTCAATGCAAAGGGATTTGAGTGTCTTGCGGAGAACTGTATCAATACCGATTCGGGTTTTATGATGTTCTGTATCAAGCTTCAGGAGCTTAACGGTATCAACAAGGCATTCGGAAGAAAATATGTGGCTAATCTTTTCAGATGTATCATTGAATATTTTGATGAAAAATATCCGAAGGCTAATCTTTTCCATTATTCCTACAGTATGTTTATTATGACTGTCCGCAGCAGCGATGAGGAGCAGTATGCTCAGATAAAATCCGAGCTTGCAGAGCAGTTTAAGGGTATCTGGCAGGTAGGAGAAAACAACGTAAAGATAAAGGCAGTCATCGGCTGTGCAAGGTGTCCCGAGGATATCGAAAGCATATCGGCAATAAAGGATTTTGTATATGCCGTAAAGGATTATACAGCTAATGTAAATGAGCTGGTGATCGATGCAGACAAGGTGGATATTGAAAGAATAAGGCGCAGAAGAAAGATAAAGGAAATCGTTTCCGACGCTTCCGAGCATGGCGGCTTTGAGGTATATTATCAGCCGATAATTTCTTCAAAGGACGGAAGTATCATTTCGGCTGAGGCACTTATCAGGCTTAACAATACTGAACTTGGCTTTGTTTCTCCCGAGGAATTTATTCCTATTGCCGAGGAGCAGGGAAGTATTATCAGGATCGGTGAGTTTGTATTCCGTTCCGTGTGCAGATATATCAGGGAGCAGAATCTTATTGAAAAGGGGCTTAAGCACATTGAGATAAATCTTTCAACGGTACAATGCTTACAGAGCAATTTAAGCGAAAGCCTTTCAAAGATAATGTCCTCATACGATATAAAGCCGGGCTGGATAAATCTTGAGATAACCGAGACCTCCGAGGCGGTATTCAACGATACCTTCAAGGATAATATCTCATCACTTTCCGAACTGGGAATATCCTTTGCAATGGACGATTACGGTACAGGATATTCCAACATGAATTATCTTTACAGTATGCCCTTCAGCATTGTAAAGATAGATAAGTCGATACTGTGGAAGGCTTTTGAAAGTCAGAGAGCCATGATAGTTATCGAAAATATTGTAACACTTGCTCACAGCTTAGGACTTGAAATAGTTGTTGAAGGTGTTGAAAATGAAGCTCATGTAAATAAGCTTACCGAGCTTGGCTGTGAATATCTTCAGGGCTATTATTATTCAAAGCCTATACCCGAAAACGATTTTATAAGTCTTGTGAATTCCGGGTTTGCAAGTTGATGATTATCTGATATTATACAAATGCAGTTCAAAGCCGCCGTATGAAATTTTCATGCGGCGGTTTTATATTTGCTTATAAAAATATTTGACAACGGTAGGTATATGTGCTATAATAAAAATGTATGCTTATAATACTATGATTTATAATACAGAAAATAAAGAGAAGGGTGGTTATATAAATGTTTGTGGATAAGGCTGTGATACGTGTCAAGGCCGGCGACGGCGGAGACGGTGCGGTGTCCTTCCACCGTGAAAAATATGTTGCGGCAGGCGGTCCCGACGGCGGAGACGGCGGCAAGGGCGGAAATGTTGTTTTTGTAGTTGACGACGGTATGTCTACCTTGCTGGATTTCAGATATAAGAGAAAATATATTGCCGAAAAGGGTCAGAACGGAGGTGCGGGAAAGTGTACAGGAAGAAATGCTCCCGACCTTATCGTTAAGGTACCCAGAGGAACGGTTGTAAAGGATAACGAAAGCGGCAGGATAATTGCAGATATGTCCTCCGATGAGCCAAAGATAATATGCAGAGGGGGCAAGGGCGGAAAAGGAAATTATCACTTTGCCACCCCCACAAGACAGATACCGAAGTTTTCAAAGCCGGGCTTTATGGGCGAGGAATTTGAAGTTTCGCTGGAGCTTAAGCTTCTTGCAGATGTGGGTCTTGTAGGATTTCCCAATGTAGGAAAATCCACACTTATTTCCGTTGTTTCAGCGGCAAAACCCAAGATAGCAAATTATCATTTTACGACCCTTACTCCCGTGCTTGGAGTTGTAAGGGCAGCGGAGAACAAGTCCTTTGTAATGGCGGATATTCCCGGACTTATCGAGGGTGCTTCCGACGGTATAGGTCTCGGACATGAGTTTTTAAGACACGTTGACAGATGCAGACTTATTATTCATGTGGTTGATGTTTCGGGCTGCGAGGGAAGAGATCCCAAGGAGGATTTTGAGATAATAAACCGTGAGCTTGAAAATTTCAGCGAGGAGCTTGCGGAAAGACCTCAGATAGTTGCTGCAAATAAATGCGATATGGCTTCAGAGGAGCAGCTTGCCGATTTCAGAAAATTTGTTGAGGAAAAGGGATATCGTCTCTTTGAGATATCAGCGGCTACAACTATGGGTACAAAGGAGCTTATGTCTGCTGTTGCGACGGAGCTTGACAAGCTTCCTCCGATCAAGGAATATGAAGCAGAACCCCTTCCTGTTATGCTTGATGAAAGTGCAGGCATGGGTGAACGTTTTGAGATCACAAGAGGGGACGACGCTGTATTCTATGTTGAGGCTCCATGGCTTGAGCATATCATGCGTACTGTTGATAT
>JAFUOZ010000064.1 GCA_017481565.1 Oscillospiraceae bacterium | reverse complement strand
TCCCCCTTAAGAAGTAAAAACCGTAGTGCTTGTATATACATTTCCGTCCTTGTCCTGACCTGTTGCTGTCACTTCATATCCTGCATCGACCTTTACCGCACTGATTATCCTGACGTTATAGCTGTGATTAACATTTCCGTCGACCCAGAAATTAGCAGTTGAGATATATTCGGGATTTTCTCTCGATATCTTGGAGCACAGTACATATTGATAGCTGTCGGGATCATCGGCATCATAAGGTACGGTGCTGAATTTCCATATCCATTTATCCCCTTTGATACCTTCGGGAGTAACGATATCATCACCCGGGTCAATTTCGATCGGAGTATCGTCTCCGCTGTCATACTTGATCGTTACATTTACCTTGACCACATCATAACCGTCAAGATTGTCACTTGCAGCACGATATTCACCGTTTTTGGTTATGTATATATCATCAACCTTTGGTTTTTTCTTTTTTGCATAAGCAAGACCGATAACCAGACCGTCGTCAAAATTCACGCTTCACTGCCCTCCTCAGAATTATCCTCATTATCACTGAAAACAGTCACATCCCCAAGCATCACAGTCCGCTTATAGCCTTTCAGAATATCATCATTCCATGTCAGAGCAAGCTTGACGGTATATTTTCCTTTCGTATACGACACCTCATTGCACTCAGGATCAACCGATATATTTTCAGCAGTTTTTTTATCTGTAATAGCTCCCTCATATACAGTAAGTCCGCCCTTGTATGCATTAAAGCCATATTCCTCCTTATAAATCAGACCTATTCCCCCTTTTCATCATCACAATATACCATTTTCAGCCCCTCACCGCTGATGATCGTACAGCCGTACTTTTTTTCTTCGGTGATACGCCGTCTCAGCATATATGATAAGCTTCCCTTGTAGTCATTTTCGTCCTCACATATGACCGCAGCGGAAACAGTACTGCAGCAGCCGTACACAGTGATGTAAGTAATTATCGAAACCGCCCTGTATAATATATCATTGTAAATAAAACCGCTGAAGGAATCGGGAACAGAATCTGTAATCACCTGCCTGCAGCTGAAAGCCCTGTATTCCTTACCGCTGATATCAGAGGTTATTTTTGCGGCGACTTCTTCATTGATAAGCTTTCCGCTTACATTTATCATAGCGTCAAAGGAAGCGTCAGCCGTCATATATATCTTGTCCTCAAGAGTATTTTCCGCACGCACACCCACAACAGGACCTTTAAAAGAGCCTTTTCTGAAATCGGAGCATTTTTCCTCTGTAAGAGTATAAGAATCCGTCACCTGAAAAAGCTTGATAAAAACAAGCTGATTATTGTTATTGCAATACCATACACCGCAGCCGCACTCAGACATAAGCTGTAATATTTCGCGGCAGGTATGCCCTTTAAGAAACCGATAAGGAATATTATCTCTGTTAAGGTCAGGAAATACTGTACCCTCAAATCCACACTGTCCACCTATTGCGGAAGCCGTTTCCATAAAAGAATACTCCCTGTCCTCCGAAAAATAATCCGATGTATCAAAATCCCTTTCAAGCTTTCTGCAGCTGTCAAAGGCAGTTATTTCAGCAATACCGTTACCATATCCCGGTCTGCTTATGTAAAACACAGGAAGTATCTGTATGCCGTTTCTGTATATATATACCTCAGATGCTGTTTTAAAGGGAGTGTCAGTTTTCACCTTCATATCAAGCTTTGCGGTAAGAATACCGCTTACAGGAAGCCCCGAAACTGCCCTTGTGACCTTGATATATGCTATCTGATCGGAAGTATATACATTACCGTTGATAACAGCTGTAATACTGTCCGGGTCAAAGACCGTCCAGGGGCATCACATCGGAGCAAATAACAGCCGAAGCGAACCACCTGCAATCCATTTCGGATATTCTTTCAGGCTCCAGAGTCAATGAGATAAATTCAAATTCCGCTGTTTTTTCATCGGGGAAAGCAAATGTGACCTCTGTTTTTTCATTATTTGCAGAAGCAGTAAGATCCTTAGCCGCCGCCTCATCAATATCAGCAAGTGAAAAGCTGATATTCACCCTGTGACCGATAAGCGTTTTTGAAACATTACCGTTCATAGCCGTAAATTCAGTATTTTCATCATAAACGGGCGTATATCTGATACGAAGATCATTTTCCGTAATATACTCCGAATAGTCTCTGTTTCCGATAACAAGAAGCCTGTCAGTACTCATAAACCTTACCTCCCGTAGCTACAGCAATATCCGAAAAGCCTTTCTGAACCAGTTCAGCAATGTAATCCCCGTTCAGATCCCTTACCGTTGCGTCAAATTTCAGCCTTACCACCTGCTCGGGAATATTATCCGTATATCCTCCCGCCTGCCCGTAACTGAGCATAGCCGCCTCATATTCGGCAGATAAAGGAACACCGCTCATATCATACGCCATAAGCTGACCCCTTTCTTATTCTGTATTTTCCTGCTATCCGCCTTGCAGCCATACGCAGCGGAGCAGCCTCAAAATCGGCGCATCTGCATCTGATGATCTTCGAAAAAGCACATTCCCCGTCAAGAGAAGCAAATAAAGAGCAGAATTTATGCCAGTGCAGACTGTCAGCACTGTGAGAAAGAATATCTATCCCATAGCACTGCATAAAAGCACCTGCAATAAGTGCCGCATCACCATAAAATGAAAACGCCTTTTTATCCGAAGGCAGATAATCCTTTCCGATAAACCCCAGCATCAGATCAACGGCATTTTCAGGCTTATCATAAAGAAAAAACATATCCGCCGCCGTTTCGGTATCGCCGCCCTCCTCAATAAATCTGATAATCCTCAGTACCGAGCGAAAGCCGCAGCATACATAAAATTTCCTTCCGCCCGAAAAAATAAAGTCATCACCGCCGCCGTAAAGCAGCATTTCACCGTATCTGTTATCCATTATAACTGTAATCCTCCGTTTCTCCGTATCCGTAAAGCTCAATGCAGATAATATCCTCCATATCGGCACTGCCGTCAAAATCATACACCACATCAACAGTCACTCTGCCCTTTTCACCCTTTCCGTCAGCGGCGCAGAAATACACATAATCCATTATACAGGCATTTCCCGTACCCAGCATACAGGAACGATCAAGCACTGCCTCCTGAAAAGGGTCACCGATCACCCTGTCCATAATAACAGTAAACCGCCTTGCCGCTCCCCGTCTCAGAAAAGAATGTCCCGAAAGCACATATTTTTTCTTAGCCGTTTCCGAAACTATGCCGCATTTTATTTCAACAGCACCGCCCATGATCACGTGATATCCTCCGTAACCGCCAAGATTATTCACATTTACTGCCAGTACCATATCCCTGCCGCATACTCTTTCCGAACGGCTGTAATCTTTTAAAAATTCACTTACCGTCATATTTCATCACACCGTTTCATCATAAAATTCCACACATACCCTGCATGAATATATCCATATCCCATTGTCCGATACCTTACCCGAAATACCGCTTCTTTTCACGCTTAATATATAGCTTTCCTTAAATTCAGAAAAAAGCTCCGCAATAATCACTGCCTTTTCCATAGCCTCCTTCTGAACCTCCGAGCGATATGATACATCATAAAAAGTGCGCCTTATACCGCCGCCGCCGAAATATTTTTTCCTGATCTCTCCGCTGTCAAAGGATATTACACCACCTGCGCCATGTCCTATCAGAGCGCCTGCTTCCGAAGCGATCTTTTCAGCTATTTCAATTTCCCTGCACATCAGCTCACCTCAATTTCGATGTGATGAAGCTTATCACCCAGATAAAGCTTTTTTATTGCCGAGATAACATGATCTCTGCCGCCTGAGCGTATAAGCTGCCTGCGGACGATTTTACCGTCAAGGGTATCACCGTCAAGAGCAAGCCTGTTTACCATAGAGGAATCACCCCGAAGATAAATTTTACCCTTCATCCGATATCTGCCCGAATCTCCGCCGTAAACAGCGGAGGAATTAAAACAGAGACCGTTTATATTTTCGGAAAGAAATTCTTCTGCACTATAGCAGTCATCATAGAATTCTGTAATAAGTACGCCGCTGCCTCTGAATAAAGCATCGGAAATACCGATCATAAAAACACCTCCAAACAGCAATCCAAAGAAAGCAAAACAATAAACCACCCTCCCACCCACTCAGCAACAGATCACACTCAGATATTCACCGAAACACAGCGCAAACCGCTGCATACACCGTCAATATAAGCCATAGCATCAGCCGATATAAGACTACCATAGCCGCTTTCATCCGAATCCCCCGAAAGCTCACAGGAAAGATCCCCAAGTGAAAGCTTTTTATACATATCCGAAGCACCGCCCGAAGAACACATCATATATTCAGCCTGAGCGCAGATACCGAAATTATATCGGATAATATCATTTTCAGCCACAGGCGATATATTGCTGTAAACCGACTCAATAAGCAGCTGCGCCCTGTAAAGCTCAGTTTCCGATATATCCTCAGTACCTCCGTAGACATTCCTGTAAAAATCAATACCGATCATGAAAAATCACCTTAAACCGAATGATGTACATAAACGCCTGCCGCCTTATTAGCCGCAACAGCACAAAGACCATAGCTTCTGTAGCCATACTTCCATGCGTCAGCGTCAGGATTAGCCTGCGGAGTAATGATCTTGGGAACAGCATGCTTTGTAAACTGAAGCACCGCCCCCTTGTGAACGATCATAAAGTTGATCTCCCTGCCATCATCAGCCTTTGAATAGCCGCCGCCTGTTTCGCCCTCCGTAACACCGTCATTAAGCTTTATACTTGTATAGAATCTTGTCTGAGGAACAGTGACCACCCTGTCAAAATCCGCAAAAACAGCCTTTGATTTAATGGTATCCATATCATCAACAAGCCCCTTGATAGTAGGAGTGATAAAAAGGATCCTGTTTTCTCTCGGCACCTCAGCCTCGTCCATTTCGGAGACCGCCTTTCTGATAGCGATAACAGCCGCTTCACCCGAATCGATAACTCCCTCTTCGGAAGAAATACCCTCTGCGGAAGCGATCTGCGCAAATCTGAAAGCGTCCATTTCGGGAACAGCCTTTGTTCTTACAAATTCGCCTGCCAGCCTGCCGAATGCGGTATTCTGAGTTTCTTCGTTGTCCATGCTGTCAACAGTGAACATTCTTCCTCTCTCGTAATTGAATGCCGCTGTTTCCCAGCTGAGACTTACATCACCGCTGACATAGCCTGAATTTCTGCTGTAATCGGCAAGACCGTCCATGTCGATCTTAGGAATAACGATCTCATTTGCATTTGCGCCGGCTCTTGCCAGAGAAGAATCGCTTTCAAGCACCGCAGTTACCGCCGACTCCTTGTAAACCTCATCAAGAAGAGCCGCATACTTTTTACCAAGTGCAATAATGTTCATAAAACATACCTCCATATATATAAATATATAAATTATAAACTTAAATTAAACTACGGAAACGCTGATTAAAGCCGCAGGCATCGATTACGCCCCTCGAAAATCCCTTTGCCGAAGCGGCAAAACTTACTGAGAGGGGCGATAATCGATTTGATCAGCGGTTCCCTACATATCAGACCTTAAGTCCGAAAGCCTTTCTGAGCATATCATCATTATTATCCGAACTGTTCTTCATGCTTACCCCCGTAGTCACATTAGCCGCCGCAAACATAGGATACTTTTTAATGACCTCTGAGATATCACCGTCACCCGCAAGCCTGATAACGTCCTCGGTATATTCAGCCTTTACGCCCAGAGACACACATTCCAGCTTTCTCTTAAGCAGCATATTTTCAGCCATGACCATTTCCAGACGAGCATCAGAGCTTTCCTCTTCCATAACCTGATCCGCCTCCTCAACAGCATTTTCATTAATGATATTTTCTTCCATAAATAACCATCCTTTCCGCCAATTTTATATATACAAATATATAAAATCAACTGCCAAAAACCTCATCAATATCCTGTATAGCTCTTTCCTCTGTACGAAGTCCCGCTTCAACGAGCTTTATATTCCTGTCGATCCTGCTGTCCACATTGATATCCAGCTCCTTAGAGAAGGATATGCGAATATCCGCCTCACTGCCGTCCGTGTCCCCCGTCAGACTGCCTGCCGCAATGATCGCCCTTACGATACCCTCAATAAACTCAGCGGCAATGTTCCTGTTTGCCTGCATAGTACGCTGAGTACGGTTTTCCTGACTTTCGATCTCCGCAGCGGTCCTGACCCCCGAAGCAGACCCGAAGCTGAGCGTACCCGAAGAAAGCCCTGTCTGAAAGCAAAGTATGTTAAGCAGCGCATTGATAGCCGAAACGTGCTCATCGACCCTGAGCTCAGCAGTATTGTCAATGATCTTAAGCTCCTTTTCATCATCACATCTGAGAGCCTGATAAACCTCATCATCAGCGTCAAAATACCGCCTTACATTCCCCGTTTCGGGATCAACCACAGTTCTTATGCATGACGAAGGAACGATTATCCTCTTTCTCCCCAGTATAAATTCCCTTGAAAAGCTGTCAAATGCAATATCCAGCGCCTTAAGAGTATCCATGCAGTTGTAAAATACCGATAGTCCGAGACAGCCATTGTCCAGCAGATTATTAGCTGCCGACGGATGAAAATAAGCAAACATACTTGTTTTGTAAGGATATACGATCTCCTCACCCAGACCTTTGTAAACCTGCTCCACAGGGATCCGCTCTCCAATTTCAGACTCTCTGTCCGAAACAAAAAGCCTGTTTGAAACAACGATATTCTCGCCCTCATCATGCCCGTGACGCTCAAAAAGAGTATAATATTTTCCATTCCGTCTTATAATACTGCGGAATATCCCCTCATCAGCGCCCCGACCGCTCCAGCCAACGGGAATAAAGCTTTCAGCGCCTATATAATCCAACCGTATCCTGCCGTCTGCCGCAAAAACCCTGACAGCACCGCCGCCAAGTGCATAAGCCCTGCTGAAAAACTGAGGCATTCTGTCCCAGAATGCATTTTCCTGCAAAACCCTGTCAACAAACCTCTGCTTGTCCTTGTCACCGATAATAATATCCACCTGCTGACCAAATGTCATATCCGCAAACTGATCGCAAAGTACTTTAGCCGCATTCAGCCTTGATATTTCTCTTTCCCCCTTTCCGTAAAGACCCGATCTTTTTACTGTTTTCCATGGCGGCTCACCTCTGAAAATATCACTGCACAGCGATATCACCTCACTGTAAAACCCATGCATATCAGCTATATCAGTTTCAGGGAACACACTGACTGCATCTGAAATGATCCTTCCGAGCATTGATTATCCTCCTTTCTCGTTTTATATATATCAATATATAAAAATCATATATCAGTATATATTAATAATATCATTCATTCTTTTTTCGGTGGAATATTCCTGAGCGTCCAGACTGTCGATATTGCTGCTTCCGTCATCACACCTGTTACCCTCAGCGTCATACCGTGCAGACAGAAAAGCGTCAACAGTATTCACACATTTTTTCAGGATAAAATACCTTCCCTGCCCCATAACAGAGGAATAAAAGTGTATTCTGTCATTTATCCTGCCCTTAACCGCATTATGTATCTCAATACCAAGCCTGTTTTTATCAGCGGCATTTTTAAGTCCCCTGATAAGCACCTGCTCCGCACTGTCACAGTATACATCAAAAAGCCGCGGATAAACCGCCTTTGCACGCCTGATAAAGCATACAAATTCATCTTCAAGCTGACCGGGCGTAAGCTCCTCCTTACTGTAAAACTCATCAAGAGTTATCACTTTTTCATACCTTGCGGTATATCCTGTAAGATTAAAAGCATGAGCAGAACCGTTTCCGCCGAAATCCACACCCACATCTGCCATAATGATCTTATCGGGGTCAATGCTGTCAAGGATAAATCTGTCCTTGTTTTCCGCAAACCGCCTGTAAACTGCTCCCGTACCTGCACACCACTTACCGAGAATGAACCTGTCATAATAGACAGTCCCTTCATATTCCGCCTTAAGACTTTTTACAAAAGCGGGAGAAAGCGCAGGATTATCATCAATAGTAAAGCTCATGCTGTAAATATCTCCGCCGCTGTCCAGAAACCTTTTGAACCAATGTCCGGGCACATCAGGATTACAGGTCCCGTCAAAGACCGCCCCCTCCCTGTCCAGCCTTGATTGTACCATTCTGAAAACATCCTCGCTCCATGTAGTGATCTCATCACCGTAGCAATACCCCATGCTCATACCCTGAAGCCTTTCAGCACCTGTTTTCTTGTCAGCACCGATAACATAACATTCCTTACCGAAAAGCCGTACCCTGCCGTCACTTTTTATCCTGCCCACCAGACCATCGCCCCATAGCTTTCTCATAGGCGCAAGTAAATTTCTTTCGGCAGAACCGCTGGTATTTGCCATAATAACCGCATTATCGGCTGTATCAAGTCCGCGTATCCTTTTGGGGATACGGAAAAAATCAAGATAAGTCTTTCCGCTTCTCACCGCACCCACCGAAATATTGTACCTGTGCGGTGTATCAGCGGTATCTTTCCATAGCTTAAGCTGCTTTTCGCTGAAAATAGGATCACCCCTTAAAAATAATCACCGATCATTGATCATCCGAAATATCCTTTTCCGCCGCATTTTCTACAGCTGCTATAACATCATCAAGCTTTCGCAGCATATCATTTTCCGTATCATGCTTATTCTGATAAAGCTCAATAAATTTTCCAAGCAGCTCAAGAGCCTTCATTTTGTCATAAAGACGTATCTCGGCGCATTTTCCGCCGCCTGCCCCTTTAATAAGAGCAACTACCCTTCTTTTTTCAGGCGGCAGATCATCGATATCCCTGACAATAACAACACCGTCCTTAACGGTAACGAAATCACTTATATCGGCAACGGCAATTTCAGCAAGGGACGATATAATATCATTTTGAGAAAAAATTTTTTCTCTGTGCCTGCTTTTAGCATCATACCTGCTTTTAAGCTGCATAGCATATTTTTCGGAATACCCAACACCGATTGCCGCCGAATAAGGATCCTCACCGTTTTCCAGCCGTCTGTAAAACCTCTGTTTTTTACCTAACATCATTCACCTCTGATATGAGAAATAAAATCGGATCTGTTCATTGAAAGAAAACTTCTCACCTCGCTTTCATCGATACTGTCAATAAGCCTGTCAGCATAGCAGTCATAGCAAAGACCGTCGGGAGCCATATCCTCAGCGGTAAGCATAACCTCACAGTCCTCACAGTAGCCGTACTTTTCCATGTAATAAACCAAAGCCATAATAAAACCTCCTTGTAATAATGCGCAATTAAAAATAGCGCTCCAAATAAAAAATCCCCTTTATCACCTGACAAATGCTATTTCCGGGTGGATAAGCTAAAAACGAAAAGCAACATAAAAAGCGTATAAACTTCCGTACCGCAACGTACAGCACACGTTCACAAGCACTGTGCAACACGATTTTCAAAAAAATTTCGGCAGAAATTTCCGCCTCAATTTCAATGTACAATTCGCACTGAGCAACGTCGTATCGTTATAATAGCACATATGTTTCATTTTGTCAATAGCATAACGCAAATTTTATTGTAAACATTTTGATTTGCATTTATGAATATTTTGCACAAAGCAAATCCATAAATAATACGATGCCATTCATCTATAACCATTTCACTTCTGAAACGCACTGCGCAATTTATTGCCGTATCAACATAATAGCACATATGTTTCGTTTTGTCAATAGCATGGCGCAAATTTTATTGTAAATATTATAAATACATTCCATGAACATTTCAAATTGACAAATCCCGCCCGATATGATATACTATAAACCATACACCATAGGACAAAAGAAAGGAACCGCCATGAAGCTGTACTGCATGACCTCAGAAATTCCCCCGAAAAAAATATCTCCCGATACCCTTGACTATATAAAAAAGCTGTCTCCCTCAGAGCTGATATGCACCGAAACGGCATATAACGCTCTTTCGGAGCATTTCCGCTATGCAACAAAATCCCCTGTCACATCAGAGCTGCTTTCAGATACAGAAAAACTCCTTTTCCTGTCACATACCGATACAGATATCTTTAAGGAATGGTCCGACTTCTGCAATAGAAATTCATTCGATGACAGCTTTTATATATTATCACAGATAACATCGGAATATATCTTCTTTGAACGTTTAAGCAGCGGAAATCCTGTGCTGTATAACGAGCTTGACCGAATGAATAAAAAATACGATATGATAAACCGTGCGCTGTCCTCCGCAAAGGAAAATATCCTGACCTATATATCCGAATCCCCCGAAAACGCCGAAAAAGAGGGACTTATCCCGCCCGAAAGAGTAATATGCACCTTTGAATGCTGTAAATATACCGTCACAGAACACACAGAATATATATCCGCAGAAATAGAAATGCGCACCCCCGAAAAGATCATCGGATATTATACTCTTATATTCGACAGCGGAAACGGTGTTATCACAGATGATATATTCTATACTCCCTTCCGATAAAAAACAGCCGCCGCAGACAAAAAAGTAACTCCGTAGAAGAAAAGCCTTCTGCGGAGTTTATTTTATATTCAGTCCGGTATATTTAGATTCAGCAATATTTATCAAACATATTTTTTACATCTGATAAATCAAATTGAACACCAATCTGCTGAGAACAATCTTCCTCCATATCTTCAATATGCTGATACTGATTAAAGTCTCCCGGAAGAAGCGGATTCGCACCATTTTTAAGCAGATACTCAATATATTCCAACATAATCGGAGCAGGTTTATAGATATGATTCTTTGGAATATAAGAAGTGTCAAAAATCACTCCGTTTTCATCAATTACAATGTCAAGACACATTTCAACTGCGGAATCAAGAATCAGATACGCATATTCATCATGAAATAAATCTTTATTTGCTTCAATAAACCGTTTAGCATTATGGATATCATTATCCATATTCAGCTTTCCAAGTATTCTGTACTGTAACGGAATATCGGGATTGAAGCTCATGACATTTTGAGCGTCCTGTAAATATTCAGCGTTTAAATCTAAATAATCCATGTGAAACCTCTATATTAAATTGTAATTTCACGTTTTCTGCAATTCAAAAGTTATTACATAATGTTTTTTGCTTTTTCATAAGATTTTTTCATACATACTTTAAGATTCTCTGTAATCAACTCTTGATTTAAGTTTTTCATACCGGCCTCAGTAGTTCCGCCTTTTGTAGTAATATGACATATAATATCATCAAAAGAACAATCTTCTCTCTTTATCATATCAATAACATTCTCAAAAATACGAATGGTGATTTCTTTGCTTTTTTCATCATCATTAATAAGTGTATTACTTGCTTTCTGATATGAATTCATCAGACAAGCAGCAAAAGCCAATCCGCTTGCAGCTGTTACAGTAATATAATTTAACGAATCTTCATCCAGCTTCAACACATATCCCAATTTATTCAACACATTGAGTACATCTTGAAATATTTCATAATCCTCTTCATCGTACGCAACACCTATAACACCATTTCCATCTTGAATTGCAATATTAGGCATAACTCTAAACAATTTAACTGTATTATGTTTTTCGCCTAACATATCTCTTATTTCTGCGATTGTAATTCCTGCCATAAAGCTTACGATTATTTTTTCGTTAATGTTATAGTCTTTAATTTCATTCAATACCTCTTTTGCATTTTTAGGCTCTGTTATTAATATAATCACATCTGTTCGATTGACTAATTCCTTTTTACTGTCAGTTACATAAATATCCTTATATTCATCTTGAACAGAATTTCTAGTTTTTTGAGTTCTTGCGTTGATCTCAATATCATTTTGACTAAAACCGGTTAATATCAGTCCTTTAACCAAAGCCTTACCTAAATTTCCATATCCTATAATACCAATTTTCATTTTTTCACCTACAAATCCAAGTTTAACGGTCATTTAATGAACATCTGTAATTATTTATTCAAGCATAACAGTAAACGGCCCGTCATTCAGAAGCCTTACCTTCATATCAGCACCAAAAATACCATGCTCCACCACAGGCACATATTTCCTGCATTCACTCATGAAATACTCATAAAGCTGATTTGCACGCTCAGGAGGACACGCCCCCGTAAAGCTTGGACGATTTCCGTGAGAGCAATCCGCATATAACGTAAACTGTGACACCACCAGAAGCGCACCGCCGATATCATTCACCGAACGGTTTATCTTTCCGTTCTCGTCCGAAAAGATCCTCAGCTTAGCTATTTTAGCCGCCAACCGCTCAGCGTCCGCCTCGGTATCCTCAGCCCCTGCACCGAACAGCACCAGAAGCCCGTCACCTATCTGACCCACTATTTCATTATCCACGGTAACAGAAGCCTCCGTCACCCTCTGAAGTACTATTTTCATATATGTAATCTCCCTATCATAAGCGGCTTATACGTACCGAACATATAAGCCGCCTGATTAAAGATTTTAATTATTCACCTGTATATTCAGTTCGGCAACTTGGAGTTTATCACTCTGACAAACTGAAATTTATCTTACTCTTTCTGTTTTTGCAATTTGATGAACAACCTCAGAAAATCCATCTGAATCCGATTCTAATAAACCATGTGTCATATTTTCCATTATAAACATCTGCTTATATGGTGCGTTTACTTCTTCAAAATATTCCTGCGCCAATTTGTAATTCGTTTGATAATCCATATCTCCATTTATGTTATAATAAGGCACTTGATAATCAGATTTTCCTATTAAAGAGAATGAAGCAAATTCTTCGGAAGCAAAGAAATCT
>JAFUOZ010000063.1 GCA_017481565.1 Oscillospiraceae bacterium | reverse complement strand
GTAAGTCCCGAAAGACCTACTCTCATTCTTGCTCCGGGAGGCTCGTTCATCTGACCGTAAACAAGAACGGTCTTGTCGATAACTCCCGATTCGGTCATTTCGTTGTAAAGGTCGTTGCCCTCACGGGTACGCTCGCCAACGCCTGTAAATACGGAGATACCGCCGTGCTGGTTTGCAACGTTGTTGATAAGCTCCTGAATAAGAACGGTCTTACCAACGCCCGCACCTCCGAAAAGACCGATCTTACCGCCCTTAAGATAGGGACAGATAAGGTCGATAACCTTGATACCTGTTTCAAGTACCTCATTTGAAGCGGTCTGCTCCTCATAGGAGGGCGCTTCACGGTGGATAGCCCACTTTTCCTCACATTCGGGAGCAGGCTTATTGTCAACAGGCTCACCAAGCAGATTGAAGATTCTGCCCAGAGTACCTCTGCCGACGGGAACTGTAATGGGGCTGCCTGTGTCAACAGCGTCTGTACCTCTGACAAGACCGTCTGTTGTGGACATAGCGATACAGCGGACCGTATCATCGCCGATATGCTGCGCTACCTCGCACACAAGTGTTGCACCGTTAAGCTCGATTTCAATAGCGTTAAGCAGCTTCGGAAGGTTTTCCTTGTCAAATTTAATATCGACTACGGCGCCGATGATCTGTACAACCTTTCCGACATTATTCTGCGGCATTATGTGATCACCTCGTTATAAATTTACGCTTACTCCTGAGCGGACGCACCGCTTACGATCTCGGTAAGCTCCTGTGTAATTGACGCCTGACGAGCTCTGTTATACTTCAGAGACAGGTCGCTTATCATTTCCTCGGCATTGTCGGAAGCGTTTTCCATAGCGCTTCTTCTGCACGCCTGCTCCGACGCAAAGCTGTCAACCACTGCGCCGAAGATTATTCCCGTGATATATTTGGGAACGATGCTGTTGAATACCGCATAAGCCGAAGGCTCGTAAATGGGGAGTGCCTTTGATGTGACAAGCTCCTTTTTAAGCTCAACGGGAAGAATGGGCTTTGTAACAGCAAGCTGTGTTATTGGCGATACATAATTGGTGTAGAAAAGCTCAACACGCTCATATTCGCCCTTGGTATAAGGCTCAACCAGACGGTCGGCAATAGAGCCTGCCGTGCTGATCTTTATACCCTCGGCAATGTTGATATATGAACCGAGGATATCAAAGCCTCTTTTTTCAAAATATTCGGCTGATTTCTTGCCGATAGCCATTATCTGAACAGCTTTTCCCTCAGCCTTAAGCTCATCAACTCTTGACTGGGCAAGCTTCAGCACATTGGCATTAAATCCGCCTGCAAGACCTCTGTCGCCTGCGATGACCACAAGCAGCACTTTGCCTGATTTTCCCTTTTTGGTAAAGGGTGAAAAGAAGTTTTCGTTTTCTGCCTGTATTTCGCACATCGTCTCATAGAGAGCATTGAAATAAGGACGGGCATTGTCTGCTCTTTCCTTTGCCTTTCTCAGCTTTGACGATGCAACCAGCTCCATAGCCTTTGTTATCTGCATGGTGGATTCGACGCTTTTGATGCGTCTTTTTATGTCCTTCATATTTCCTGAAGCCATAATCAGATTTCCTTTCGGTCTATGGTTTATTAATTAAGTGAGGTCATGCTCCGATGAGAATTTCTTAAGGAACTCATCAAGCGCAGACTTGAGCGCTGTTTCGTTTTCAGGCGAAAGAGCGCCTGTATTTACGATATCCGAGGGGATCTCGGGGTGAGACTGATCTATATATTCGAAAAGCTCGGCTTCAAAATCGGCTATCATATTTACGGGAATATCGTGAAGATAATTGTTTGTTACCGCATAAATGATAATAACCTGATCCTCAACCTTAAGAGGACTGTTTCTGCCCTGCTTAAGTACCTCAACAACTCGTTCACCCAGTGCAAGACGCTCCTTAGTATCCTTATCCAGATCGGAACCGAACTGTGAGAACGCCTGCAGCTCACGGTACTGTGAATAGGTAAGCTTAAGTGAGCCCGAAACCTTTTTCATAGCCTTGATCTGAGCAGCACCGCCAACTCGTGATACGGAGATACCGGGGTTTACGGCAGGACGTACACCGCTGTTGAACAGGTCTGTTTCAAGGAATATCTGACCGTCGGTAATGGAAATTACGTTTGTGGGGATATACGCAGAAACGTCGCCTGCCTGTGTTTCGATAATGGGGAGAGCTGTGATAGAGCCTCCGCCGTAGTTTTCGTTAAGGCAGCACGCACGTTCGAGGAGACGTGAATGGAGATAGAATACGTCTCCGGGATATGCTTCACGTCCGGGAGGTCTCTTAAGAAGCAGAGACAGTGCACGGTAAGCTACTGCGTGCTTTGAAAGGTCGTCGTATACACAGAGAACGTCCTTTCCCTTTGAAAGATAGTATTCCGCCATTGTAACGCCCGAATATGGTGCGATATACTGCAGGGGAGCAAGCTCCGAGGCAGTAGCGGAAACTACGATGGTATAGGGCATTGCACCGCCCTTTTCCAGAATATCAACAACGTTTGCAACGGTGGAACGCTTCTGACCGATAGCAACATAGATACAGATAACGTCCTTGCCCTTCTGGTTGATGATAGTATCCAGAGCGATAGCCGTCTTACCTGTCTGACGGTCACCGATGATAAGCTCACGCTGACCCTTTCCGATAGGTATCATAGAGTCGATAGCCTTGATACCTGTCTGCAGAGGACGGTTTACCGACTTTCTTGTAATAATACCGGGAGCGATTTTTTCGATGGGCATTTTCTCCTCGGTAAGGATAGCACCCTTGCCGTCGATAGGCTGACCGAGAGCATTGACAACTCTTCCCAGCATATCATCGCCTACAGGAACGGAAACAACGCTTCCTGTACGCTTTACGGTATCGCCTTCCTTGATGCCTGAATCGGAACCGAGCATTACGGCGCCGACAAAGTCCTGTTCAAGGTTAAGGGCCATGGCATATATTCCGCCTTCAAATTCAAGAAGCTCACCCGACATACAGTTGTCAAGTCCGTGGATACGTGCGATACCGTCACCTACGGTAACAACAGTACCAACGTCGGTAAGCTCTATTTTATTGCGGAAGTTTTTAATCTGGTTTTTAATTATACCCGTTATTTCATCAGGGCGCAGATCCATTTTAACACCGCTTTCTGTTTATTCTTTATTAGTAAAATCATGCAATAATATTCTTCAGCTGAGTACGCATATTATCGAGCTTTGTGCGTACAGAGCCGTCGAGCATAGTATCACCGCAGGTCACGATAACACCGCCCAGCATATCGGGGTCGGTCTTTTCGGTCATGATGATCTTTCTTCCGTACTTTGCTTCCAGCTTTTCCTTAAGCTTTGTGCGCTGAGCGTCGGAAAGAGCACGTACCGTAGTGACGGTGACCTCCATGATACCCTCTTCTGTATAGCGGAGAGTGCGGAGAGCCTCTGCAATTCCGCTTAAATTCCTGATCCTTCCCTTACAAGCTGCAAGGCAGAGAAAATCAAGAGCAGTAACGGATATTTTTCCGCCGAAGATGCTGTCTAAAAGCTCCGTTTTTTCCTTATCGGTAACGGTAGGGGCGGAAAGAATATCGTAAAGCTCGGCATTTTCGGAGAAGATGCCCGAAACGGCGATAAGCTCCTCGGAGATCACCCCCAGAGAGCCCTCCTCCTTAGCCAGCTCATAAAGAGCCTCGGAATAAACCTTTTCAATGCTTCCCGTCATGTTGCATCACCGATTCCCGCAATAAACTCATCAATCAGTCTGTCCTGATCTGCATCATTGTCGATCTGTCTGGAAACCACTGTTTCGGCGATAGATACGGCAATACCTGAGATCTCGTCCTTGATCTGGTTGACTGCACGTTTCTTTTCAGCTTCGATATCCGCATTTGCCTTGGCTGTGATATTCATAGCCTCGGTCTTAGCGGCTGCGATGATCTCATCGGAGCGCTGAGTTGCCCTTACTGTAGCGTTCTTGACGATCTCAGCGGACTCCTCCTTAGCCGATGAAAGCTTTTCGGTATACTCGTCTTCCTTCATTTTTGCACTTTCAAGAGCAGCGTCGGCTTCCTTATAGGTCTTGGAAATTTCCTCGCGGCGTTTTTCCACAACAGCCTTGACTCTCTTGAAAAGAACAAACTTGAAAACGAGAAAGAGGATCATGGTATTGCAGAGTACGCCGATTATGGTGACCGGATCGATACTCAGAAATTCAAAATTTATATTTTCCATATTAATGTTTCAAGCCTCCGATTCCCGTTTTTATCATATTTTCCGTGAACGGAGATATTAAACAGTAAGGTGCTTGAGGAAGGGATTAACGAAGCAGAGTACCAGACCGATAAGCAGACCGTAGATACCTGTTGACTCGGCGATAGCACATCCGATAAACATTGTTGATGTAGCGGCACTCTTTGCTTCGGGCTGTCTGCCGATAGTTTCGATAGCCTTTCCTACTGCGTAGCCTTCACCGATACCGGGGCCGATACCTGCGATAAGAGCAAGACCTGCGCCGATGCCCTGTCCTGCCAGAACGATAGCCTTTGCGATTAAGGTTGTCTGTTCAAGAGTCATTCCCTGAGTTTCCATAATAAAAATACCTTTCCTTTCGATAAAATACAGACGGAATTATTCTTCCTGCGGTCCGCCTGCCGCATCTCCAACATATGCCATGGTGAGCATAATGAATACATAAGACTGGATCACACCCGAGAAGAGATCGAAATAGATCGATGCAACTGCGGGTATACCGATCTGGAATATCTTGAAATGCTCAAAATATATTCCGATAAGACCGTAAAAGGCATTACTGAGTAAGGTAAGAGCAGCATAGATAAGTGATGAAATGATCATACCGCCCGAAATATTACCGAACATACGGAGTGCCATTGAGAGGGGTGTTGCCACCTCGCTGAGAATGTTAATAGGTGTGATGACGAATACAGGCTCGGTGAAGCTTTTCAGATATCCGCCGAGACCGTTTGTCCTGATCTTCCAGTAGGTTATCAGTACAAAAGTTATCATCGCCCAAGTTCCTGTGCAGTTGATATCAATAGTCATGCTGCGGAGTCCGAAAAGACTGAGCAGAGTTCCGAAAAGAGCAAAGCAGAAAAGTGCAGCGATATAAGGTGCAAAATTCAGCATTTTCTTACCCATCGAATCAATGACTGTCTTTTCAAAGAAGTCGACTATCCATTCTGCCAGCACCTGTCTTTTCTTTTCCGGGACTACTTTCATATCATGTGTAAGCCACAAAAGAAGCACAGTGAGGGCAGCTATAACTATCCAGCCGGTCACAAGGGTTTCGGAAATAGCTATTTCCGTGTCTCCGATCATAAAGGTTATTATTTTTCGGGGACCCAATACTTCTATTTCCATAGTGCGTTATCCTCCTTTCCTCGCTTTTAAGACCGCATCTGCGGTATGTATCGGCTTAGGGTATAAAAGAGGCAGGTAAACCGCCGCAGGATTAAGAAATTCAAACTTGAAGCCTGCGACAATGACCGCCCCCAGAAATACCATTCTTAAAAGGTAAAAGGAAAACATATATCTTTTCGCCTGTTTAAGAGGACGCTCCACCGTCCGTTCCGTTGCATAACCGAGAACAGCGATGTTTACGGTCATAGCAGCAGTGCCGATGAGCAGTCCCAGGGGTATTCCGGTATCCAAGCCGAAAAAGGGCAGTGCGGCAAGAAAAACAACAAGGTCGATCAGAAGTGCTTTCGGAACAAGAAAAGCAAGCTCGTCTTTCACCATTTTGCTTAAAAACCTGATCCGCAATATAATTCCTCTTTTCCTTGTAGATTATTAAATAGTATTATACCATTATTTGCGTGAAAATGCAACAACAAACGAAATATTTTCACCAACTTTTTGTTCAATTTGGTGCTTTTGATAATTATTTCCTTGATTTTTGTTATTTTTAACAATTCAAGTATCAATTTGATTACATTATTTCAAAAATGTAACCCCAAAGTAAACAGGTTTCACATATCCCCCATAACGACAGCTTTCTGAAAGAAAAAAATGTGCAGTAAACTTTCCGCAGATTTATTATGCACATGAACATGCATTTATAACATGCTTAAAAACCAACAAACACACTTTATATAGGATATACCTGAATTGTGAAAATATAACAAGAAGTAATTATTTTCAAAAAAACAGTTGACAAACAGGATTATTTATTATATAATGATAAAGCTGTCACGTTACGGATAACGCTTTGATAGTAAATCGGGGCGTAACTCAGTTTGGTAGAGTGCTTGGTTTGGGACCAAGATGCCGCAGGTTCAAGTCCTGTCGCCCCGACTTTACCGTATGAATGAGTGTGAATAAAATGTAAATTATGAAATTTGCTATTGACAGTTCGTTATTAACGTGGTATAATAAACAGGCTGTTGGTTATCATAGCGATATGCTAAGATATGCTGGTGTAGCTCAGTTGGTAGAGCAGCTGATTTGTAATCAGCAGGTCGGGGGTTCGAGTCCGTCCACCAGCTCCATTTCATGCCTTATTATAAAGGTATGGTTTATATAGCCTGTACATAATGTACAGACACTCTGCGGAGGAGTTCCCGAGTGGCCAAAGGGGGCAGACTGTAAATCTGTTGCTTTTCAGC
>JAFUOZ010000062.1 GCA_017481565.1 Oscillospiraceae bacterium | reverse complement strand
GTAACATTTGCGCATATCCATATAAGCACCCCTGCAGGAACAGCGGATATGACCGCCCTGCCCAGAACAAACACCGTCCTGTCAAGCAGCGAGCGGACTATCACCTTTCTTATCTGCGGTCTGCGGTATGAGGGAAGCTCCAGCGTAAACGAGGAGCTTTCTCCCTTTAAAAGAGTTTTTGAAAGTATGCCCGATATGATAAGGGTGATTATAACTCCCCCAGCGATAACAGCCGTAAGCACCGCCGCCGATATAAGACCCGAAAATACCCCTGCCCCAAGTCCCGCAATAAACATGGATATCACAGCCGTAAGAGTGGGGAATTTTCCGTTGCATGGCACAAAGCAGTTTGTGAGTATTGCTATAAGCCGTTCTCTCGGTGAATCGATAATGCGGCAGCCTGTAATCCCTGCGGCATTGCAGCCAAGTCCCATAGCCATGGTAAGCGCCTGCTTTCCGCATGAGCCTGAGCGCCTGAAATATCCGTCAAGATTGAACGCCGCACGGGGAAGATACCCCGAATCCTCCATAAGAGTAAACAGGGGAAAAAATATTGCCATAGGCGGCAGCATAACGGAAATGACCCATGTAAGCACCCTGTATATCCCGTCAGTAAGTATTCCCGAAAGCCACCGCGGAGCCTCCGCCGCCGCAAGAGCCGCCGAAATACGCTCCCCAAGCCATGAAAAGCCCGAAAAAAGCACCGCCGAGGGATAATTTGCTCCCGAAACGGTTATCCAGAAAATAAGCAGCAGTATCATAAGCATAACGGGAACTCCCCAGATACGATGAGTAAGCACCCTGTCTATTTTCCTGTCACGCTCATAGTATTTTTCCTTTTCGGTATGCACACATTCCGAAGCAAGCTCCGCTCCCCTCTGTACTACCGAGGAGACAATCATATCCCTGATACGCTCACCGCAGCAGGAGCATTCTCTGCACTCTCTGTATACACCGCAGCCAACCCCCGAAGCATAAGCGGATATCTTTTTTATGACCGAAGCCGATATACCCATATGCTTTTTAAGGGAAGCCGTCATGGAGCTGTCACTGTCCAGCATACGCAAAGCCGCAAACCGCAAAGGTATCCTCCCCTTAAGCTCAGGGGCAAGCAGCTCAGATATATATTCAGCCGCCCTCTCCACATTTTCGGGATATATCACAGGAGGAGCATACGCTTTTTTACCCACAGCCTCGGGAATACGCTCAATAAGCCTGTCAAGACCCTTTCCGTCCCTTGCGGCAGTCATACACACAGGCACGCCCAGAAGCCGCTCCAGCTTATCACCGTCAACGGTTATCCCCTTTTTCTCCGCCTCGTCAATAAGATTTACACATACTGCCACATTGGGAGTTATTTCCATTATCTGCAATACCAGATTAAGATTTCTTTCAAGACAGGAAGCGTCACACACAACTATCACAGCGTCAGGCTTTTCAAAGCATATGTAATCCCTTGCCAGCTCCTCCTCTGCTGAATTTGCAAGCAGTGAATATGTACCGGGAAGATCGGCAATAATATACCGCTGACCATTTACCGTGCATATACCCTCAGCGGCGGAAACGGTTTTCCCCGTCCAGTTCCCTGTGTGACGGTCAAGTCCCGTCAGACCGTTGAATACGGTAGATTTTCCCACATTGGGATTTCCTGCAAGAGCGACAGTTATGTCCCCCTCCTGCCTGCTTACATGCTCCTCCCATGCCGCACCTGCGCCCATGCTTTCAGCTGTCAGTCCCATAATATCCTCCGTTCCGCCTTGTCTCAGCATGATTTTATAATTATATATATGGATATACATCATATAAATATACATTTTTTCTGAAAAATAAGTGAAAGCACTTGCTAACCGTGAAAAAATATGGTATAATATTCTTTGGTATTTTTTAAAACATATTATTTGAAAGGATCTGAAAATATATGGCTGCAAATCGCAAGATCGTACCTATCACCCTTCTTACAGGCTATTTAGGTGCAGGAAAAACTACTCTTATCAATCATGTTCTCACAAATCAGGAGGGATATAAGGCTGCCGTTATCGTAAATGATATAGGCGAGATAAATATCGATGCCGAGCTTATCCAGAAGGGCGGAGCAGTGACCCAGAAGGACGATACCCTCGTTCCCCTGTCAAACGGCTGTATCTGCTGTACTCTTAAGGTAGACCTTATGAATCAGATCACCGAGCTTATCGAATCGGGCAGATTTGATTATATCCTTATAGAAGCAAGCGGAATCTGCGAGCCTATGCCTATCGCACAGTCTATCTCCGTTCTCGAAGGTAAGGTAAACAAGAACTATCCTGCTATCTGCCGTCTTGACAATATCGTCACAGTAGTTGACGCACTTAGAATGGCAACCGAGTTCGGCTGCGGTGACGCACTTTTAAGTGATGATGTTGAGGAAGAGGATATTGAAAATCTTCTTATCCAGCAGATAGAATTCTGCTCCACTATCATACTCAACAAGGTGGACAAGGTAGACGCTGAACAGCTTGGACGTGTAAAGGCTATGATACGCACACTTCAGCCTAAGGCAAGGATCATAGAAGCAAGCTTCGGAAAGGTACCCGTTTCCGATATCCTCGATACAAAGTGCTATGACTTTGAAGAGGCTGTCACCTCAGCAGGCTGGGCGCAGGCATACGAAAAGGGCGCAGATGAGCATGAACACGAGCATCATCACCACCATGACCACGACTGTGACCATGAGGAGCATGACTGTCACTGTGACCACGACCATGAGCATCATCATCATGACCATGAGGGTGAATGTGACGATCCTCACTGCTGCTGTCATCATCACCACCACCACGGAGAAGGCGAAGCAGAGGAATATGGTATAGGAACATTCGTATACCGCCGCCGCCGTCCCTTCAATCAGGATAAGCTTCAGAAATGGGCAGAGAACTGGCCCAAGGGAGTTATCCGCTGCAAAGGCATGCTCTGGTTCTCAGACAGTCCCGACAGCGCATATATTTTTGAGCAGGCTGGCGTACAGATCACCGCTACAGAATCGGGCAAGTGGTTTGCGGCTGCTCCCGAGGATCAGCGTCAGGAGCTTCTTATGCAGTACCCCGATATTGCAGATGACTGGGACGAGAAATACGGCGACCGTGAGATCAAGCTGGTATTTATCGGTCAGCGAATGGATAAGGAAAATATCATCAGAACACTTGACGAGTGCCTTGATGACTGATCGGATATAAAAAACACCTGCAATTCATCTGACTTGCAGGTGCATTTTTATGCCGCAGAGATATACATTTGTATAACATCTGCATTTTTGAAAAAAATATCAACAGATATACTTATTAAAAATTAATAAATGCTGATTTTTTTTACGAAAATTAAAATTATCTATTGCATTTTCGGAAGAAAAGTTGTATAATAAATGTACTATATTGGATAATCTGTTTTTTAGGAGGAATTAACAATGCTTGAAGAAATCATTTCCACAGTTGACAAAAAAGCCAAGGAGGAGATCACTCTTTCAAAGGGAATTGCCGTAATCATCGCAGTAGGAGCATTTGTTCTGGGTATCATCATGGGTACAGCCTTTACAAAGGCAAAGGCAAAGAAGGCTGCAAAGGTAAAGGCAGTTGAATCCAATGAGGAGTTTGATCCCGAGGAATATCTTGACAGTCTCATGTTTGATGAAATGAACATGCAATAATAATATAAGGTAAAGGAATATTAATAATGAAGTTAGGTATGGTTGGTCTCCCCAATGTGGGAAAAAGTACTCTTTTCAATGCTCTTACCAATGCAGGAGCAGAATCAGCAAATTATCCGTTCTGTACTATCGAGCCAAATGTAGGCATAGTTTCAGTACCCGATGAACGACTTGACAAGCTCAGGGATATGTATAATCCTGCAAAATTCACCCCCGCAACACTTGAATTTGTTGATATCGCAGGTCTTGTAAAGGGTGCGTCAAAGGGTGAGGGTCTCGGAAACAAGTTCCTTGCAAATATCCGCGAGGTTGACGCTATCGTTCACGTTGTACGCTGCTTTGAGGACGAAAATATTATCCACGTTGACGGGAATATCAATCCAAGAAGAGATATCGAAACTATAGATTTGGAGCTTATTTTCTCCGATATCGAGCTTATCGACCGCAGAATAGACCGTGCAAAGAAAATGGTCAAGGGCGATAAGAAATTTCAGACCGAGATCGACTTCCTTGAAGAGCTTAAGGCACATCTTGAAGCAGGACATTCCGCACGTTCCTTCGGCTTTACCGAGGAACAGGCTGAGCTTATCAAGACAACTCCCCTGCTTTCCGCAAAGCCTGTTATCTATGCGGCAAATCTCTGCGAGGACGATTTCAAGAACAATATCGAGACTTCCGAGCATTATAAGACCGTATGTACTATCGCAGAGGAAGAAAAGGCAGCTGTACTCCCCATATGCGCTCAGCTTGAAGCCGAAATATCCGATATGAACGACGAGGATAAGGAAATGTTCCTTTCGGAGCTTGGTCTTGAGGTTTCGGGACTTGACAGGATCATCAAGGAGGGATATTCTCTTCTCGGTCTTATCTCATACCTTACCGCAGGTCAGCCTGAGGTACGTGCATGGACTATCACAAAGGGTACAAAGGCTCCTCAGGCGGCAGGAAAGATCCATACCGATTTTGAAAAGGGCTTTATCCGTGCAGAAGTAGTTGCATTCAACGATCTTATGGAATGCGGTACTATGGCAGCTGCAAAGGAAAAGGGTCTTGTCCGTTCAGAAGGCAAGGAATACGTAATGCAGGACGGAGATATCGTTCTGTTCAGATTCAATGTATAAACAAAGCATAAATGATGGAGGTATTATCCAATGAAAAGACATGAAAATCTTCATTCGGCAATTCTTTCATTTGTCGTAGCAGTTTTATTTCTCGGCGCAGGACTTGTAGTAAACTTTGTCGTTATCAAGCCTCTTGTAAGCGACGATAACACTCCCCTTGAAAACTTTATCTTTACAATGCTTCCCACACTTTTATTTATTGCGGCAGCACTTTTCCTTATCACAGGCGGATATGCCCTTGCAAATGATATAATGATCGAAAAGGGCGAAACCATCACAGCTGACCTGACAAGTATTAATGAATATTTCGTAGGAAGCGGTACTTCCGCAGTTCACTACAATCTTTTCTGTGAATGGAGAAATCCCGCAAACGGAAAGAAATACAAATTCCGTGCAAAGAATCTGCCTACAAATCCCAAGCAGAAATTTGCCGACGGAAAGGTTCTTGTAAAGATCAATAAATCAGATCCAAGACAGTATTATATAATGCTCTGACCGGTTTTATAACAGCATATTAATTCAGGCGATACCGCATTTTTGACGGTATCGCCTTTTTTCAATCATATACGATCATATATACGAAAAAGCTCCCCACGGAACAGCCTTATTCCGAAGGGAGCTTTAATGAACCGCTTATCAGCGTTTGTTGATAATACTATTTCCTGTCAATTCATCTTGCGATCTTATTTCCGCATTCACTGCAGAATTTAGCTGTATCGCTTGTTATCTTAGCACCGCACTGATCGCAGAACTTCATCTTTATAGGCTTAGCCGATGCAGGAGCAGGCGCAGGAGCTGCAGGCTTAGGTGCAGGAGCAGGCGCAGGAGCTGCAGGCTTAGGTGCAGGCACAGGTGCAGGTGCTGCAGGCTTGGGTGCAGGTGCTGCAGGCTTGGGTGCAGGTGCTGCAGGCTTGGGTGCAGGTGCAGGCGCAGGCACAGGTGCAGGAGCCGCAGCAGGCTTAGGTGCAGGTGCAGGCGCAGCAGGCTTGACAATGCCGCTGTCGGTTGAGATAGGCTCAATAGGCTTGATAGGCTTGATAACCTCAACCTCAGCCTTGGCAACAACATCATTTACCGTTTCCTTCAAAGGCTCGATAGGCTTAAGAGGCTTGATATCGGAGCTTTGTACGGGAACAGGCGCAGGCTTTGCCGCAGCAGGTGCAGGTGCAGGCGCAGCAGGCTTGGGCGCAGGCGCAGGAACGGGAGCAGGCTCATTCATAGAATTCATTCTGTTTGCATTTTCCTCGATTATGCGCATCTTTTCTGCCTGTCTGCGTTCGTTGATATATCCAAGCAGCTGATTGAGTACCTTTGCAACTGTTTCAACATTGCTTGGCTTGAAGCCGTTGTTTGGAAGCTCAGTTGAAATGTTATCCTTATCCATAAGCTTAAGTGTACCGCCGCCGAACAGTGCCTTCTTTCCTGAGAAGGAAGCGATCTCATCAATGGATTTCTTGGTGATAAGTCCGTTCTTGTTGCGGCAGAATACGTTATCCATAGTGAATACAAAGCCCTCTTCAAAGTTGTTGGGGTTCACCTTATGGAGAACGAGAGGAAGCTCAAATTCACCTGTCTTTGCAAAGCTGTCATTCATATGTACAAAGTAATTATCGAATGACTTTGATGTAGGAATAACAAAGAATGCATCTGTAAGACCGTTGTCGGTCATATCCTTCTGCAGCTTTGCCGTATATTCCTTGCGCTCGTTTACCTTGTCATTGGTAATGTGGAGCTTGCAGGTATTGATATGTCTTGTCTTGGCAGAATCATCAATATCCATAGCTTTGATCTTGTCGATAAGCTCTAAAGTGGACTTCATGGTCATATTATTGAGATTGCGGCACATTGCCTCAACCTGCTTATCCTCAACCTCACGTATCTTGGAATTGACCTTGCCCTCATAGCGTTTCTTCATATCCTCGGGACAGCCGTGACCGTAATCAACGATCTTATCCAGAACAGCGATAAGCTCAGGCTTTGTAAGTCCGTTAAGATTATCTGTGATAGCGGAAAGATTCTTTACATGGATATTGGTAGCGGCATCATTGAGCTTCTTGATGAAGGGAGCTGCATTCTTGGTGTCATATCCCTTATCCTCGATAGTATTGAGCGCTGCACCTATCTGCTCGATAGTCATAGTCTGAACATTGCTGCAAAGCTTAGCAAGCTCTTCCTTTTCAAGCTGATCGAATCTCATATCAATGCTGTGCATAGTATTGATATAAACAGCGTTTTCAAGAGCAGGCTTGCGCTTTTCAACGTTCTCGCGGAACTTTTCAAGCACCTCGGAATTCATCTTGTCGATAGAAGTCATCATCTTATCGAATTCTTCCTTGTCAAGCTTCTTGAGACGTGTATCTATCTGCTCGATATATGACTTGGCAGCTGCCGCAAATTCGGGAGTTTCTGTAAGTGAACGCTTAAGCTTGATAAGACCTTCCTTATCCTTGGCTGCGAAATTCTTGCAGAGTGTTTCAACCTCGGTCTTGATAAGCGCCGCTTCACGCTGTTCGATCTGTGAGATGTATTTAGCTGAAAGCTCCTTATCAAATTCACCGCTCTTAAGAGCCTCTTTAAGCTTGGAAAGCTCGGCTCTGGGTGTTGAGGGGATATTCTTGCAGAGATTTTCAAGCTCATTCTTCATAAGCTCGATCTCTCTTGCACGAATCTTATCTGCAAAGGGAGCATAGGTCTCCTTCTTGTACTTTTCGGAGATCTGCTTCATAAGCTTTTCAAGATCAGCCTTTGCCATTGTGGCAACGTTCTTGCAAAGCTCGGTAAGCTCGGCTTTGTCAAGCTCGATCTCTCTTGCGGCGATCTTGTCAAAGAACTGCTTTGTATATTCCTTGTTGTATTTTTCGTCAGATATCTTTTCGGAAAGTATCTTAAGATCTGCACGGTTCATAGTGCCTACGTTCTTGCAAAGCTCGGCAACCTCGGCATTATCAAGCTCGATCTGACGCTTTTTGATCTGCTCAAAGTAAGCAGCGGTATATTCTTTGTTATATTTTCCGTCGGAAAGCTTATCGGAGATAGCCTTAAGAGCAGCCTTGTCAGCAGCAGCGATACCCTTTGCAATATCAGCGATCTCAGCCTTTTCAACAGCAATCCTGCGCTCTTTAATTTTAGCAAAATATTCCTCGGTATATTCCTTGTGGAATTTATTATCGGAAAGCTTTTCCGAAAGCTTGGTAAGCTCCTCAGCCTTCATTTCGGAAATGCCCTTGCAAAGCTCAGCAAGCTCTTCCTTTTCTGCAGCGATCCTGCGTTCACCGATCTTTTTGATATATTCTGCAGTATGCTCCTTGTTGTACTTTTCATTGCTAAGCTGTTTTTCAAGCTTGTCAAGCTCTTCTCTTCCAAGCTTGGCGATATCCTTGCACATATCTGCAATTTCAGCCTTTTCAAGCTCAACCTCACGTGCGGAGATATGGGCGGAATACTTATCTGTGATAGATGAATCGAATTTGCCGCTTGTGAAATCAGCCTTGATAAGTGCAAGATCAGCCTTATCCATAGTTCTGATCTTTTCGCATCTTGCGATGACAGCTTCATTTTCGATAGCCTTTTCACGCTCGGATATCTTTGAAATATAGGGATCTGTAAGCTCGGTAGCATATTTGCCCTCGTTGATAATGCTTCTCAGCTTATCCAGAGCAGCCTTGTCAGCCTTGGAAATATCGGCAAACAGAGCATCGACCTCTTTTTTATCGTAATTATCAATATAGCCTGCGATCTTTCTGATATATGCACCCGAAACATAGGGAGAATAACCCTTATCCTCAACAGACTTTTTAAGCTCGGCAAGCTTTGCCTTATCCATGCCGTCAAGACCTGCGCAGAGGGAATCAAGCTCCTTGCGGGCGATATTATTCTTTGCGGACTGAGCTTTTCTGAGGAAATGCTTTTTGAGCATATCACAGCTGCTTCCGCTTTCGGTCTTTTTATAAAGAGCATCGATCTCAGCAGCGGATTTATTTTCAATATCCTTGAATTCAGCGGTAAGCTCCTCAGCCTGAGCGGAGATTATCCTGTCCTCAACAGCGGAAATATATGATTTTGCAACAATCTCGTCATAGCCTGAGGACTTTATCTTGTTGATAAGCTCGGAAGCTTCATCTGCGGAAAGAGCCGCAAGACCCAGACACATCTGAGCAAGAGCGTTTTCCTCACAGTTATTCATTGCCACCTTGACCTTTACAAGATACTTTGCTTTGGTCTTGTCATCGGCAGTTGAATCATAGATATATTTACGGAGCTTTTCAAGCTCATTCTTATCAAGAGCGGTAAGGTCTGTGCAGAGCTTTTTAAGCTCAAGCTCGTTTGCCATAGCCTTTTTCATCTCATCGGCGGAAGCGAATACAGTTCCGTTGTAGGTGCGCTGCTTCTTGTCAAGCTCCTCGATATATGAATCAAGCTCAGCAATAAGCGGACAATCCGAAAAACGATACTTATCTGCGGCATTTTTTACATTGCTGCGGATCACCTTTGCTTTTTCCATTCCGCAGGTAAAGCCGCTTTCGTCCTTCATATCGGCAGAAACATAGTTATCCGAAAGACGCTTGTTGAGAGCTTCATCGGAATATGCTGTCTTTTTGCCGAACCAGAATTCCTCGGCAGCGGATATGCTTTCGGAATCTGCGGAGAAGTTTGCATACAGCATTCTGAATACAGCGCTGTCGGCAGGCTTTTCTGAAAGGATATCTGCGGCAGCGGCAAGTATCTCATTGCCTGTCATATCGGAATCCTCGATAGCCTTAAGCTTTTCGTTATATGCCTTGTTATCTGCTTCCGCATATGTAAATCCGCATTTGTTATTCTTTGTATATGCCTTGATGAATGCCTTCTTGATACATTCAAGCTCATCATCAACGGAATGTTCCTGCGCAAGTGCGGAGAATTCGGGCATATAATATGTATTTCTGAATTCTGCGGCATTGATCTCAATATCATTTTTCTGAAGAGCGGCAACAGCGAATTTGATGGTATATCCGCTTACGGTCATACCGAAGCCGATAGCTGTGAAAATAGGCTGTATCTCTTCCATTTTTGCCTTAAGCTCGTAAACGGCATTCAGGGCATTTTCCATTTTAAGCTTCTTTGCGCTGTTTCCCGAAACTACTGCATTTACAGAACCGACAGGCAGCTTTATGCTGTCGGCAGAGGACAGAACAGGGAAAGCGGAAAGCTTTTCGTTAAGATATTCATCGAGTATCTGCTGGATATCATCAATAGTGACAATAGCAGGATTTTCAAGAGTACCCTCTTTCCAGAAGCGTGGGTTGATGATCTTCTTGATCTTCATTCGCATATTTGTAAGAGGAGTTACGGGAGCATAGGGCTTGTTATGCTCACGCATATACTGTTCGCTTACGATAAGCTGATCGTGTTTACCGTCGATCATCCAGTCATGAGCGATAAATGTACTTGTAAAAAGCAGGTCTGAAAGGAAAATATGCTCGTTTACACTTGCGATTTCTCTTGCTTCGGCAAGCTTGAACGGCTTCCAGTCGTTTTCGCCGTCCTCGGACATAAGCATCATGTCTGAAAGTCGGCAGATAGTAGCGTCATTGCGTTTAGCCTCTTCATCGGAGCAGACCGCAAAGATAAGATCCTTTATCAGCGGATGACACACAAGCTGTCCCTCGGGAAGATATTTTTCGGTATATTCCTGAAGGAACCGGCTGCAGTTATCCCTGTAGCGGCCGTAATCGTTTATCATTTCCATTTGAAAGATCATTCCTTTCTGACTTGTTGTATGCTTCTCACTGCTGTAAACCCCACATAAATGCCTTTCGGTGCTTTATCCGCAGAGATGTGCGGAGCTTACAGCAGCGGGAAGAATAAATGAAATGCCAATATAGTGCGGAAACTGTCCATAGCCCCCCTGAAACAGACCTCCGCCTGCATAAAATACGGCTGTGCCGCATTACAGTGTGCAAATATACCCCATTTTGCGGTATGCATTGACACTATCATTTGCAATTACAATAATTATAACAAATTCTATAAGCTATGTCAACAGTTTTTGCTAATTTTAACGTATCAATATTGTATAAATATCACATATTTTTTTTGTTGATAATGAAAATCAAATAAACAGATTGTCAGATGCGGATAATTTTAAGTAAGCTGAATATTAACACAATATTAAGGAAAGCGAAAAAACGGAGAAAAAGTCGATTTGCTTATTGACACGGCAGTGAAAAGGTTGTATAATAATATAGTATATTTGTAAGTTTGCCGAAAGGCATATTGTAATGGAATGAGGATTTGATTTTTTAATGGCACAGCTTATTTATGATGAAAAGGGACGACTTCTCTTTACCGAGGAAATGAGACAGGAATATACTATTCTCATACCTCAGATGCTTCCTATTCATTTTACCTTACTTGAAAGAATTTTCAATAATAACGGCTATAAAGTAGAGCTTCTTAAAACAACGGGCAGACGTATCGTTGACGAGGGTCTGAGAAATGTACATAATGACACCTGTTATCCTGCGCTTCTTGTTATCGGTCAGATGATAGACGCACTTAAGTCAGGCAAATATGACCTTCACAAGACAGCGCTTATGATAACTCAGACAGGCGGCGGCTGCCGTGCTTCAAACTATATAAATCTCCTTAGAAAAGCTCTTAAAAATAACGGTATGGAGTATGTACCCGTTATTTCGCTGAATACATCGGGAATGGAAAAAAATCCCGGCTTCAAGCTTGATGCAAAGCTTCTTATGCAGCTTGGAACGGCTATCTGCTACGGTGACCTTATCATGCTTGCAGCAAATCAGGTACGTCCCTATGAGGTGAACAAGGGCGATACAGATAAGCTTATCGATACATGGACAGAAAAGCTTGTTGAAATGAAATTTTCAATGAAGGGCTTTTCCGCAAGAGCGCTTCAGATTCTCCGTGATTTTGAAAATATCCCCTATCGCAAGGAGGAGCGTATCAGAGTAGGTATCGTAGGCGAGATCTACATCAAATATGCACCTCTGGGAAACAATGACCTTGAAGCCTTTCTGCAGAGCGAGGGCGCAGAGGTCGTAGTGCCGGGACTTCTTGATTTTATACTGTTCATGAGCGATCATCATATTGTTGATACACAGCTTTATCATGTACGCTACAAGAAATTTATTGCCACGAGTGCAGTAAAAAAATTCCTTTTAGTGATTCAGGACAAGATGATAAAGGCAGTTGAACAGACACGTTTCCGTCCTCCCGCTCATTTTGAGGAGACAAAGAAAAACGCAATGCCCTATGTTTCCGATGCAAATAAAATGGGAGAGGGCTGGCTTCTCACCGCTGAAATGGTGGAGCTTATCAATACAGGCGTACTTAATATAGTATGTGCTCAGCCCTTCGGCTGTCTGCCTAATCATATCGTAGGCAAGGGCATGGTAAGAAAGCTGAGAATGGTTCATCCCGAGGCAAATATCGTTGCAATAGATTATGACCCGGGCGCAACAAGGGTAAATCAGGAAAACAGAATAAAGCTTATGCTTGCAACAGCAAAAACTCTTATGGATAATAAAAAATAAGTGCAGATACACTTGACAAATCATTCATAATAGTATATACTTAATTCAGAAAAATTGTATGGGAGGGTAATTCTATGTCAGTAGTATCAGGTATCAACAGTTATATCATGAATTCCTATTACGGAAATTCAATGAAAAACCCCAACGGCAATATCAGCAAGGATCCCTCTGCGCTTTCCGATGCGCTGAGAAATTCCGCTGTAAACAAGCAGAACCCTTTAGCCAATAAAAATTCCGAAGTTAATAAGATCGCCGAAAAGCTTTTCGGCAGAAGAGATGAAAAGAATTCCGAAAAGGAAAAGCTGGTTGCGGAAAGTGCAGCTGCACTTGAAAAGTCAGCAGGCAGACTTGCGGCAGGCGATACCTTTGCAAAGGATAATAAGGGCAAGTATAATATTGAAGCAATATCCAAGAACGTTTCCGATTTCGTGAATGATTATAACGATACGGTAAATGCTCTTAAGGATTCTAAAAGCTCCGTTGCTCTTGACAGAGGAGAGGCTATGGGCAAAACTATGTCCTCTTATAAGAATTCTCTTTCAAGAATAGGCATTTCCATCAATGATGACAATACTCTTTCCGTTGATAAGGACAAGCTCAGCAAGGCTGATCCTCAGGACGTAAAGAATGTTTTCGGAGGAAATTATTCAATAAGCGCAAAGACAGTAAACAAGGCACAGGATATCAATGCTGCCGCTAAGTTTGAAATGAACGGTACATATGACCGTGACGGCAGACTTGCTTCCTATTCGGGAACAATGGTGACCGCTCTTTTAAGTACTAACGTATAATCAAAAATGACCGCCGCTGTTTTTTTGCAGCGGCGGTTTTTCAGGTGATGAATATGATAAGAGAAATAATACCGCAGGATCTTGACGGACTTATGACCCTTTATACACAGCTGCATGATAATCCCTTTCCCGAAAAAACAGAAAAGCTTATGTCACTGTGGAACAGGATATGCAAGGATGAAAATCATCATATTATAGTGGCAGAGGAGGACGGTAAGATAGTATCTTCATGTGTATGTGTAATAATACCGAATCTTACTCACGGTCAGCAGCCATATGCCCTTATCGAAAATGTGATAACCGACTGCGGATACAGAAACAGAGGACTTGCGTCTGCGTGCCTTGCCTACGCCGATGAGATTGCCAAAAAAGAAGGCTGCTATAAGCTTATGCTGCTTACAGGCTCGAAAAAGGAAAGTACCCTTCGTTTTTACGAAAGGGCAGGATATAACCGAAATGACAAGACAGCATTTATAAAATGGCTGTAAAAAATCCCGTGGAAATTATATTTCCGCGGGATTTTTCTATTACTGAATCAATAGTACATAATAACGGGAGTTCCTCTTTCAACAAGGTCATAAAGCTGCTTTACCTCGCTGTATTTCATGTTGATACAGCCGTGTGAACCGTTGTTGATATAGATATCTCCGCCGTAAGCGCCTCTGCTTAAGTCGTGAAAGCCGATACCCTCAAAGCTGCATCTCATAAAGTAGCTGCACTTTGCGGTATATGAACCGTCAGCGGCAACCATTGTATAGTTTGTGCTCTTGGTGTATACACTGTATACGCCACCGGGTGTTTTTCTTGATGCGTCTGTAGCCTTACCCGAAACGATCTGATCTGTCTCGAAAAGCAGCTCGCTGTCACGGTAATACCACATCTTCTGATTTGAAAGGTCTACCTCGATATATGTAGTACCGATATCGTCATCTTCCGTTCTGCCCGACTCATAGCCCTCGTAGCAGTAACCCGATTCAAGCGTAACATACATAGGATCAACCGTCTTTGTTTCACGGGCTTCGATATATCCAAGAAGCTTTTCAACAGACTTTTCCTGATCTATCCACCAGCCGTACTGACCTGTGGAATATCGTCCCTGACTCATTGTGATAACGCCCCGTTCGGTTGTTCGGAAGGAACGGTCCTTCATGAATGTATCGTATTTCGCAGCGAGACTTGCAATAAAAGCCTCTGCCTTGCTTCTGTCGATATTGCCGTTATCGTCCATCCACTCATAGATATCTGCACCTGTGAGAATTTCCTGTGCATAGTCAAAGTCATAGGTAATAGTGAAGTTGAAGTTCTTGTTCATATCCTCAAGCTTCTCGGTAAGATCCTCCGCAAAAACGGTAGGATCAGAATAGCAGCTGCTCTGTGTAAGGTCGATATTGAGAGTACCGCCATTTACCGAGGTGATAACATAATCCACAAGCTTTTCGATATCAACGGTATCACCGTATACCTCAGGCTGAATATAATAGCCGTCCTCGCCGTGACGAAGCTTTGCGTCCGCTGTGTCTGTATCTCCCCAGATAGTATTTCTCAGTATATATTCCAGCTTTTCAGCGTCATACTGAGCTTCACACTCTGTATAATAATCGGTATTCTTGAAGTATGATGTAAACCACTTTGAATAATCAATATCATCAAAAAGCTTTTTGACCTCGGAATATACATCAAATTCATAATTGAAATAATCAAGGGGAATATGCTCTATCGTGGAATTTCTTCCGTTGATAACAAGATATTCCGATGAAGGACCCATTTGTATTGCGGCAGCTGCCTGCTTGGGATTCATGCCGCTTACATCTGTATCATTGATATATGTATTGGGCAGGAACTTTCCCATTGAGTTTACCCAGCCGATAACATAAGTACCGATTCCCAGAAGAAGTACCGCTCCGCCTATAGCACCGCCCAGAACAAGTCCCTTATTGCGTTTTTTTGCACGCTTTTTTTTCTTTTTCTGAGCTATAGCCGATGAGATCATTCCTGAAATATCGCTTTCATCTGAATAGCTGTCGGAATATCGGGCAGGCTTTCTGTCAAAGTCTGTTTTATTACCCATTATTTATCCATCCTTTTTAATAATTAAGGTATTATTCCCGCAGCCGAATAAGCTCTGCTACGATAGAATAAGCCACAATATATAATATCATTAAAACGGTGTCTTGTCAATAGAAAATCGACAATTCCATGTTTTATTCGTCATAATGCTACATTGGAATGTTGATAAAACGCATTTTGTTTATTTTTATGATAATATACCGAAGGACCTCAGATTTCCCATTAAGGAAAAGCCGAGGTCCTTACCTGAACTGTATTTATTGCCTTAAGGAAACGCTGATTAACGGCGCAGCCATCGCTCCCGACGCTTGAAGATCCATAGCGATTTGATCAGCGGTTCATTAATATAACTGTGTAAAGCTTTCGTAATGATCGTCTGTATAGTAGATAAGACCGTCATTTGAAAAAATGATACGCTCGGCACCTCTGTAGCCGCCGTTGTAATTTACATCACATTCGGTCCATTTTCTGCCCTCGGCATCGGGAAGAAGTCCCTCATAGTTGCCGAAATGGTCTCCGCCGATACTCATTCCGTCGGCGACCTGCCACAGATTTCCCTTTGAGGAATCCCAGCCAAGCTTTTTGGCTTCCTTTTTTGTGATAAAATTACTTGGAAGAGTTCCGAAGGTATGGATATATTCCGCTACGTCCTCGGGGGTGGTATAGCTGCCCTCTTCAAGTATTACATCATTGTCAATGCTTTCGGCAGCAGTGTCGGAAAATACCTCCTGTGCTGTTGTTTCGGAATATATATCGGTTTCCGTCTCTGCTTCGGTACTCGTTTCCGTTTCGGACAAGGTTTCCGTATCTGTTTCGGATATGGTTTCCGTATCATATTCTGTCAGTGTATCAGAATATTCCTCTGTATATGTATCAGACTGAGTATCCTCCATGAGAGTATACATATCCATACAGCCGCACAGCATCAGTGCACAAAGCAGCGCAGACAATACACATCTGATCTTAATTGATAAGGCTCTTTTCATTTCTTATTTCTCCCGTTAAGATCAATCATACATCTGCAGGTTATCGAAAGGCATTTCAAGGCTTTCACCTGTTACGGAGTCGATGTAATTGAAATAAGTACTGTCGTCACAGTATATCCAGCCGCTTGCACCGCTTTCGCCTACGATATATACCCAGGTGATATTATCCGTTGCGGTAGCCACAAACTTCTGAGGCTCAAAGACAACAGGCTCACATTCAAAGCTCATTTCAGAATAAATATTTATCGGCTCTCTTGATGAAGATATCTCCCAGCTTTCGCTGATCTGAGTGCTTACGGATTCATAATCATTCATACGATCTTCACCGTAGGGATAATACAAAAAGTCAGCAAGCTCAATAAAGCAGCCTGCTTCATTGCTGTATTCATAGGTGGTATATGCAAACCATGTCTGAAAAATATCAAGACGCTTTGCGGCTGTTACTGTACCGTCACCATTTACTGTCAGAGACTCACCGTTCTGATCCACGATACTCATTTCATATTCCATATCGCCTGCAATGGTGTCACCCACCTCACCCATATATGTAAGACCGTTGCTGTCATATCTGAAAAATGCCGTTGAATAATCAACGCTTGGACCTGATGTTGATACAGCGATCTCGTGATAATTATCCGAGGTATCCATATCGCATATGCATATCCTGTCGATCGGCGCATAATAGGGCCATATATCATAGAGATTGAACTGTATATCATTTACCGAAAGATAATATTCCCCTTCCGTATCATCGGGACTTATAACATATTCGATAATTTCATCTGTACCGTCCATATCCAGATCGAAGGAAACAGGTGTTTCCGATGATGAATAATATCCGCCCGATACAGCTTCTGCGCCTGTATTGTTTTCGGCTGATGTTTCAGGTACTGTTTCGGATACCGGTTCAGCTTCTGCAGATGTTTCCTCAGTAACGATCTCCTCAGTAGATTCGGAGGAGGTCTCCGATTCGGTTTCGGAGGAAACCACACTTTCCGATACTGCTTCTGTTTCTGCAGATGTATCGGAGGACGTTTCCGATACAGGCGGCTCGGTGATCACAACTGTTTCAATTTTTTCATCGGAACCGCTCTCTGATGATGATCCGCAGGCAGTCATTCCCGAAAGCATAAGCAAAGCCGCTGCCGCAGCTGATAATTTTTTGAAATTCATTAATAATGCACTCCCTTTAGTATTTTATGATATGTTACAACAATATGATAACATTAAATTATTATATTGTCAATATTTCACTGTTTTTTCCACATTTACAACAAAATAACCCACATCATTTCAATATATATGTACAAGTTATTATCAACACAAAAATAAACCGCTTGTTTTTACATAAACATTTGACTTTTACATATAAATATGGTATGATAAGTAATGTATAGAAAAAAACGCCGAAAGGCAGAATGGAGCGTTTATGACTGAAATTATCGGCGTCCGCTTTAAAAGTGCGGGCAAGGTATATTACTTTTCACCCAAAGGGGAAAAAATAAAGCTCGGCGGTCAGGTGATCGTCGAGACAGCAAGGGGCGTTGAGTGCGGAGATGTAGTTATCGAAAACCGCTTTGTAGAGGACGATAAGATCGTACCGCCCTTAAAGGAGATAATCCGCAGTGCTACCCCTGCAGACCTTAAAACTATCGAACAGAATAAGGTCAAGGAAAAAAATGCAATGAAGATCTGTCAGGAGAAAATTGCGGCTCACAAGCTGGATATGAAGCTTGTGGACGTTGAATGTACCTTTGACAACAATAAGCTGCTTTTCTACTTCACAGCCGAAAGCCGTGTTGATTTCCGTGAGCTTGTAAAGGATCTGGCATCTGTATTCCGTACACGTATCGAGCTGAGACAGATAGGCGTACGTGACGAAGCCAAAATGCTCGGCGGACTTGGCGTATGCGGCAGACCCTTCTGCTGTAAGTCCTTTCTGGGAGATTTTCAGCCTGTGTCTATCAAAATGGCAAAGGAACAGGGTCTTTCACTTAATCCCACAAAAATATCGGGCACCTGCGGCAGACTTATGTGCTGTCTGAAATATGAGCAGGACTGCTATGAGGAGCTTCTCAAAATAACTCCTAAGGTGGGCGCTTATGTTAAAACTCCCGATTTCAAGGGCTATGTTGAGGAGGTCAATCTGCTTACGGGCAATCTTAAGGTAAAGCGTGAAAAATCCGATGATGCGCCTGTAAACTACAATAAGGACGACGTTGAGGTTATCCGTGACGGCAAGATACGTGTTGACAGAGAAGAGATAAAGGCTCTTCGTTCATTGGAGGATAAATAATACCGCTCCCGTGGTGATAAACAGTTTCTCACCCGAATAATAAAAAGACGGTATAAATATAATATGAAAGGAAGTATTCATTATGAAAAATTCAATCGGTAAGGTATTATGCACAGTTTGCTCTTCAAAGGAGAATGACCGCTGCAATAACAGTGTAAACTGCGTTCAGATCGCTATTCTCGTACTGTCCGCTCTTACCTGCATCTTCACTCTTGCAAGACTTATTTACGATATCTGCGGATCAAAGGTATGCAAGTGTAACTGCAAGGACGATCACGAATATGATTATTCAGATATCGAGATCGACGAAGAAGACGAGCTTGGCATATAAGAAACACATATTTTTTGAAAGGAGCGCTCCGTAATTAAGGAGCATACATAAACAATGGCAGATAATAACGTATATACTGCTTCCTCACCATCGGGGAAGAAGGCAGGAAAGATCGTAGGCGGAGTAATAGGCGGACTTGTTGTTCTTGTTGTGGCTTTAAACAGCTTTACAACAGTAAAGGCAGGTCATACAGGCGTTGTTACCACAATGGGCAAGGTTGAGCAGAAGGTTCTTACTGAGGGACTTCATTTCAAGATCCCCTTTGTTCAGGACGTTATCCAGATAGATAACATGGTTCTTAAATCTGAGGTTGACTGTTCCTCTGCATCAAAGGACCTTCAGACTGTTTCAAGTACAATAGCCCTCAACTACAAGGTTCGCAACGAAAGCTCCGCATCTATCTATCAGAATGTAGGTCTTGACTATGAAAGCATCATTATCGCACCCGCTATTCAGGAGTGCGTAAAGGCTGTAACTGCAAAGTTTACGGCTGAGGAGCTTATCACCGAGCGTCAGAGCATCAGCGATCAGATGAAGGACCTTCTTAACGAAAAGATCACAAGCTACGGTATCGATGTACAGATATTCAATATCATTTCCTTTGATTTTACAGCTGAATATAATGCTGCTATCGAAGCAAAGCAGACTGCACAGCAGAATGCTCTCAAGGCTGAGCAGGATCTCCAGCGTGTAAGAGTTGAGGCTGAACAGACCATAGCAAAGGCTGAGGCTGAGGCTGAGGCTTACAAGCTGAAATCACAGGAGCTTACTCCCGAAATGCTCATTATGGAATATATTGACAAGTGGGACGGAAAGCTTCCCTACATGGTATCCGGTGAAAACGGCTCAATGCTTATCGACATGACCGCACTTATGGAGCAGATCAAGGAAGAGGAAGCAAAGACAGGAAGCAAAACACAGACTACACCTGTTAATACTCCCGCACCTGAAAATACTCCTTCCGAAACAGAAACAGAAACAGCTGAATAAAAGCTTATCAACGTATAAAAAATGTACCTTCAAAGCTCCGTGCTTTAAAGGTACTTTTTTATTATTTACATTGCTGTAAAAAAGAAAAAGCAGCTCCCATGAAAGCTGCATTTTCTGTATGGAAAGATTTTAAAGAGAATAGTGGTTCGTTGTTATCGTTGTTTTCTATGATTTAATTATAGCTTAATCCAAGGGAAAATACAATGATTTTTTTTCACTTGATTTGCTATAAAAATTATACAATTTGTTTTGTACATATCTAAAAACTACAAAAATTATAATTTTTATCCCGATTTTACAACAGAGTGTATATTCAATAAGTAAGGTCGTATGTAAAAAAATACATACGACCTTTATTTTAATATCCAAGTGATTCAGCTACAAGAATTACCTTTATTCTTCCGGGAACACGCTGATGTGCTGTTATAACGTATGAACAGCATATTCTTCCCGAACTGCGGCAGCCTGATGGCAGACGGAAATCTCCTGACGCACAGGACATACATTCGCCCTTTTCACGACAGTATGTATCACAACCCAGACGTTCTGTATTTGCAGGTGCGGCAATAGTTTTTACACGTCTTACCGCCTCGTCGATATTGGCAACGATCTTATTATAGCCTGCAACGATAATTACAGAATCGGGACCGTAGCAAAGCGCTGCTACACGGTTTCCGTTTCCGTCAACGTTGTAAAGCTCACCGTTTTCGGTAACCGCATTTGTACTGCTCAGGTAAACATCGGCAGATAAGCTGTCACGGAAAAGCTTCTTTACAGCATCTCCCGATACTCCCGAACGGTCAAGATAATTATAGTCACCGCTTCTGAGCAGATCAATAACTCCTGTTTCATTCAGAGTTGCCGAGCCGCCCGAAGCAACTGTTGCTCCCTTTTCAATAAGAGTTTTTACAATGTCGGGTACCTCTGCGGCAGTTTCCGCCATATAACATTCCATGCCGTTTTTTGCAAGACCGTCCATTGTTTTGAAAATGCGCTTTTTTATTACAGAATCGAGATGTTCATCACGCATATTCAACGCTCCTTTCATTTTTTTAAGTAAAATAAATCATTTATATTATATCATATAAGTTATAAAAAATAAATATCTTTTTCAAAAAATCGTAAAATGATACAAATAATCCCGATAATAATAGTATTATTGAACAAACGATATGTTACCATATTAAAACATCAATACATATATTATCTTATATGCCCTCTATGTATTTATATCCGCTTATCTTATATCCATTTTCTGTAAGCGAAATCAGAAGCTTATTTATCCTGTTATCATCATATATATCAAGTCCGCTTTCAATATAGCTTTTTACAATATCGGAGGCACGGAATTTTTCAAGGTATATGTAAAGTCCTGCATCAACTGACATTTTATGCTCCTTTTATGCTGTTTCATCATCAACTATAAGGGTATATTCATCGTTCAGATATGCCCACAGATTAAAGCCTGTTATATCATTTTTATCAAAACGGACATCGGTATAAAAATACTCATCGTCGTACTCAAATTCTGCAACAAGCTCACATTTTTCATATATCTGCACAAGCTCAGCTTTATATTCACTGCCTCCCGATGAAGCGGCAGGATATCCCTCAAGATCGTATATAACAAGCTCTTTGCCGCAGGTGCAGCATTTTGCGGTCACATAAGGCCACTCGTTTTTAAAGACCGAAAGCTCTTTACAGCCACAATCACAGCTTATCTGATATACAAAGGAATAAAAGCTTCCGTTATCATAATTTTCTTTGTCAAAGGGTGCAGTAAGTCTGCTTTTTATACAGTATGGTCTGATATGATCGGGAGCGGCAAGTATAGACATTGAACAATTCTCCTTAAATCATCAATAGACAACACTGCACAAGCTTCAGGCGGTGTTGTCTATCATCAAAAAATATGCCAAAGCTTAAAATTCTCTCTCGCTTATGGGTTTTCTGTGCTTTTCGCATAGCATGGGAGGACGGGCAGCAGGCGATGTAATGGAATCCCTCATTGCAAGCTCCCTTTCAAGCCATGCTTTGCCGAAATCCTCTTTATCGTCACACTTGATCGGATCGCCGAAAACTATTCTTGTAGGTGCTTCCGCCGAGACCTGCTCACTGTATACGGGAATAACCTTTGCAGACGCTTTCTCTGCAATATAATATGCTCCCGATGCAATATCCTCGGGTGTGGTTATATCTATATCTACAATGGTCTGCTGTACAAATATAGTCACTGCGCTGTCCTGTGCTTTTTTCAGATGAGCAACACATTTTCTCAGCACGTTCATACCGCTTGAGCCGTCCTTTCTTATCAGGCTGACTATGGGAAACAGCTTTTCGGTAAAGCTGTTCAGATGCGGATTTGATACCCAGTCACTTTTTGCAACTACCAGCATATTTGGAATTATCGTACCATAAATAACGCCGTCAAACTCGCTCACATGGTTGGGAGCAAAAACATATCTTCCCTGTTCATAGTTACCCATATTCACAAGCTCAATATTAAAGATATGACAGATGCCCTTAAAGAAATCGGCACGGCATCCCACATCAAGACCAAGCTTATTGAATATTCTGCAAAGCTGCTCGAAAATGGTTGCTGCCTGTGTGGTCGTGTAGCTGTCAACGCCGCCGTACTCCTTTATAAGTGCTTTAAGACATGAGATCTCTTCAATAGCTTCCCCTTTAAATTCACTCATAGTTATTTCCTCCATAATATTTTTACTTAATACATTATAACACATTTATTCCCGAAAATCAATAGCTGACAGGATTCTTCAACATAATTGCCCATATTATTTTATTTTCACATATATACTTGAAATATACATTTCTTTATGTTATAGTTATTCTATATCACTTTATAAGGAGCAGGCTTATGAAAAAGATACTGGATTGGAACAAATATATAGAAAAATCCGTGGAGGTTATTTCCGAGGGAATAGTAATGCTGAAAAATGACAACAATGCTCTTCCTCTGGATAAAAATGCGGAAACTGCTGTTTTCGGAAGAATTCAGCTTCATTATTACAAAAGCGGCACAGGCTCGGGAGGTCTGGTCAATGTATCTCGTATCGTAGGAATTACAGACGGTCTTATCGAATGCGGCGCAAGAATAAATACCGAGCTTCTTGATATATATAAGAAATGGGACGAGGAAAATCCCTTTGATTTAGGAAGCGGCTGGGGAAATGAGCCCTGGTCACAGAAGGAAATGCCCATTGATGACACGCTTGCCGAAAGAATAGCACGTACCTCCGATACTGCGGTAGCGGTCATCGGAAGAACTGCAGGCGAGGAAATGGACAACACACTTACAAACGGCTCTTATCTTCTCAGCGATGAGGAAGAAAATATGCTCCGTACCTTAAGAAAGCATTTCAAAAAGGTAGTCGTGCTTCTTAACGTGGGAAATATTATGGACATGAGCTTTGTGGAGAAATATTCCCCCGACAGCGTGCTTTATGTATGGCAGGGCGGCATGGCAGGCGGTACAGGCACTGCCGATGTGCTTATCGGAAAGGTCTCCCCCTCAGGAAAGCTCCCCGATACTATAGCTTATTCCGTTTCGGATTATCCCTCGGATAAGAATTTCGGAGACAGGGAACGAAATTTCTACTGTGAGGATATCTATGTGGGATACCGCTATTTTGAGACCTTTGCTCCCGAAAAGGTACTTTATCCCTTCGGCTTCGGTTTATCCTACACAGAATTTGATATCACTCCCCTTTCATATAACAGGGACGGGGATAATATCAATATAAGCATATCCGTAAAAAACAAGGGCAGCTTTCAGGGAAAGGAAGTTATTCAGCTTTACTGCACCGCTCCGCAAGGAAAGCTGGGAAAGCCGCTTAAGGTCCTCTGCGGATATACAAAAACACCGCTGATGATGCCGGGTGAGGAATATACCGCTGAGATGACTGTCTCTCTGTCACAGCTGGCTTCCTACGATGATTCGGGAGCAACAGGCAACAAAAGCTGCTATGTTCTTGAAGAGGGAGATTATATCATCAGCGTAGGAAATAATGTTCGGAATACCGTAAAATGTGCGGAGCTGACCATTGACAGCACAGTTATCGTGAAAAAATGCAGACAGGCTCTTGCTCCCGTGCTACCCTTTGAGCGTATGAAAAATGAGGGCGGAAGTATCGCATATGAGCCTGTTCCTCTTATGGAATATGATGAAGCTGCACGTATTCTTGAAGCAATTCCTCAGGAAATTGCATTTACGGGAAACAAAGGGATAATGCTCCGTGATGTACGTGACGGAAAAAACACGATGAATGAATTTATCGGTCAGCTTTCCGACACAGACCTTGCCTGCATCGTAAGGGGCGAGGGCATGGGAAGTCCCAAGGTAACGGCAGGAACTGCCTCTGCCTTCGGCGGCGTTACCGACAGTCTTTCCGCATTTGGTATCCCATGCGGCTGCTGCTCGGACGGTCCTTCGGGAATGAGGCTTGACTGCGGAACAAAGGCGTTCAGTCTGCCTAACGGTGCGCTTATAGCTTCTACCTTTAACAAGGAGCTTATTACTGAGCTGTTTGCTCTTACAGGTGATGAAATGACCGCAAACAACGTTGAATGTCTTTTAGGTCCGGGAATGAATATCCACCGTCACCCATTAAACGGAAGAAACTTTGAATATTTCTCTGAGGATCCATATCTGACAGGTACTGTTGCAGCCGCTGAGCTTGAGGGTCTGCACAGTGCAGGCGTAACAGGTACGATAAAGCATTTCTGCGGAAACAATCAGGAAACAGGCAGGCACGTTATCGACTCGGCTGTTTCTGAAAGAGCGCTCCGTGAAATATATCTTAAAGGCTTTGAGATCGCTGTCAGAGAGGGTAAAGCAAGCTCCGTAATGACCACCTACGGTGCTGTAAACGGCTTATGGACTGCGGCAAGCTATGACCTTACCACAGAGATTCTCCGCAATGAATGGGGCTTTAAGGGTATTGCCATGACAGACTGGTGGGCTAATATCAACCGCCGCGGACAGTCTATCGACAAAACCGACCTGGCTGCAATGGTACGTGCACAGAATGATATCTATATGGTATGCGCCGACAGCTCCGACCATGATGACAATATTATTTCAGAGCTTGAAAGCGGCGGACTTACAAGAGCCGAGCTTCAGCGCTGTGCGGCTAATATATGCAGCTTTATCATGAACACTCATGCAATGGACCGTCTCTGCGGCGAATGTGATTCTGTCGAGATAATCAATCGCCCCGACAGCGAAAACTGCACCGATGAAAAGGATGTTATATTCTACAAGCTTAAGGGAGAGGTCACCATTGATCTGAGCGATGTTTCTGCTGTAAAGGGTACTTATCATGTATTTGCCCTTGACATTGCAGACCCGGGATATCACAAGGTATATATAACCGCTTCATCTGACTCAGGTGAGCTTTCACAGATACCACTGACACTTTTCAGTATGGGCACCCCCTGCGGAACTTATACATGGAACGGCACAGGCGGAAAGCCTGTTACCCTTTCGGGTGAGCTTGGTTTCTTCTCACGATTCACTACTATCAGGCTTTATTTTGCACAGAGTGGTCTTACTCTTCACAATATCCGCTTTGTCAGATCGGACAGGGATACTTCCGATTTAGTTATGTAAACAAATATCCTGCACAGACAAGAAATCGTCTGTGCAGGATATTTTATTTTATACTGTCTGCATACTCTCTGAAAAGCTGCCATGCAATACTTCCCTTCCGTAAACGTTTTTCTGCTTCATCAAGGGTGAACCAGCTTGCACTGTCAACCTCGGAGGAAATATCAAAATTGCCCTTTTTTACGGTACATACAAAGCCGCACATCAGGTTATCACGCTTTTCATAGTACCGGCTTTTTACATATCTGACCGAAACCACTTCAAGTCCTGTTTCCTCTGATACCTCTCTTTTGGCGGTGTATTCAAGATTTTCTCCTTCTTTTACATATCCTGCAACGCAGATATAATTATCCGAAACATAGGACTGCTTTATAAGAGCCACGTTCTCCCCTGTTTCGTCTGTAACAAGGCATATCACACAGGGATATGAAAAGCTGAACCATGGCCGTCCGCATTTTTCACAAAAAGGGACAAGACCCTCATCTCCTATCTCTTTTAAGGAAAGCTTTTCACTGCAGTCGGGACAATAGGTAAATTTCATTTGTTATTCCTCCATATTATATTTGCATATGCTAAAGCAAAACAGGTCTGCTGTACATTTCCGTTCAGCAGACCTGTTGATTAGCTATATTCAGTATTATTTACGAGAATACAAGCCGATCATTCATTTCTGAAAACAAAGCGTGAAATAAGATCCTTAAGCATCTGGGACTGTCCCGAAAGCTCTTCGGAGGCAGCTGCTGACTGCTCGGCTGTAGCGGAGTTGTTCTGTACAACTGCGGATATCTGATCTACGCCTGTTGTTACCTGTGTAATAGCCTCTGCCGCTGTCCTTGACGCATCGGAGATCTTTCCGTTAAGCTCTGCAACCTGTCCTGCGGAATTCTGAACATCGTTCATTCTGTCCGCAACCTCGCTTACAAGCATATTTCCTCTGTTGATAGCTTCAACCGTACTCTGAATAAGCGCTGTGGTGCTGTTTGCTGCTTCCGCACTCTTTCCTGCAAGATTTCTTACCTCGTCGGCTACGACTGCAAAGCCCTTTCCTGCATCGCCTGCACGGGCTGCCTCAACCGCTGCGTTAAGAGCAAGGATATTTGTCTCGAATGCAATATCCTCGATAGCGCTGATGATCTTCTGGATCTCTTCCGAGGAGGTGCTGATCTCTTCCATTGCAGCAACAAGCTCTTCCATCTTTGAATTTGCTTCTGCCATGAGCATTCCCGCTTCGTTGGTCTTTCCGCTTGCGGCAACAGCGTCTCTTGCATTGGCTGTGACCATTCCCGAAATCATATTGATAGATGCGGAAAGCTGCTGGATAGATGATGCCTGTTCGGTGGCACCCTGTGAAAGTGCCTGTGCGCCGCCTGAAACCTGACTTGATCCGGATGCTACCTGATCGGAGGAACGGTTGATGCTGTAAAGTGTATCATTCAGCTGCTCTACAAAGCTGTTGAGCGATTCGGCGATACTGCTGAAAACACCTATATAAAGCTGAGCGTTATCTATTCTGATATTAAGATTACCCTCTGCGATCTTAGCAAGAGTTTCATCAAGATCGGCAATAACTTCCTTTGTACGATCGCCGAGGCTCTTCATTGACTTTGCAAGACCGCCTATCTCATCTCTGCCGTCATAAGCGATCTCAATTTCAAAGTTGCCCTCTGCCATTTTATCGGCAGCGGCTTCAACCTCTCTGATACCATTCACCAGAAGCTTTGTTATATACACCGCAAGACCTATTCCCGCAATAACAGCACCAAGGCTGATAATCGAAATAACAATGATAGTAAGCTGTGACTGTGTGGCTGTATATGTATATATTTCCTCTGCACTTACTGCCTCATAGTCCTTTATGTTATTACAGTGTGTAAGCATTGTCTGGAGCTGAGGAAGCGCTTTTTTCTTATAAATAGCAAATGCGCCTGTTGAGTCATACTGAGCCACCTCGGCAAATTCCTGAAGAACAGGCTTCAATGCCTCGATACATGATGTGATCGAATCAATATCCGCCATATCTCCCGAATAATTTTCGCTGAGAACAGCAAGAGTTTCTTCCATAGCCGCAATATCGTTTATCGCCATTACAAGTCGCTCGTTTACTTCCTCTAAGCTGGGAGCTGTGGATGCATGGAGCATATCCTTTGCCGCCTCATTTACCTTTAGTCTCAGCTCATCTGCAAGCTGAACATCGGCAAAGGACTCAGCATAGAACGTATCCATTTTACCCTTTATAACATTTAAAGCATTTACCGAAAAGACAACTATGATTATCATAAGTGCAAGAACAATTCCAAACGCTGTGATAAGCTTTCTTGAAACCTTCATATTTTTCATAACTATCCGACCTTTCGCTATATACGCATATATTGCGTATTATTCACATATTTATTATACTATACTTACTTAATTTTGTCAATATACACCAAGCTTATTTTAAAGTTATTTAATAAAAAAACAGACTGCTGCACACATTATACAACAGTCTGAGACAATATATTATTTTTGATATCTGTTGACAGCATTAAGGAACCGCTGATTAAATCGTTTCAAGACCCACTCAGTCAATTTTGCCGCTGCGGCAAAGGCATTTTCGTGGGTCTGAAACGATGCCTACGGCATTAATCAGTGCTTCCTTAATATTCACATGGTATATATACAATTTATATCACCTGAATTTTCGTTATCTGTTCAGATAAAATTATTCCTCGATCTGCTTGCCCAGAAACTGAGCTGCTGCCTGAATAAGATTTTTCTGTACCTCATTTGCTACCGAATCACTGTTGGGCGCAAGAAATGCTACCGCACCTGTAACATCTCCCGATGAAAGAATAGGTGTACAAGCTATTGCAGCACGGTCAATGCCCTCAACAGGGAATACCCTTGCGTCATTATGACCTGTATAGATATAATTCTTGCGGTGTTCAAGAAATTCTTCAAGTCCCTGTGATATACGGCGCTCGTTGAATTCCTTCTTCTGAACTCCTGCCACTGCTACTACATGATCCCTGTCAAATACTACCGTAGGACAGTTTGCAAGCTTGGTCATGACCTCTGCCACCTGTGACGCTGACTGGGACATTTCATTGATCGCTGAATATTTCTTGAAAATGACCTCGCCGTCTGCGCTTGTATATATTTCCAGGGGGTCTCCCTCTCTGATCCTCATAGTACGGCGGATCTCCTTAGGGATAACTACCCTGCCAAGATCGTCAATTCTTCTGACAATTCCTGTTGCTTTCATATTCTACCTCCATTATTATACGGCTTTTGCCATATACAGTTTACAGCTCACAATATATATCGTGTATTCTGTTCCCTGTTTGTTTTTTTATTGCACTTATAGTTTTTGTCTCAATGGCATTAATATGCATGCTCTGAAATATTTTTATATTTTTTTCACATGGTATTTTTATCTTTTTTTCAAATAAAAAAAATCCGCCCCTGCATAAAACAGGGACGGATCTCGGTAACCGAAAATCAACTTATATGGAAATTTTCATCTCCGAATTACTTGTTTCTGCGTTTTTTCCCCCTAATTACCAATGCCGATACAGCAGAAGCAAAGGAAATAACTGCCAGAATTCCGACAATATTATTATCGTCATCAGCTTCACCGTTTTCCTCGATTCCCGCTCCTGAGCTGATATCCTCGGGATCAACAGGAACTACAGGGTATATCGGGTATACGGGGTATACAGGGTATACAGGATATACGGGGTATACGGGAGGTTCGGGATATATCGGATATACAGGAGGCTCAGGCTCTTCGGGTACTACGGGAGGCTCAGGCTCTTCCGGTACTACAGGAGGCTCAGGCTCTTCGGGTACTACGGGAGGCTCGGGTTCTTCGGGTACTACGGGAGGCTCAGGCTCTTCCGGTACTACGGGAGGATTGGGCTCTTCCGGTACTACGGGAGGATTAGGTTCTTCGGGTACAATAGGCTCATTGGTAAATGTAAGCTTATCGCTGCCGTTGCTGAATTCATACTTAACTGAACCGTTTTCCTCGAATACATTAACGCTGAACGATTGTTCATTGAGCTTATATCCTTCGGGTGCCTTAGTTTCCTTGATAAAGTAGGAGCCTGCAGGCACATCTGCAAATGTTACAACACCGTTTGCATCTGATACTGCTGTCATATTGACAGTATTGTCAGCTGTATAAAGCACAAACTCTGCATTGGAAAGAGCTGCTCCGTTCAGATCTGTCTTGACAAATGATACATTGCACTTGACGGGTACAGGCACTACAATAGGCTCAGGATTATTTACAACCGTAAGCGATGTTTTACCATTGCCATAATCTACGGTAAGCTTTCCGTCTGTGCCCTTTGTTACAGTTATTGTATATACTGTATCGTCCTTCTTATAACCCTCGGGAGCTGCTGTCTCGGTAAGTGTATATGTTCCTTCCTTGATTCCGCTGAACTTTACTGTACCGTCTGCTGCTGATACCTCAGTATATGTGGCTGTTCCGTTGATAAGAGTAAACTCCGCTCCGCTGAGTGCCGCATCGTTTTCATCTGTCTTATTGATTACAATTTCCGTCTCAGGCTCGGGAATTGGAATAAGAGTATTTGTTACCGTAACAGTCTTTTCGGCTGTTTTATCTGTGATATTGTCAGTAAGCGTAAATGCATCGTTTACATCATATGTTACTGTATATCCCTCACAGCTGCCCTCTGTTACGATATACTCAACAGGTGTTCTTATAAGCTTGCCGTCTGTTCCTCTTGTATATGTATACAAGGGCATATCATTAAATACAAGCTGTTTATCGGTATTATTGAGCGTCTTTGTTACGTCATACTTGCCGTCTGTACTCTTTACTGTAATTTCAACATCAGGGTGCTTATCAGCTGAAAGATTATTGTCTGACCATACCTTTCTAACTGTAAGACTTCCCTTTTCATCAACATTCCATGTATTTGTAATATTGATAGTGAACTCATCGGTATCATCGACCTTAGTGATACCCGTAAGCTTGTCCGTGCTGTAGGAAACACTGTAACCGTCAACACTTACTTCCTTGATATCATATGTATATTTTGTTTCATCTGCGGAAAGTGTTACAAGCTTATCTATCGAGTATGTCCAGTCCTTACCGGCCTCAGGTGCAGGGAACGAATAGTTCAGCTCTTCGGTGGATTCTGCACCGCTCTTCGGATATATATGCTTTGTAAGAACGATAGTGATCTCTTCGGGACGAAGAGATGTATCTGTATCCGACCACATCTTTGTTCCCTTGATAGTGATCATAGACTCCGACTCAACATAATCATAGGAAGCGTTTGAGCGATACTCACTTTCGCTTACACATACAGAAGATGAAACACTGTTTTTGTCCGAAAGAGTGACCTCGATCGTATTACCGAATTTAGCGGTTATTTCCGCATCGGTATACTGATCATTCAGTCCGATCACCTTTACCTTTGCCTTATATGTGATAGTATATGCTGTATTATCCTTTAAGCTGAATGTAAGCTCATTTCCGTTTACAGCAACAGCTTCACCGTTATTTGCAGGAGATATTTCAGGATTTCCTGCAAGCACAAGAGAAGTACCCAGTGTATCCTTTACTGTAAGCTCATCTCCGCTTACGATATCATGTGCTTCTGTATTTACCTTTATCTCATAAGTAACATAAACATTAGGATCCTCTGCTGTTGCCTTATGTACCTCTTTAATAGCTTTTTTAACTATTTTATCGGGATCGGCTTCAACCGTTGCGGTAGCATGAAGTGTAATGTCCTTTCCTATTGTTTCGGAGCCGTTCTTGACATTTACTTCTGCACTGTTTGTAAATTCAAACTTTCCGAATTCCGAGTAAATTTCATTATACTTATCCTCGGTCATCTATGTACCGTAGAAAACATATAAAGGAACATCTCCGTCCCACTGATGAAGCTTTTCTTCCAGATAATCATTTACGGTTATTGTAAATGTGACCACATTTCCGTTCTGTGAAACTGCAAAGCAGCCCTGATTTACATACTGAGTTGCTTCATCCTGGTTGATGTTATTCAGACAGTTCATCATATACTTTCCGTCAATAAGCACAAGACCTTCGGGAATAGTATCCTTGATCGTAATTATATCACCCGATGAGAACTGACGCATTCCGGCACTGATCTTACCCTCATCAAGCTTGATGCTCCAGATCATAGGCATACGATAATTGCCGTCTTTGAGCCATGTGTAATTTTCCGAATTCAGAACAGTTTTTTCACCCTTATACTGAGCAGGGTCGGCATTCAGATATGTATCCGATACCTGAGGAACTGTAATATCATCGATATATACAATAGTATTATTTGTAACACGTATGATATTATCTGTAAGCAGCTCTTCGGGTGTGGTATATGTTATTACAATATCCTTGCCCTTTACATCTGCAAGAAATTCAGACTTGAAATAAAACTGCATACCACTGCCGTCATTATCCCATTCCTTTACTGCCGCATCGGGATAATTTACACCGTCAACAGTAAATGTCATACCTGCAACTGTCAGACTCTTGTTGATATTTTCCCTTGCGGTATAATCATAAGGTTCAATATCAAACCAGTCCCTTACAGTGATCTTTTCTGCACCCGATGCAGGCACGGGAACAGTAATGGTCCATGTAACAGAACCGTCCTGATTTTCAGCATGAGTCTTTGAGATACCCTTATAGCTTCCGGGAACCGTTACTTCTGTTTCAGCTTCATCAGTCCAGCCGCCGTCATATTCAAGCTTTGCCTTGTTTCTTACATTAGTATTTGTAATTGCGCCCTTCTGTGCTTCTGTGACCTTAGTGCTGAAGGTATATGAATAAGTATTTGAAGCAGCGTCAAAGGTCATAGCAGACTTGTCAATAGTAAGACTGCCGCCCAGAGCTTCCTTTATCTGCGCCTCTGTAAGAGTCTCATTTACAGGTATCTCTGTAAGAGTAAAATCCTTATCCTTGAAAAGCTCGGTGGATCTTACCTTGATAGTCCAGCTGACAGTTCCCTCTGTTTCATTGTATGTACCGCTTTTTTCAACGGAAGGAAGAGTAAGATATGTTTCCTCTGTATCTTCAACTGTTCCGCCGTTGGAAGAAACGGCTGTTACCTTATTGATCTTTGCGTTCTGATCTGCTCCGTCTGTGTTTTTTCTCAGTTCAATATAGCCGTCAAGATCAACGGGAACGCTGTACTTTATTTCAACCTTATGATTTTCCTTTACAGTACCGTAATCAAGCACAAAGCCGTCCGCCGAATTATTAAGACTGTTGTATGAGCCTGCTGACTGCTTCCAGCCGTCAGACTTATCTGTTACCGTAACAGTTACATCTGTCATTCCTGAAAAATCGTAAAGTGCTCCGCCCGCATCGGTGATCTTCACGCCTGCGGAATCACCGCCGTTGCTGTTAAGCTCAATAGTAAAATCCTGATAATATTTTCCGTTCTTTTCATAGATCTCACCGTTTGTGCGATACTTGCTCACAGTAAGACCGGGCTTGTAGTCAGCTATGATAACAGGGACTTCATCGAAGAATTTCAGAACGAATTCACCCTTATCTCCTACATCATCCTTTGTTACATCAAGCTTTCCTTCAAGCATAAAGGTACCTGATTTGCCCTGTCCCACTTCCAGAAGCTGTATAAAAAGTACATTATCCTTTATTGCATATACAGCATTTGTTGTAGGAACAACTTCGTTATTCAGCTTTATACCGTTAAGCTGACCCGAAAGATCATAATAGAATACATCTCCCGCTACGACGTTATGGACATCATCAAGACTCCAGTCAAGCTCATAGGATAACATATCTCCGTTTCTGATCTCCTGATTGGCCGTAAGCTCTGTTCCGTTAAGCATTACTGTATTGTCCTTGAATGTCATCATTCCCGATGCGTTATGCAGAGTACCCGATCCGAACGGATTATCCACAGCGTTTACTCTGAATGTACCGTCAGGGTAAACAAACAGCAGCGTCATGAACAATGCAAAGGCAGCAGCAAAAGCAGTTACTCTTGAGCTCAGGGTCTTTTTTGTTGTCATGAAAACATCTCCTTTTCCTTTTTATTAAAAAATGTAAAATATCGGACAACACAGCTTTATGTACACGTTTACAAAGTATATTACCCCTATAAGCTACATCTTTTACGTTAATATTAGCACATTCAGTCTCAGATGTCAACTTATATTGATTTAAAGTCTGTCTGCTTCTTAATAATTTTACAATTATTCATTAATTACAAAATATTGAAAGCAGTTTCATCTCACCGTGATAAATCATTATCATATACAATAAAAAAGCAGCATTTCTTTATATGCCGCTTTGATATATTACAATATATTATAATAAATAATCTCTGTCTGTTATCGGTATTCCGGCGGCTTCAAGCATTTCTTCTGTCTTTTTCAGCTGGTCCTCCGCCTCCTTCACAGGATCATCGGATGATATTATCCGCTGCAGCCGTATATATCTGTCAAGCAGATTGACGATCTCTTCATAGTTGCTTTCATTCATGGCTATTCCTCCGTTTCAGTTCATTGCAGTGTATTCTTATTTTTCCATGTTTTTATTATAGCATAACGCATGGGTAAAAATACGGACAGCTGACCTTATCTGCTTTCATACAGTGCCTGTCCGTACTTTCGGACAGGCTTTATGATATAATATATTCATTATTGATGTTCCAATTAAACCTTGCCACTTTTGATGATCTAAAAAGGCTTTAATCCCTATTTTACGTAGTTTACCCAAATTTGTATTCTATATTTTGGCAAGGTTTAATTGGAGGAGCAATATATCCGCCGCAATAAATATGAAAGGAAAATATCTATGGAAAAAAATATCTTCACATCGGACGACAGAATAACTCTCAGACCTCTCACAGAGGAAAATAAGGACGATTATTTCCTGCTTCTTCAGCAGACCTCGTCAGCTCCCGAAGATTATACGGATAAAGCCACACAGGATTTTATGTGGGAATTGCTGAAAAAAATCGAAAATCTTAATTATTCTGTATTTGATGAAAACGATGAATACTGCGGAAATCTTGTTATTCAGGATCATTTGTCAGCCACTCCGGAAATCGGAATAGATCTTCTGATAAACAAACGCTGCAAAGGTATTGCAGCAAGAGCGATCAGGCTGTATGCCAAAAAAGCCTACAATAAAAACACCATTGATCATTATCTTATCAAGGCTCTGGAGGCAAACACACACAGCCGCCGAATGATAGAAAAAACAGGTGCAGTATTTTCACACATCGAAGAACGAATATCCAAAAAAATGCTGAGATCCTGTCTGGGAATATATGACGACTTTAAATCGGACTATATCAAGGAAAAATTAAAACAACGGATCAGTGAAATGGAGAGCATACCCGATGACGTTTATGTATATAAACTGATGCCTGAAGCTTTTATATAGATCAGATCAACATAAAAGGGTATTTCCAAATAAAGAAACACCCTTTTATAATGTATTATGTATCTATTAACCGAACTGTTCCGCCCACCTTGCAAGCTCAGCCTTGTCAATGCTTCCGTTAAGCAGTCTGCCTTCTGTAAGCTCAGCTCCTTTACAGCTTTCCGCAAGCTTTTCGGCGGTCCTGCCGAAGCCGCTGCCGCCCGATGTGGCAAAAAGAACTATCTTCTTTCCCGAAAGATCATAGTCTTCAAGGAAGGTATTGATTATAGTAGGCGCAATATACCACCATACGGGAAATCCCAGAAAGATAACATCATATTCCTCCATATTGTCAAGCCTGCCGCTTATTGCGGGACGGAAGGACAAATCCTTCATTTCAACCGAGCTTCTTGATTTTTCATTCTGCCAGTCAAGATCAGCCTTTGTATAGGGTACGGCAGGCTTTATTTCAAAAAGATCAGCTTCCGCTGCCTCCGCAAGTGTTTTGGCTGCCCTTGCAGTTACTCCGCTTGCCGAAAAATATGCAACTATTTTCTTACTCATATAGTATTCCTCCGAAATAAAAAAATTTCCGTTTTCTGTACGGTATCATACTATTATTATAGCATATTTTTATAAATAAAACAACTGTATTATTTCAGATATATACGATTTTTTCCGAAAAACATCTCCAAAATGCTTTTCACAGCCTTATGAAGCAGTCAATATAAATAATGCAGATGTTCAAAAACAAAAAAATCACCGCAAAATGCACAAAATTACACTTATGTGCTTAACATTTTCTTTTTTATGTGGTATAATATATG
>JAFUOZ010000061.1 GCA_017481565.1 Oscillospiraceae bacterium | reverse complement strand
CATGAATGCAATAATGCTTCTGCCTATCATATCAAGTACACCTGCAACAGCGGCAAGGGGAGAAAAGCCCATGCCCTGAATCATAAAGCGGATTATATTGACAAGGGCAAGAGGAAAATAGAATGCCGCCTGAACAACAAGATATTGCTTTACCAGAGGAACAAGCTCACTGCTGTTTTCGTCAAGGAATATCATAGACATACTTCCGCCGAAGATAAGGACTGCGGCAAGTGCTATTACGGCGTAACCTGCTCCGATGACAACGCATGAGCCAAGACCCTTGTTAAGTCTGTTCCATTTTCTTGCGCCTACATTCTGACCTGCGTAAGTTGCCATTGTTGAGCCCATTGCGTCAAAGGGGCAGCACATGAACATGGAAAGCTTGCTTGCGGCTGTAACTGCGGTAACATAAGCTGTTCCGAGACTGTTTACCGCTGTCTGAATAACTATCGAGCCTATAGCGGTAATTGAATACTGAAGTCCCATAGGCAGACCGTTTGCGCAAAGCTCCCCTGAGTGACGGAGACTGAAACGCCAGTCGCTTTTTTCCATTGAAAGAAGTCCCGAAAAGTCCTTTATCAGACGGACAAGGCAGCCGATACCCGAAACCGTCTGAGCAGTTACTGTGGCAAGTGCCGCACCGAAAACATCAAGCCTGAAATATACGATAAATACAACGTCAAGAACTATATTCACCAGTGAGGATACGATAAGCCATGTAACAGGGGTCTTGCTGTTTCCGAGAGAACGGAGTATCGCTGCACACATATTATACAGGAAAAATGTGGGTATGCCTGCAAAGATCGTAAGTATATATGTATTTGCCCTGTCAAATATTTCATCGGGAGTTTTCATTATTGTGAGGATATCGGCACAGAAAATCACAGTAAATGATGTGATGACCACCGCAAAGAACAGACTGAGCCATACCGAGCCTGTAACGTATTTTTTCAGCTCCGTATAGTTTCTTGCACCGAACTGCTGAGCTATCGGAATGGAAAAGCCGTTGCATATTCCCATGCAGAAGCCTATTACCAGAAAATTTACCGAGCCTGTGCTGCCTACAGCCGCAAGAGCGTCTCCGCCTAAGAATTTTCCTACAATGGCAGTATCTGCCGCATTGTATAGCTGCTGAAAAAGGAAACCGAATAATATGGGCAGACCAAACTGAAAAATAAGCTTCATCGGTTTGCCGTAAGTAAGATCTCTTGTCATAAAATACCTCCGTATAAAAAGGGGACAGATATATTTTTCTTTCAAACGGGAGTAATTATAACGCCGAAAAAAGATGAAAGCAACGATTATTTTTAAAACAATATATTAACTTTTTGGGGCATCAAAAGGGGCATATCATTATGCACAAAATGCTGTTTTTACCGCATTTTATTTTGTTATTGAAATACAAAAACAGCTTTAGCGTATGAGCACACCAAAGCTGTTTTATATAGGATATTTTACTTGTTAAGCTCGTCTATAAATCTTCCGAATGCCTTTATGCCCTCTTCGGTGTGCTTGTACACGCCTGCGTGTTCAAGTACCTTTGAGAATACAGCGCCGATCTCCGCCTTGATTATATCATGTACATTTTCGGCAGTGATATTGTGTCTTGCGGAAAATTCCTCTGCCCATTCCCCATGCTTTTCAAGTGCGGGGTCCGCCCTGACAGCAGAGACACCCTTGTTTATGAGTATATCTGCAAGTGCTTCCATTTCTGTTTTGAGTCTTGCTGGGAGAATGGCAAGTCCCATGACCTCGATAAGACCGATGTTTTCCTTTTTGATGTGATGCAGCTCTCCGTGGGGATGATATACTCCCAGAGGATGCTCCTCTGTGGTGATGTTATTTCTCAGCACCAGATCAAGCTCGAATTTATCGTTTCTCATTCTTGCAATGGGAGTGATCGTATTGTGAGGCTCGCCCTCTGTTTCGGCAAATATAAATGCCGCTTCATCGGAATATCCTCTCCATGCACAGAGTATCTTATCAGCAAGCTCAACAAGCCTGTCGCTGTCGGCGGAGCTTATTCTGATAACGGACATGGGCCATTTTACTCTGCCTACGGAAACGTCCTCAAAGCCCTTTACGGTGTATTCCTCTTCAACGGCAGATTTTGCAAGGGGAAATTCATAGCAGCCGCCCTGAAAATGCTCATGACTTAATATAGAGCCGCCTACAATGGGGAGATCTGCATTTGAGCCTACACAGTAATGAGGAAACTGATGAATAAAATCAAACAGCTTTGAAAAAGCGCCCTTATCAATTACCATGGGAGTATGCTCGGTATTGAAAAGGATACAATGCTCATTGTAATATACATAGGGAGAATACTGAAGTCCCCATTTTGTCTTGTTTATTTCAAGGGGGATAATGCGGTGATTGTTTCTTGCAGGGTGATTCATTCTGCCCGCATAGCCGACGTTTTCTTCGCAAAGGAGACATTTGGGGTATCCGCTCTGCTTTGCGTTCTTTGCAGCGGCAATGGCCTTTGGATCCTTTTCGGGCTTGGAAAGATTTATGGTGATATCCATAACTCCGTATTCGGTGTCAACTGTCAAATTCATATCCTTTGAGATCCTGTAACGGCTGATATAGTCGGTATCCTGTCTGAATTTATAGATATAGTCGGTTGCTTCCTTTGGTGATCAGTCATATCTTTTTCCGAATTCTGCGATCACCTCGGAGGGACGGGGAGTAAGGCAAGCCATAAGTCTTGTGTCAAAAAGATCACGTTCGGTAATGTTATTGTCGATAATGCCCTGTTCACAGGCATAGTCAAGAAGTCCCTTAAGGATATCCTCAAGCTCCATGCTGTCACGGACGGAAGAGGGTTCATAATCGTTGATATGTAAAACGTCAAGAACAGCGTTTCTTGAATAGATAACGTCATAGTGGGAAATAAGACCTATATCAAGTCCGTAATTGACAAGTCTGTCAATATATTCATAAATCATAGAGAAACCTCCCAAAAACATTTAAAATCACAGATTACATTATAGCACATTATGCTGAAAAAATCAACTGTTTTTTTAGAACACTTGACTATAAAATAATTATCTGATATAATATTCAGAAGAAATATATTATCGGGATCTTTATCCGATATAAGAAGGGGACGCACACATAATTGTAAATATTTTGAAGCAGCGCCGATAAAAGATATATAATGCGCTGTGGGAGAGGTTAATTTATGAAACATAATGTGCGTAAAAATGTTTTATCGCTTATGCTTGCAGTGCTGACTGCCGCTGCTGTACCGTCTGCAGGTACATCTGCCGAGGAGAAGGCAAAGCTTGCTGAGGAAAAGGTCATTGTTACCGAGAAGGCACAGAAGAGAAAAAATACATCATCGGAAAAGGTACGCTTTACCGCTGAGAAAACCGACTGTACCGACGGTGAGGATAACGGTACACTTACTATCCGCATTGAAAACGGCGGCAAGAACGATATCTATTTCTACAGTCTTAACGGCGGTAATACATATCATAGGATGTCGGGCAGAAAGCTGAGGATAACCGATGTTAAATCAGATGATTATGCCGTATGTGTTATGAAAAACAATGATGAATCGACTGTTTCGGATATAAAGGCTCTTTATATTGCAGATGAGGACAAGGCAGCCGTCGATATTTCAGCCGAAAGCACAGCCGAGACTATCTACAGAGACGGTACGATAAATGTACATATTGAAAACTATGACCGTGAGCAAAGCTATGAGATAAGCTTTGACGCAGGCGATACATGGCGCACGGTGAAGGGACATTCACTTACACTTTCAAATGCTCAGTCCAAAGTTTATCAGGTCTGTGCAAGAATAAAGAACAGTCCGGAGGATACGTCCGTTATGCTTTCCGTTCCCGTTTCCGATACGGCGGTAGAGGGAAAGGGTTATATCAGGGCTGAAAGTATCCTGCAGAATCCCGATCTGCCTACAGGCTGTGAGATAACATCGCTTACTATGCTTTTGAATCATATCGGTTTTGAGGTTGACAAGCTTGTAATGGCAGATCATTATCTTCCCAAGGGTGAATACAGAAATTCCGATTTTTATGAGGTTTTCGTGGGAGATCCCAGACATTATTCCGCATACGGCTGTTTTTCAAGACCTATTGCCGAGGCGGCGGAGGAATTTCTTGATAAGTACGATCAGGACTCTGTATGGGAGGTAAACAATATAACAGGCTGTTCTCCCGATGATCTTTACAGGGCTATTGATCAGGGTCATCCCGTTGTGGTATGGGCAAGCGGCGGCATGGGCGATATATATGCAGGCAAGTCATGGACGATCGAAGAAACAGGTAAAACTATGGTATGGCCCGCAAATGAGCATTGTCTGCTGCTTATCGGCTATGACAAGGAGCAGGGACTTGCATATTTCAATGACCCTATGGTCGGAAAGGTAGGTTACAGTATGGAGCTGTTTGAAAAACGCTTTGACCAGCTCAATAATCATGCTGTGATCATAACAAATTAAAATGAATATCATTCCGGAACTTGTGTATGTGATAATTATATATTTCACAGTGATCAATGTAACAGGTTTTGTGCTTACCGTTTCCGATAAAAAGAAAGCAAAAGCGGGGAAATGGCGTGTTCCCGAAAAGACTTTGTTTATAGTGAGTATTTTGGGCGCTTCTGTTTCCGTTTATCTTGCAATGCGTTTGTTCAGACATAAAACAAAGCACAAGCGGTTTATGATAGGTATACCTGTTATTATTGCTTTGCAGCTGGCACTTATCATAATTCTTTGTTTAAAAAGCGGGCTGTTTGCCCTGATATAAAAGATACGTCTTACTTTTGTAAGGCGTATTTTTATTTCACTGCACAAGGATTTTTCATAGATTATGGAAAAAATAAAACTGACCGAGCCGACAAAGCTCAGTCAGTTTTTTATTTGTATAAGAACTATTGCAAGCTGTTGTTATCAGCTGCCGAGAATAAATGTAACAGTTCCGAAGGGGAAAGCAAGGGGGATCTTATATGTATCTGTAAGACCTGTCTGCTTTTCATTGCGGATAACGTTCTGAGGTTCGAGAACAAGCTCAACACCGCTGTCATTTGATACATTTACAGCAAAAAGTCCGTTGTGAAGATTAAGGAATTCACCTGCGGAAGCGTCAGCCATTTCATCAACAGCGTCAAGCTCCTCACCTGCATATCTTGAAGCGAACGCAATATATGCAGCGTCCTCAGCATCAATGGCAGATGTACAGCTGAACTGACCGTTTATCTTCTGGATACTTGCGTTTGTATATTCATAAGAGGTGATCTTCTCACAGTTAAGGGGAGTGAAATCATCACCGATAAAGCGGACGATATTCTTGAAAAGAAGGTCGATATATTCAACCATAAGCTCATCGGAAGCACCGTCAAAGCGATAGAATTCCTTGATAACGGTATGTATCTTGGCATTGTCGTTTTCCTTGAAATCGCTGTCTGTAAGACTGTTTTCAGCTTTATATGCATTAAGAGCAGTTTCAAATTCAGCGTTAGTCATTGCACCCCTGTCAACAAGAGCCTGTCCCAGAAGAAGATGAGTTCCTGACTGAGAGGAGAAAAGCTCATCCACCTGCGCTAAAGTCATAAAGCCCATATCAACAGCGATCTCACCGATCCTCTTATCTATCCTTTGCTGCTCAGCATGAACCTTTTCAACCTGTGCGGCAGTCATATAGCCGGCATTGATAGCAAGAACGCCAAGCTTTACTCTTGTAGTCTTTAATGCCGAAAGTGCTTCGGCAAGCTGCTGAGGCTCTACAAGGCGCTTGTTCAGCAGATAATTTCCGAAAAACTGGGTAAACATAAGTATCTATCTCCAATCAACATTACTTGGCAAGTTTTTCAATAATAGCCTTTACCTGATCCTCTTCAAGAGGCTTCTGGAGGAAGTCATATGCGCCTGCATTGATAGCTTCCTTAAGATTAGCCTGAGTACCTACGGAGGAAGCCATAACTACCTTTGCATCAGGGTTTATTTCAAGGATCTGCTTAAGTGCGTCAACGCCGTTTATCTTCGGCATAACGATATCCATAAAGGTAACATCGGGAAGGTTGTTTTTATAAACGCTTATAGATGCTTCGCCGTCGCCTGCCTCAACAACGCTCTTAACGCCTAAGGACTTAACAAAATTTACAAGCTTTTTTCTGGCAAGAAGCGAATCATCGCAGATAAGAACAGTCATGTTTTCAATGCCCATTGTAATTCTCCTTACAAAAAAGTATTTTTTGGCTGAACCTGATTATTACTTCGTCAATTAAATATCGATGCTGCTGACATATGTTGAATGACGGTAATCTGAAGCTATAAACCTTTTATTGCCGAAGTAATACATTCACGCCGTCATAGTTATATTATACCACTTTTCAATATAAATCTCAACATATATTTGTTATTTTTGTAGAAATGTACATATATTTATATGTTTTTTTGGTAAAAAATAAGACTGCACTATTAAAGCACAGCCATAGTTACAAAAAAACAAGACTCCGCCCAGCCGCCATGTGGCGAATAAAACCCGCACAAAGCAGGTGGGCAACAGCCCATCAGTTTCACGCTCCCTGCGTCCGTTACCCCGCTCATCTAAAGCGGCGGGAGGTCTGCAATCCGCTGACGGAGACCGAATCCCTAAATTAAAGTGTTGGATTATAAAACCACACTTTGTCGGTCAAGGCAGAATCTTTGATTTCTGATAGTATTATAACACTTAAAGGGGAAAAAATCAATAGTAATTGATATGAAAATATACAGGAAATATTTGTTTATATTGCATATTGATTTTTAAATTGTTCTATGTAAAATTAATAATTTGTGACAAAAAAGCAAATTGTAAAATTCAAGCGGTACATGTAAAAGGTCTGTACCGGAAAGCATATTACGGTACAGACCCATTTGATTTTATCTTATTTTATCTCTTGGAAGCAATATCGAAGGACTCATAATAAAGACCTGTCTTTTGTCCGTAATAAGGAGTTGACTGACTGAGCATATTGCTTACATAGCATACAGATGATTTATTTACTGACGCTGACTGTGCGTCTGCCTTGCTCTTATAGAAGCGTCCTGTATCTGCATTGTAATAGGGGTATGATGTTGAATATGCGGTCGAGCTGGATACATTGCCTGTTGTTGTGCTTGCATTGATGTGAGCTACCTTTGCAACAGCTTCTGATGAATAATAAAGCTTTGTGCTTGCATTGTAATAAGGTGTAAGTGAGCTTTCTGTATTCGATACAAAAGAAACATATACCGCATTGGGAGATGCAGCCTTTGCGTCCTCAAAGGTTGCGTAATACAGACCTGAATAGCTGCTGTAATACTGAGTTGAGGATGAGTATGACTTGCTGGAGCCGCCGCCCGAATATTCAACTACATATGAGCTGATATAACCCGATGCTTCAAGAGCTTCAATCTTTGTCTTATACCATTTTCCCGTTACCTTACTCTGATAGGGATATGCTGCACTTCCTGTCGAGCTTGTATCATATTTATATGTATCGGTATAATCGGTAACATAGCTTGTGATATTTCCCGATGCGGCAAGAGCTGCGGCATAGGTCTTGTAATACTTCTTGGTTTTCTGGCTGTAGTAGGGATAGAACTTGCTTCCGGTTGAGCTTGCGGAATCATCGGAATAATGAGATGTATAATCAACTACATACTCAGTGTTTCTGTTTGATGCCTCATAAGCTGCCTGATAGGTCTTGTAATAGCGGTTTGTATATTTGCTGAAATAAGGATAAACCGAGCTTCCCTCAGAGCTTGAGAGCGCATTTGTGCTTGCATCACCGTAGGAAACGTAAGATGAATTCTTTCCCGAAGCCTCATATGCCGCATCATATGATTTATAATACTTGTTTGTAAGGCTGCTGTAATAGCGATAATTTGAGCTGTAGGCTGATACTCCCACAAGATCATAATTTCCTAAATAAACATAAGCAGAGTTATTCTTGGAAGCGGTCAGCGCAGCGGCATAGGTCTTGTAGTAATAGCCTGTATATGTGCTGTAGTAGGGATATTCCTTTGAATCATAGCTTGTATTGTATACCTTTGTGCTGTCGCCGTAGGAAACATAATCTCCGTTGTTTTTGGATGCTGTAAGAGCATCGTTGTAGCTCTTGTAGTACTTGCCTGTGTAGCTGCTGTAATAGGGATAATTTGAGCTGTAGCTTGAGGAATAATCACTTGTTGAAGCCTTGCCGAGAGATACATATGATGAATCATTTCTTGAAGCTGCAACTGCGTCATTGAAGCTCTGGTAATATTTTCCTGTATAGCTGCTGTAGAAAGGATACTGCTCGCTGTATGAGCTGCTTGATGAGATCGAAGCAGCAGAACTGCCGGAGCCTACCTTGACGGTGATATACTTGCTGATGCTTGTATACTTTGTCATATAGACCTTTACTCTTGAGGTGCTTTCCTTCTTGCCTGTTATGCGCAGATCAATGCTGTCTCCGTCAAAGGGAGTCATCCACTTAAGGCTTAAGTAGGATTTGTTTTCGGGAACAGCCTTGATAGCGTGAGAACCCTTTGCGGTAACTGTAACAAATTCAGACTCACCTACATCAATAGATATTGATGAGTCGCTTACGGTAAGCTTTCCGGGAGCAACTGTTACCTTGCATCTTAACAGCTCGCCGTCAACTTCTGCATATATATAGCAGGTGCCGGCGGAAACAGCCTTTACCTTTCCGCTGCTTGTTACCTTTGCTACAGAAGTATCGGATGAGCTCCATTCCACATCATCATAATCACCGTAAACCTCCAGTGTTGAGGCATAACCCTTTGTGATAGTCATACTTGAACGGCTGAGCTCGCAGTCGTAAGCAGCTGAAGAGAAAGCAAGCGTATTTACAGCCATCATAGCTGTAAGAGCCGCAGCGGCGATTTTCTTTACAGTGTTCATATTCTTCATAATCAAATATCCTCCGTTTCTTTGTGGATTCAGGTACATTTCTGTACATAAGCTTCTTTTTTTCTTTCTTTGTTCTTTATTTTTTCATTTATCTTAAACGCATTTTCTGCGCTTCTGATCAATAAACAATCCTGACAGATAAAATTTTTCATTTTCTGTTGCAGTTTGTAGGAATATATAAAAAATAATTGTGTTTTTGTATCAATTATACAATATCTCTGCTTCGAAAGATGTTTTACCCTCATTTTTTCCGCAGATATAAAGCTTATCTCCGTCGTTCCCTTTAAAGATCTCCGCAGAAGAACCGAGGGTAAGCTCGCTTGAAAAATTCACTCTGATATTTTTCATTTCACGGTCAAATTCATCATCGGTAAGAAAATCCATTATAATATCTCCGTAGACCGCATTGTTCATATGACCGTTTGAGTCGATATGTTCTCTTTTAACGGGATAATTTCCGCATTTTTCATAAAAACCGAAATGTATACGTCCGTTGGGAGCACAATCGGGAATAAGCATAGGGTCGGTCTCCACAGGGAATGTAAAATCCGATGTCCTGCGTATTTTCTTTGTAGAGGCCTCTAAAAGTATCCAGTCGCTTGTTGCCTGAAAAGCAACTTCACCGTTTTCGGATTCAACAATAAAACCTCTGTGGAAAATAAGCTTGTCCACTGCCTGAACCCATGTATAGATCCTTATCCTGTCGCCTGCCGACGGGAGTTTTGTGATACCCGCCGATAATTTTGAAAGCATGAAAAGCATGTCATGCTCCAGAAGAAAATCTCTTGTCAGTTGGTGTTCGTCAAAATCGTCAACAGCAGCATCGGAGCATATTCTCATAAGCGCCGAAACAGTCAGTCTGCCGTTGCTTCCGCAGTCGGAATATCTTATGTGGTAATCTGATTGATATACTGCACTGTTATTATTCATTGATGTTCCTCCGTTGTCATACTCAATTCACTATGATACTATAATACTGTGTATACTGACTGAAAAATATGTGACAAAACGGTGAAAATCAACGAACGCAATAACCGCCTACAGGACGGATATAAAGCTTGTAGCAGCTGCCCTTGCCGAATACATTTTCCATGCTTTCGGTAAACTGTCCGATCTTGTCTGCGGGAACGAATGCCTGAATAGTACCTGCAAAGCCGCCGCCGTGAACTCTGCATGCACCCTTGCCGTCAAGTACAGTCTCAGCGGTATATAAACCGAGAACAAGAGCCTGTTCCTCAGGCTTCTTAAGAGGATAGATATTCTGTAAGTACTTGTATGAGCTGTTTCCGCTTGCGTTTACAAGACGGAAGAACTTATTGATATCATTATTTTTAAGCGCTTCAAATTCAGCTGTTGCCCTGTCGCTTTCATCTAGGAAATGGAATGCTCTTGCAACAGCTCTGTCGCCGCATTCCTTACGAACATCGGCGATACTTTCGATAAGCTGTGATTTTGTGATGCTGCGGAGAGTTTCCGCACCGAAGAAACGGGCAACTGATTTCATTTCCTCGGGAATAGCCGCATAATCGGGAGTAAGATCTGCATGACTGCCCTTTGTATCCACGATGCAGAGGGAGTATCCGTTTGAAGCAAAATCAAAGCCTACAGTATCAATAACAGGATTTTTTGTATCCTTGAAATCAATGGTGATAAATCCGCCTACCGATGAAGCCATCTGATCCATAAGACCGGAAGGCTTGCCGAAATATACATTCTCCGCATACTGTGCTATCTGTGCGATCTTTACCGAGGAAATAGCACCGTCATTGCAAAGATAGGACATCACCGTTCCGATAAGTACTTCAAAAGCGGCAGAGGATGAAAGACCGCTTCCTCCCAGAACGCTTGATGTTGAGTATGCCTTGAAACCGCAGATATTACAGCCCTCATTCTTAAGACCTGCAGCAACACCTCTGATAAGTCCTTCCGATGTACCGAATTCGCTTTCATGCACCGAAAGATCGTTAAGATCAACGGGAGCGATCTCAAAGCCCTCAGATTTTATTTCAACTATATTGTCATCTGTAGGGATAACAAAAGCTATAGCGTCAAGATCCACAGCGGCAGCAAGCACACAGCCGTTGTTATGATCGGTATGATTTCCGCCTACCTCAGTTCTGCCGGGAGCGGAGAATATGCGCATATTGTCATGTCTGCCGAAGAGCTGTACAAATTTTTCCTCAGCCTCTGCGTATCTTTTTTTCTGTTCATCGAGAGCGTCCTCGCCGTAAAGCATGATAAGCTTTTCATCAAAATTCATTTTATTTTCCTCCGTTTATTTTATTTATTATGAATATTTATCATCAGTCTGCATTGTAGAAAACACGGTAATTCTTTTCGGAATGTGAATAGGTGCTCATTACCAGACCGATGCCGATAAAGAGAGATACCATAGACGAGCCTCCCTGACTTAAAAGGGGAAGTGGAACACCGATAACAGGCATGACTCCCAGTACCATTCCTATATTTAAAATACAGTGTACAAGAATAAGAGAAAACATTCCCACGCAGATATATTTTCCGAGAGGATCTTTAGCGATCCTTGAATCTGCGAATATTTTCAGACATACAAAGGTCAGCACGAATATTACCGATACACAGCCGATAAAGCCTGCCGCCTGTCCGATATAAGCGAAGATAAAGTCATTCTGTGCTTCGGGGATCGCAATAAATTCGTCCGATATAAGACCCTTTCCGAAAATCTTTCCCGAGCCCAGTGCGATCTTTCCGTAATGCTGCTGATAGCCGTAGCCCATAGGATCCAGTTCCTCGTCAAAAAGCACGAGAAAGCGCATTTTCTGATGAGTTTTCATGAATTTTGTCCACAGAAGATATATCCACAGGGGAGCGGATACAGCGGCAGGAAGGATATATTTCCATGAAAGACCTGCGGCAAATATCATAAACAGGAACAGACAGATAAATACAAAAGCCGTTCCGTCATCGCCCTGAACAAATACAAGACCGATAGGCACAGCCGCATGAAGCAGCAGAAGCATAACATTTCCGAAATGATTGAGCTTGTCGCCCACCTTTGAAAGATGCAGTGAAAAGGTGCATATAAAAGCGATCTTAAGAAGCTCTGATGGCTGCAGAGTACCGAAGCCCAGATCAAGCCATGCACGGTCACCTGTTGATTCGACCTCAACGCCCATTTCTGTAAAGGTCAGCAGTACCAGTGCGATGCAGACAGGCACATAAAGAAACCATAGCTTTACTATCTTATGATAATCCAGAGCCGAAACAATTATCGCTGCCGCCGCACCTGCACCGAGAGCCGCCGCCTGCATACGATAAAGCCTTGATGTGACCTGAATAGTCGCAGCGTCATTGGTCACAATGGAATAGAGCATTATCACACTGCATGCACCGAGAGTAAGTGATGCGAAGAAAAGCGGCTTATCAAGCTTTCGGAAAAATTGCAGTATTAATTCAAACAGTTTTTTCAAATGTACCTCCGAAGAAAAAATATATTCATCTATGGTGATCTGATACAAAAACATTATACACTATTCAGAAAAATTTTTCAATAGAATTATGAAAAAAGCTAGCCAAATTAAAAAAAATATGGTATAATATATTCATTATTACATAAAGTTATATTTTCTGCGGAATGTTTTTTCCGGATATGCTTTATAGAAAATGGAGGAACCCACTATGTTATCCGATATTGAGATCGCTCAGCAGGCGAAAATGCTGAAAATAACCGAAATTGCAAAAAATCTCGGAATTAATGAGGACGACATTGAGCCTTACGGTCATTACAAAGCAAAGCTCAGCGAAAAGCTTTTTTCAGAAACGGCTGATAAGCCTGACGGAAAGCTTATTCTTGTTACAGCTATCAATCCCACTCCCGCAGGCGAGGGAAAAACTACTATTTCCGTAGGTCTTGCCGAGGCTATGGCAAAGATCGGCAAAAATGCGGTGCTTGCACTTAGAGAGCCTTCACTCGGACCTGTTTTCGGTATCAAGGGCGGCGCAGCAGGCGGCGGATATGCTCAGGTAGTTCCCATGGAGGACATCAACCTTCATTTTACAGGCGATATGCATGCTATCACATCTGCAAATAACCTTCTCTGTGCGCTTCTTGATAATCATATGCAGCAGGGAAATGCCCTCGGTATCGACCAGCGCAGGATCATGATAGATCGTTGTCTTGATATGAATGACCGTGCACTCAGAAATATCGTTGTGGGTATGGGCGGCAAGGTAAACGGTATTCCCCGTCAGGACAGCTTCCGTATCACCGTTGCAAGCGAGGTAATGGCTATTCTCTGCCTTGCTTCCGACCTTGCAGACCTTAAGAAGCGTCTTGGAAATATTCTCGTTGCATATACCTACAGCGGCGAGCCTGTCTATGCCCGTGACTTAGGTGCAGAGGGTTCAATGACCGCACTTTTAAAGGACGCATTGAAGCCTAATCTTGTTCAGACACTTGAAAATACTCCTGCCCTTATGCACGGCGGTCCCTTTGCGAATATTGCTCACGGCTGTAACTCTGTACGTGCTACAAAGCTTGCACTTAAGCTTGGAGACTACTGTATCACAGAAGCAGGCTTCGGAGCAGATTTAGGTGCAGAAAAATTCTGCGATATCAAGTGCCGTTTTGCAGGACTCAAGCCATCATGCTGCGTTATCGTTGCAACTATCCGTGCGCTCAAGTATAACGGCGGTGTACCTAAGACTGAGCTGACAGAGGAAAATACCGATGCACTCAAAAAGGGTATCGTAAATCTTAAGACACATATTGAAAATATGAGAAAATTCGGTCTGCCTGCAGTTGTGGCTATCAACCGTTTCCATACCGATACAGATGCAGAGATTCAGGTAATAAAGGAATTCTGTGCAGAAATGGGTGTCGAGGTATCACTTGCCGAGATATTTGCCAAGGGCGGCGAAGGCGGAACAGACCTTGCCGAAAAGGTATGCTCGGTAATTGAAAAGTCCGACGGAAGCGCTGCTTTCCACCAGCTTTACGATACAGAGCTTTCTATCAGGGAAAAGCTTGATATCATCGCAAGGGAGATCTATCGTGCCGACGGTGTAAACTATACATCTCAGGCAGAAAAGGCTATAGCAGAGATCGAAAAATTAGGCTTCGGAAATACTCCCGTATGTGTTGCAAAGACACAGTACAGCCTTTCCGACGATGCCGCAAAGCTCGGCAAGCCCGAGAATTTCAGAATTACGGTACGTGATGTAAAGCTTTCTGCGGGAGCAGGCTTTGTAGTTGCTCTTACAGGCGATATCATGATAATGCCCGGTCTGCCCAAGGCGCCTGCCGCTCTTAAGATAGACTGCGACAATAACGGAAATATCACAGGTCTTTTCTGATAACAGTTATACTATATATAAAGAATACCGCACAGGTCATAAAATGGCTTGTGCGGTACTTTTTTTATTATAATTTAAAAAACATTTTTTCTCACAGGACATTCCTGTCTCATAAGCTTCATATCGGTTATCCTGTCATTTTCGCAGGAAAGCATAAATGAAAAGACAGTCTTTTTACCGAAAACGGTATAGCTCCATATATTCACATCGGGATATGCGTCAAGAAGATGATTTTCGATATATTCCGCTGCTGCAAGCTGAACACTTGTATCGCCGAAAGCGGAAAGGTTGATTTCTGTGCTTTTTATAAAATTCTTTGTCTGCTTTTCAAGCTTTGCAATAATTTCGGGAGCCTCATCAAGAGCAATATGTCCCATATCAATTTCTGCGATGATATCCGAATTTTTGGGCAGGATTTTGTTAAGATACACCTTTATAAGCTTGTCTGTCTTGTTAAAATAATCTGCCAGCTTATCCTCAAAGCAGGAAAAATTTTCTGAGGGAGTTACATTTTTTATAAGCTCATCAGCCTGTGAATTGTATGTAAGCTTCATATTTTCTCTTCGGTCATAAGATAAGGCAATATCTGCTATTTCTTCGGGAGTAAGCTCCTTGTTATCGGGCGGCCAGTAAATAAGGTCTGATATTGCAGGGTGGGGAGTGGAATTTCCCAACAGAGACAAAAGCCCGATTTCTTCACGCTCACTGCATTCATGGTTCATAATTTTTCTGAGTATAGTCAGCAGCTCATCTCTTTTCATTTTCAAAAGCTCCTTTGTTAAAAAATATCGGTTATTTTATTATAGCATAGATGATCTGAAATGTAAATACTTTTAAGTGTTTTTTTGTTTTTAATATAAATATTTTGTATCTGACAAATGAATTGCCGATTTTGATATGGAATTATTATAAGTAGGAATATTGTTAATTTCAATATTGTTTTTATTGACATTTTTATTAAAAGCATATATAATGTATGTATATTATACCCTATTCGGAAATGATGAAATAAAGCTGCATCCGTAATACTCAAAAGGAGATTTTTTATTATGACAACAGAAAATACAGTGAATGAAAACGGAGCAATATCATTGTTGATATACGGTGAAGGACTTGATTTTGATACTTTAAACAGGGATATGGGCGTTGAATTTACTGCGGCTTATCATAAGGGAGATAAAATAAACAGGCAGAGAGATGCGGTCAGGACATTCTGGGAATATCGCCTTGAATTTGATTCTCTTAATAAAATGGAAAATACCCTTATTCATTTTTTTGATACTCTGAAAAATGCAGATATAAAAAAATACAGTAATTATGATGTACATCTCAGATTATATATACAGTCCGATATGTCGCAGATTTTTTTCACAATGCCTGAATCAGTGCTGAAATCAGCGGCAGAAATGGGAGTACCGTTTGATATTTCCATATTATCATGGGGAGAGGTCTATGATTGATAGCTTTGAAAAATATGTTTTCAACAGTTCGGTCTCATAAGTTTTATATCGGTTATCCTGCATTTTAGCAGCAAATGACAAGACTGTTTTATTACTCCAAGCGGTATAGTACGGAACAATGATTTTTTGTATAGCTTTACATTTTTTCAGAGGTATGTTATAATTATCATATGATATATAATAAAAAAGGAGAGTGATTTTATGCCGATGATAAATGATCAAAGATACACAGCAGATGAATTTTACAAGCTTGAGTTTGAACAGCCCTGTGAGCTTATCAACGGTATAATAACAAATATGTCACCTTCTCCGAATATTATTCATCAGAGTATTTCAGGTGAAATGTATTATACCGTTAAGCATTATATTAAAAATAATAAAGGAAAATGCAAGGTATTTGAAGCACCGACAGATGTTCAGCTTAATAATGATACTGTTGTATTACATGATATTTTTGTGGCTTGCAAGCCCGAAAATTTTGATGAACAAAAGTACAACGGCGCACCTGACTGGATAATTGAAATTGTATCGCCATATAATCCTGAACGTGATTACAAGGATAAAATGCTGCTCTATAAAAATGCAGGTGTCAGGGAATATTGGATAATTGATCCTGCTGACAATAAGGTTATTGTATATTTGTATGGTAAAACCAATATTATTGAGTTTTACAGCTTTGATGATGAAATTATGGTTGACCTGTATAAAAATAACACAGAACCGCTTAAAATATGTATCAATGCGCTTATAAAATAATTTTTTATTAAATGAGGATATAAAAATGAAGAAAAGAAAAAAGCTGCTTGCGGCTGCGGTAGCCTTTGCAGCAGCACTGAATATGAACGGCTGCGGAACCTACGGTCCTCCCGAGGACGAGGAGGATTATTATGATCCCGATGTAAATCAGAATATGGACGTTTACGGTCCTCCTGCCGATACCGAGATCATTGTGGAAGAGGATCTGAACGATGAATAATATTAAAATACAGCATATGACGCAGCTTTCAGAGTATAAAAAGCAGCTGAGAAAAGCTCCTCAGCTGAGAAATCTTTTTCTGGAGCTTACTCTGCGATGCAATGAAAACTGTGTACACTGCGGCAGCCGATGCGGAGATGTTTTCACAGAGGAATTGCCTGCTCAGGTGTATTATCAGTTTCTGGATAAGATAAGATCCGATTTTGACGGCAGACTGCCTATGCTGTGTATAACAGGCGGTGAGCCGCTGCTCCGCTGTGATTTTTTCGATATAATGAGCTATGCACATAAGCTTGGTTTTCGCTGGGGAATGACCAGTAACGGTACTCTTATCGATGAAAAAACAGCAGAGCGTCTTTACAGCTGCGGTATGAGGACTATATCGGTAAGCATTGACGGTACAGAGACTGTTCATGATAAATTCAGGCGTACAAAGGACGGCTATGCTGCGGCAATGAGGGGTATCGATGCACTGACCGCACACGGCGGATTTAATCATGTACAGATAACCACAGTGATACATAAGCAGAATATAGGTCAGCTTGATGAGCTTTATAATATCATGCTTGAAAAGGATATTGATTCATGGCGTGTGCTTAATATTGAGCCTATCGGCAGAGCGGAGGATAATCACGAGCTGCTCCTTGATGCCGATGATTACTGCCGTATGTTTGATTTTATCCGCAGTAAGCGCCGAGAGGGTATGCCTGTCATATACGGCTGCTCCCATTATTTAGGGCTTGAATATGAGCGTGAGGTAAGGGACTGGTATTTTCTCTGCAATGCGGGAGTATATACCGCAAGCGTAATGTCTGACGGTGATATCGGTGCCTGTCTTGATATTGAGCGCCGAGCCGAAACCATACAGGGAAATATCCTTAAAGATGATTTTACTGAGGTATGGAACAATAAATTTGAATATTTCCGTTCAGAGCCGGGAGCAAAAAGCGAAAAATGCTCCCGATGCGAATCACTCAGCTTCTGCGGAGGCGGAGCATATCACAGCTGGGACTATGACCGATGTGAACAAAAGGTCTGTTTTAAGGATATTCTTTTCCGATAAAAAAATACTCTCCGAATTATGCTGTATCGCATAGCTCGGAGAGTTTTTTATCAGCCGTTTACTATTTTTTCGTTTTCAAATAATCTGCCTGTGATAAATACTGCGATAACGCTGAAAATAAAGTTTGCGGCGCAGGTTATTGCCACAGCAGACATTGTATGATCAAGTGACATGATATCCTTAAGACAGATAATGCTGTTCCATGCGGGGATAACAAAGTTTATTGTTCCAAGATCCTCGATAACATTGTTGAAACCCTCGGCAGTTGTAAGAAAACCGCCTATCATAAGCACCATCATAACAGCAGGCGCTACATTTGTAGCCTGCTTAACGTCCTTTGCAAGAACAGATATGATAAGAAGTATACTTGCAACGGCAAAAACCGCTGTTATCGTAACGCTGAACAGAAGTGCATATTCAGATATGCTGTATGTAATTGAAATATCAGAGCCTGCGAACATT
>JAFUOZ010000060.1 GCA_017481565.1 Oscillospiraceae bacterium | reverse complement strand
GTATCTATCTGCATCGTAACATTATCTTTTGTGATAACGGGCTGCGGCTTGAAGTCAACTACCTGCTCCTTGATAGATACTCTTTTTGCGACCTTGTCAAGAACAGGGATAACATAATGGGGTCCTGTGCCGAGAGAGGAACGGTATGTACCAAGTCTCTCGATTACAAATACCTGTGCCTGAGGAACGATCTTGATTCCCGAAATAATAATGAGAATTGCAAGAATAATAAGAATAATAATTACTGCTTCCATAAATAAACTCCTTTATTAATTGTTTTTTATGCTTACGGTAAGGGTATTTCCTTGTCTGGAAATTACTGTCACCGATGAGCCTTCTTCGATCACTCCGCCGTTATCCGAAACAGCGTTCCAGTCGATCCCGTCAAGTCTTACACGACCTTTATTTCTGTCGACCCTGCTTATTACAAGTGCTTCCTTGCCGATGTCAAGCTCGCTGTTTGTGGGGATATATCTGTTCGGCAGAAGCTTTTTTATCATAGGTCTTGTGAAAACAAGCATCAGTGCCGAAAGTGCTACAAAGACGATGAACTGTACAAGCAGATTTGCTCCTGCCGCCGCTGCAATAACTGCGCCCAGCGAGCCGACGGCAAACCATACTGATACAAGTGTCATTGTTGCAGCTTCAGCTATAATGAATATCACAAGTGCAATAAGCCATAATACAACTGCCATAAAAAACCTCCTTACTCCTGTTTGTATTCTTTTACAAGATAATAGATCTTATTATCTATAAGTGCGTCGATAAGAGTTCCTTCGGGGAGATATTCCTCCGAGAAGATCTTTCCGTCCTCACGGATAGTATTTAAAAGACTGCCCTTGTCATAGGGGATAACAAACCGTCCTCTTATGCTGTCTGAGGGGAGATTATCCGCTATGCATCTGAGAAGCTCATCAAAACCGATACGCTTTTTTGCGGATATCCGTACAGATGTGCTGTCGGTGGGGACTGCGGCAAAATCGGGCAGACGATCACATTTATTCAGCACATTTATCTGAGGTATTCCGTCACAGCCAAGCTCGGAAAGCAGCTTTTGGGTCACCTCTGCCTGTTCATAGGCATCATCTGCGCTTATGTCGATAACGTTGATAATGATATCGGCATTTGCGGCTTCTTCAAGAGTACTCTTGAAGGCTTCTACCAGATTGTGAGGAAGTCTGCGGATAAGTCCTACCGTATCGGTAAGCAGAACACTTCTTCCGTCGGGAAGCTCTATTGAACGTGATGTTATATCAAGTGTGGCGAACAGCTTGTTTTCCGCAAGCACGCCTGCATCGGTAAGAGCGTTCAGCAGAGTGGATTTTCCTACGTTGGTATATCCTACGATAGCGGCTGTAAGCACGTTATCCTTTTTACGGCGGCTTCTGCGCAGATCTCTGCGGCGTTCAAGCTCCTTAAGCTCAGCGGAGAGAGTTTCTATCCTGCGGCGGATATGTCGTCTGTCCGTTTCAAGCTTTGACTCACCGGGACCTCTTGTACCGATACCGCCGCCAAGTCGGCTCATTGCAATACCCTTACCCGCAAGGTGAGCAAGACGGTATTTCTGCTGAGCCATTTCAACCTGTATGCGTCCCTCGGCGGAAAGCGCTCTCTGAGCGAATATATCAAGTATAAGAGTAGTTCTGTCTACTGCACGGATATCGGTTATCTCCTCGATATTCCTTGTCTGATTTGCTGTCAGCTCATGGTCGAAGATAAGCAGGTCGATATCCATTGCTTCCGCTTCGTCCTTAAGCTCAGCAAGACGTCCCGAGCCGATGCAGGTAGCTGTATCATAAGAGGGACGCTTCTGTATCACACGTCCAACTACCTGAACGCCTGCTGTCTCGGATAATTCTTCCAATTCGTCAACAGAACGCTCCGCATCGAATTCGCCCACATCAGCGCATACAAGAATTGCACGTACTGCTTTTTCTTCTGTATTTTCAAGTAATGCATTTTTATTTATATCAGCCATAAAGACCTCCGCTTTTCTCTTTATCTGATTAAATTATAGCATATTATATTATATTCTGTCAAGTGCCGTTAAATTAGAAGAGGATTAGAAAATATTCTCGGCAGTCGGAGGCTTTCGGAAAACATTCTACAGTTTAACGGTATCGGTTTTTATCTAAAATAGTCAAAATATGGTGATGAAATCCATTACTTAATTAGCGGTTAATAAAAAATAGTGTTTTTTTCTATAAACTATTGACGAAATGGATTTAATGTATTATAATATAAAGTATATGATATTTTTATATTATAATATTATTGGAGGGTTTGGAGTATTATGAAAAATATTCTTTTTGCGGCTTCTGAATGTGTGCCTTTTATCAAGACAGGCGGTCTTGCCGATGTTGCGGGTGCACTGCCCAAAATGTTCAACAAGGACGAATATGACGTAAGAGTAATCATTCCCAATTATACCTGTATCCCCGAAAAGTATCGTAATAATTTTAAATACATAACACATTTCTACATGGAGCTTGGCTCAAGATTTGACAGCGTTCACGTTGGTATCATGGAATATCAGCATGAGGGCGTGACCTTCTATTTCGTTGATAATGAGTTCTATTTCAACGGTGACAAGCCCTATGCGGATACCCGTTACGATATTGAGAAGTTCACCTTCTTCAGCAAGGCTGTTCTTGCTATTCTCCCCGTTATCAATTTCAGACCCGACATTATCCACTGTCATGACTGGCAGGCAGGACTTATCCCCGTATTCATGAAGACCTTATATGCAAATAATGAGTTCTACAGCAGAACAAAGACTATCATGACTATTCATAACCTTCGCTTCCAGGGTGTTTGGGATATCGATACCTTCAAGTATCTTACATCTCTTCCCGATTATATGTTCACTCCCGACAAGCTGGAATTCAAGGAGGACGCCAATATGCTTAAGGGCGGTATGGTCTATGCGGACTATATCACCACTGTAAGCGACACCTATGCAGGCGAGATACAGACCGAATATTACGGAGAGGGTCTTGACGGTCTTTTGAGAGCAAGAAATCAGAGCCTCTGCGGTATTGTAAACGGTATCGACTATGACGCATATAATCCTCAGAATGACAAGGATATCTATAAGACCTATACAGCAAGGACAATGAAGAAGTCAAAGGCGGCAAACAAGAGAGCACTCCAGGAGGAGCTTGGTCTGCCTGTTGACGAAAACAAGTTCATGATTGCTGTTATCTCACGTCTTACAGACCAGAAGGGTCTTGACCTTATAGATGCTACACTTGACAGAATTGCTGATGAGCATACTCAGTTTGTGGTTATCGGTACAGGCGAGGAAAGATATGAAAACCTCTTCAAGCACTTTGAGTGGAAATATCCCGAAAGAGTTTCGGCAAATATTTTCTTCTCCGAGGCTTTTGCACACAAGGTGTATGCCGCTTCCGATGCAATGCTGGTTCCTTCCAGATTTGAGCCCTGCGGTCTTACACAGCTTATCGCCATGAGATACGGCAGTGTTCCCGTTGTACGTGAAACAGGCGGTCTTAAGGATACTGTAGCACCTTATAATGAGTATGAGGGCACAGGCACGGGCTTCTCCTTTACAAATTACAATGCAGAGGATATGCTCAATGTTATCAATTATGCAAAGCATATCTATTACGATGACAGAAAAGCATGGGACGAGATCGCCAAGAGAGGCATGACAGCCGATTATTCATGGAATACATCTGCACGCAGATACGAGCAGCTTTATGACATGATCATCGGATAATTTATAATAATAAGGAAGTAGATCAATGGTACTTAATGATATGAACGATCTGGCGCTTTATGCCAGAGAAATGAAAACCTCGGATATCCATCTTAATGTAGGTGCACCTACTATGTTCAGAATTCACGGAAAGCTTGTTCCCTGTGACCTTGATCTTTCCGATAATGATGTGGCGTATCTTATCTATTCAATGCTTGATGAGGAAAAAAGACAGCGCTTTGAAGCGGGCGAGGACCTTGACTTTGCGCTGCAGGCTGCCGATGGCTCACGTGCCCGTGTAAATGTTCTGCGTTCAAAGGGACAGATGGGCGCTGTTCTCCGTCTGCTGAACACTCACGTTCCCACAATGGAGGAATTGAAGCTTCCTCAGGTACTTATAGATATCGCCGACCAGCCAAGAGGACTTATCCTTGTAACAGGTCCTACAGGTTCGGGTAAATCCACTACTCTTGCAGCTATGATAAATCATGTAAACATGACAAAGCCTGTACATATCCTTACTATTGAGGACCCTATCGAGTATGTATATCCTCAGGGTATGGCGCAGATACGTCAGAGAGAGGTAGGCGTTGACGTAAAGGATTTTGATACTGCGCTTAAGAGTGCGCTCCGTGAGGACCCCGATGTTATCCTTGTAGGTGAAATGCGTGACTATGAAACTATCTCACTTGCTGTAACAGCGGCGGAAACAGGACATCTTGTTATGGGAACACTTCATACAACAAGTGCGTCCCAGACTATCGACCGTATCATAGATGCCTGTCCTCCTCATGCACAGGCACAGGTAAGAACACAGGTAGCCGCAACCTTAAAGGGCGTTATCACACAGTGTCTCGTACCTCTTGCAGACGGTCACGGACGAGTTGCCGCAACCGAGATCCTTGTTGGAACAGATGCTGCTATGAACTTAGTAAGAACCTCAAAGTGTCATCAGCTGAATTCTATCATGCAGATGGGACGTAATCAGGGTATGCATACTCTCAACAGTGACCTTGCCGCACTTGTAAAGTCGGGCAGGATAACTCAGGAATCCGCTCTTGAATACTGCACCGATAAGACTGAAATGATAAAGCTTATCAATGAATAAATACGTATTTTCAGGGTGAAAATATTCCGCTGTCTTCAATTCGCAGGCAGCGGATTTTTCTGCAGGAATAAGAACAAGCCCATGATCTTCAGTAAATCGGGATCATGGGCTTTAATTATTATATCAATTACAGCTTCCAGAGCTCTTCCGCATACTGCTTTACAGTTCTGTCGGAGGAGAACTTTCCAACAGTGTTTTATAAATAAATATGCCTTATTACGATAAATACAGCGGTTATACATATATATAGCCATACTGCTTTAGCTGAGAATATTTCTTTGATATTTTCTTTTGAAAATATTCTGCTTTTACCGTCAATGCTTATTTTTTTCTTATTTACAATAAATAATACAAATCCTGCAATTCCCATAAAAATCATAAGCATTGAATACATTCCCGCAAGCATCATCGAAATGCCTGCCAGAAGCTGTATCATAACGCTGCCCATCAGATTTGACAATGAATGCATTACTGCCGAAAGTCTGATATCCCCCGTTTTTGCTGTTAAATATGACCATATCATTCCTAATATGAATGTATATAATATCTGAGGTATTCCAAGAGAAACACCATGCACAAGGGCAAAACAGAAGGAAGAAACAAGCATATAAATGCCCTCTCCGTATTTTAAAAGCTTATCTGCAAATATTTTTCTGAATACTATTTCCTCGATGATCGGATTAAATAAGATGAGCATAAACAGTGAATATGGTGACAGCGCATTTATTTCGGGTACTTTTTCATTTCCCGATACGGCAGAGGATATATTTACAATAATCGTAAGCACTGTAAGAGCGGTAAACTGAAGTAAAAAACATAATAAAACCGTTTTAGCCGATACTTTTCCCTTTTCATAGCTGCTGTTCGGAAGCTTTTTCGTTATCATAAAAAATACCGAAAAGCCTATTCCGTAAAGACTGATAAGTCCGATGACCGTTTCCAATGCATCGGGGAGAGTTATGCTGTTTTTTATAAAACACAGCCATACCCAGTATATACCGAACATTGCTGCAATACCTGTAACTGTTTTTGTCACTGCTTTTTTACATTCATTCATTTTTATTGCTCCTTTGCTGATATTCTCTGAGCTTTCTGGTATATTCACGTCCTCTTATGCGGTGCTCGATCTCAAAGAGAATAACGGATAAAACTCCGCAGAAAAGGAATATTCCTATAAATTTTATATATGTACTTATTGCGTCAAGCCGGGTTATCCACTGAAAAATCACTGCACATACAAAGGTTATTACAGCAAACGGTACAATAAATATACATACTCTTTTTGCATCGGATATATTTTTGAAAATACATTCTCCGAATGAAAGCTCCATTAATGCACCTCCTATAACGGAAAGCATTATAAACTGAAAAAGTCTTTCCACAGGTATTTCCTCAACACCCTTAAGCTTACTTATTACAGAAAAAAATATTATTATACAGAAAAATGTATTTGATATCTGCATAGGCAACTTTTTTATAAATTCCTTCATCTGTGTTTTCCTCCCAGCCCAAGCTTTTCCTTAAGTATGACCGAATACTGCCGTGATATCATTATCTTTTCGCCGTTATCCATAAGAGCAAGAATTTTTCCGCCGAAATCGGGCTTTATTGAGCTTACTCTTTTCAGATTAATAATACACGCCTTTGACGCCCGTATATAATCATATACTCCGTATTTTTCTTCAATGTCATATAGCTTACAGCCAAGCTCATAAATCTTATCCTCCGTATAGCAGAAGGTTTTTCTGTCAACCGATTCAATATATAGAATATCATCAATGTCAAGACTATAAAGTTTACCGTCTGCACTTGCGGTAATACTGTTTTCAAAAATGTCGATCCGCTCTATAAAATCAATCAGCTTATTTATCGTATCATTTTTCTCTTTATATTCTATAGTGACCTTTGTTTTTTTGATCAGCTTATTTTCGATCAGCTCCAGCAGCATTTTATCAACCTCCCTATCTGTTTATAATTATAATATCCTTTTTCCTTTTTTTCAATATGCGGATACATGACCTGCATAAAACACGTCATGAAATACAAAAACTGCCGCACAATCAAGCACGGCAGTTTATTAAATATTCAGTTGATCGCTATAATATTACAGCTTCCAGAGTTCTTCCGCATACTGCTTTACAGTTCTGTCGGAGGAGAACTTTCCGGCATTTGCAATGTTCATCCAGCATTTCTTGCCGAATACATTTCTGTTCTTGTAATCATAGATCGCACGGAGCTTTGTATCAACATAGCCTTCGAAATCTGCAAGAAGGAAATAGTTATCAGGCTTGTGCCAGCTTGCACCGTTGATAAGGGAATTATAAAGCTCGCCGAACATTCCTGTATCACCGTCATTGAAGGTACCGTCAACAAGTGTGTTGATAACTCTCTTTACACGCTCATTTGTATAGTAGATCTTTTCCTTGGGGTTATATCTGGGTCTGATCTGCTCGATCTCTTCAACTCTTGCACCGAAGATATATTCATTTTCCCAGCCTGCTTCCTCAACGATCTCAACGTTTGCGCCGTCATATGTTCCGAGAGTAACGGCACCGTTGAGCATGAACTTCATGTTGCCTGTTCCCGAAGCTTCAAGACCTGCTGTTGAGATCTGCTCGGAAAGATCAGCTGCGGGCATGAGCTTTTCAGCGTAGGATACATTATAGTTCTGAACGAAGATGACCTTCATCTTGTCCTTTGTATCGGGGTCGTTATTTACAAGCTTTGCGATCTCATTGATATACTTGATGATTCCCTTTGCGCGACGGTAAGCGGGGGCAGCCTTTGCACCGAAAATAAATGCTGTGGGCTGCATATCGGGAAGCTTGCCATCCTTCATCTTGAAGTAGATATCCATAATAGAGAATGCATTGAGAAGCTGTCTCTTGTATTCGTGAAGTCTCTTGCACTGGATATCGAAGATAAAGTCGGGAGTAAGGTCGATGCCCTCATGCTCCTTGATATAATCGCAGAGCTGCTGCTTCTTTTCCTTCTTGATATTGTTGAAACGATCGATAACAGAACCGTCGTCAACATACTTCTTAAGACCCTGAAGCTTATCAAGCTCAGTCTCCCAGCCGCTGCCGATCTTTTCGGTGATAAGTGCGCTGAGCTCAGGGTTGCAGAGTCCCAGCCAGCGTCTTGGTGTGATACCGTTTGTCTTGTTCTGGAAACGCTCGGGATAGATCTTATACCAGTCGTTGAGAACATCATTCTTAAGAATATCGGTATGAAGCTGTGCAACACCGTTTGTATGAGATGTGCCGAAAATAGCCATTCTTGCCATGTGGATAAGGTTTCCGTCAATAATTGACATGGAATTTATCTTACCCTCGTCAAGACCCTTAGCGGCAAATTCCTTCTTCATGTGTCTGTCGATAAGCTTGATTATCTCGTAAACAGTGGGGATAACGCCCTTGAAAAGATCGATGCTCCACTTTTCGAGAGCCTCGCCCATAACTGTATGATTTGTATAATTGAAGGTCTTCTGTGCAATATCAAATGCCTCATTGAAGGACATACCCTCACCGAACATGAGTATTCTGATAAGCTCGGGGATAGCTACTGTAGGATGTGTATCATTCAGCTGAACTGCATAAAGCTTTGAAAATTCGCTGAAATCATCACCGTGAGACTTCTTGTATCTGCGGACGATATCCTGTATCGAAGCGGATACGAAGAAATACTGCTGCTTCAAGCGGAGACGGCGGCCCTTTTCTGTATTATCGTTGGGATAAAGCACATCGCTGATAGCTTCTGCAAGGATAGTATCCTCGGAAGCCTTAAGATATTCCTGATTATCGAATGCACCGAAATCAAAGCCCTTTGTGCTTTCAGCCTGCCAGAGACGGAGTGTGTTCACTGCCTTGCCGCCGAAGCCGATAATAGGCATATCGTAAGGAACAGCCGCAACTGCCTGATCTGCAAATTCAACCAAAACAGCGTCATTGTCAGCTCTTACGCTCCATGCGTCGCCGTAATCAAGCCATGCATCTGCGCTTTCCTGCTGGAAGCCGTTTCCGATAGACTGCTTGAAAAGACCGTATCTGTATCTGATACCGTAGCCGTTAAGGGGGATATCGTGAGCTGCAGCTGAGTCAAGGAAGCAGGCAGCAAGTCTGCCGAGACCGCCGTTTCCGAGTGCTGCGTCCTCTATCTCCTCAAGACAGGTAAAGTCAAGACCGTTTTCCGCAAATATCTCCTTAGCTGTATCAAGAAGTCCTGCACAGTAAAGGTTATTGTAGAAGGCACGTCCCATAAGGAACTCTGCCGACAGATAATATGCACGCCTGCGGCTGTTGTGACGTTTTTCCGAATCATTCCACAGGGGCATGATATCGGTCATAGCGGCACGGGAAACTGCATTGTGAAGCTGACGGGGTGTAGCCTCTTTAATAGTTGTGCGGTAATCTGTCATAAGATTATCGCTGATCTTTGAAAGAAATGTATTCTTATCCATGATAAATTATCCTTCCTGCTGTATTTTTTCACATTACACAAAATAGCGGTTCACAAAACCACTATATCATTTTATCATATTTTATAATACAAAGCAATAGCAAAAGGTACTTTTTGTATACTTGCACAATTTTTGACAATATTTTTACATTACTCTGAATAATTTCGTTTTTTGCTGAAAAAGCATATTTATATAATATATACCGAAAATAAAGAAAGAAACCCCTTTATTTACCGTGTATTTACTGAAAATGGCTGTATATAAAAAATGTGTCAAAATGCATACTAATATCATTCCGTCACTGTCAGAATGCACAAAATGTAGCATATCAACAAAAAATATGTTGACAAAAGCTCATAAATATAGTAAAATTAATATATACAAAAGAAGCTTGTACTGATTATGTTTTCCTTGAATATTCAGTATATTCATCTTGTTGTATGCTTCTGTCTGCAAGGGCAGGGCTCCAAAAATAACAAATCGGAGGTAGCATAAAATGAATTTAAAGCTTACTGATCTTATTGATGTTAAAACACTACAGGAAATTCAGGATGGCTTTGCTTCCGCAACAGGAATGGCAGCTCTTACAACAGAGGCTGACGGTACTCCCGTTACAAGAGGAAGTAATTTCACCGATTTCTGTATGAATCTTACAAGAAAGTCCCGTCTCGGCTGCGAGCGCTGCGAAAAGTGCGATGCTGACGGCGGTAAGAAAACCATGCAGACAGGTCGTTCCGTTACATATTCATGTCATGCGGGTCTTGTTGACTTTGCTGCGCCTATTATGGTGCAGGGTCAGATGATCGGTTCCTTTATCGGCGGACAGGTTCTTACAGAAGAACCAAACGAGGAAAGATTCCGTGAGATCGCCAAGGAGCTTAATATTGATCCCGATGAGTATATCCGTGCTTTAAGAAAGGTTCCCGTAGTTCCCAGAGACAAGGTTGACGCTGCGGCAAACTTCCTTCACGTTATTGCAAATACTCTTTCCAAGGTTGCATATCAGTCATATACAGCTTCCATGAATAACTCTCAGCTTACTAATCAGTCAAATGAGCTGCGTGTAAAGCTTAATCAGGCGCAGAACCTTATTGATACAAACGCAAAGAGTATCCGTGAGCTTGAAGAGCATTTCAATGAGCTTGAAAAGATTGCAAGTGATTCCGTTGCAGAGGTAAAGGCAACACGTGAAACCGTTAAGGTTATTCAGGATATCGCTTCAAATACAAGAATTCTCGGCTTCAATGCTTCTATCGAGGCTTCCAGAGCCAAGGAAAGCGGTAAGGGCTTCGGCGTTATCGCTCAGGAGGTAAGAAGTCTTGCAGATTCTTCAAAGGCTTCTGCCGATAAGATCGAGGGTACAATGAAGGCTATCACAGGCTATACCGAGAAGATCGACAAGAACGTCAAGGATACACGTTCTGTTGTTGAGGAAAGCCTTAAGAATCTTGACGAATTCTCCAAGGTACTTGGTGAGATCCAGTCACTTACATAATGTGAAATTTCTTTGCAAAGGAGGTTTGTTCTATGGATATTACTCAGTCTATCGCTAATACAGCTACTCAGTTAAGCGCTATAGAAACCGCTTCCGCAATGGGAACATCACTTCTTAAGCAGGCTATGGACGTTACAGAGGGGCTTACCGATCAGATGCTTTCTCAGATGTCCGAGGCTGTCACCTTTCCCGGTGAAGTCGGATTCAATCTTGATATAATGGCATAATTCAGGCAGATGTCGTTTAATGCGGCATCTGCTTTTTTTATTTGCTGCTTTCACAGAGGAAACGATATGCACAGTGTGCATACGCCGCTGCACCTATGGGCAAAACAGCTTCATTGTAGCGGACCTTTGAATGATGTGCTGTATATGCTCCCCGTTCATCTTCAAAGCCTGCTGTAAGATAGATGAATGACGAAGGCAGCTTTTCGGCTATATGCGCAAAATCCTCTGAGGCATTTGCTTTTATATCGGGTATGAAATCAATATCGGGGATATTCAGCTCACCGATATACTTTTTCATTTTTTCTGTCAGTCCACTGTCACATATCAGCGGAGGAGCGTGGGAAATTATCTGTATTTCTGCAGTTCCTCCATACATCAGGGCAATTCCTTCGGAAAGCTCTTTTACTCTGCAGATAAGCTTTTTCTGTAAATCTCCGTCATCAGTACGGAGCATTCCCTCCATAACTGCTTTATCTGAAATAATATTTGCGCCGCTTCCGCTGTGTAAGCTTCCTATAGTCAGTGTACAGCTTTTTTCGGGGTCGCTTTCCTTTGTGATGAGTGAGTCAAGAGCCGAATAAATATGTGCGGCTATTCTGAGTGCATCAACCGCCATATGAGGATATGCACCGTGTCCGCTTTTTCCTTTTATCAGGATACGAAAGCTGTCGGCAGAGCACATCATCACTCCCTTACTGTTATACATAAAAGTTCCAACAGGGAATTTTCCTGCTGCCGTATGAAAGGAAAGTGCCGCTTTCGGCTCGGGAGAATTTAATATACCGTTTTCAAGCATATCACAGCACCCCTGTAAAGTTTCCTCCGCAGGCTGAAACATAAGCCGCACTGTTCCTTTAAGCTCATTTTCACATTCCTTAAGCATTTTTGCTGCGGTAAGCAGCATAGCCGAGTGCATATCATGGCCGCAGCCGTGAGAGGCTCCCGTTTTGCAGGAAAATTCTTCACCGCTTTCCTCGTTCATGGGAAGTGCGTCCATATCCGCACGAAGCAGGATAACAGGCTCGCCATGACCTATCTGCGCTGATATTCCATGTCCGCATTTTTGGGCAGCTATGCCGTATTCCTTTAATGTATCGATAACATATTCCGTTGCTATCGGCATATCAAGTCCTGTTTCGGCATTTTCATGAAGATATCTTCTGTGTGAAACAGTTTGCTCCTTAAGCTCGTATGCACGTTTATAAAAATCCATAAAAAGCCCCTTTCGGTATATATTTTATAAAAATAGTATATACCGAAAGGGGTAAATTATTTATTCCATTACAGAAAGTACTTCCTTAAGCTGCGTCAGATAATTTTCTCTCACATCATCGGGACGGATTATCTCCGCTTTTTTTCCAAACTGAAAAAGCCAGCCGAAAAACGGAGCCTCTGCCTTGATATTTACCGATACGGTAAAATGCTCGTCACCGTCGGGAACAAGTGAAATATTTTTTCCGAATCTGTCCAGTGCAACATTTACAAGAGAATTGTCAAAGCGCAGAGTTACTGTTCTCGTTTCACCGCTGAACATTGAAAAGGTGGAATTAGTATATTCCGCCAGTGAAAATTCCTTCGGATATATTGCAGGCTTATCCTCAAGAATTTCGATGCTTTCCATGCGGTCAACCCGGAAATTTGTATAATTATCGGGACGTTTTTCGTAATATGCAATAAGATAATAGCGTTCATCGTCCCATGTGAGTGCAACAGGAGATGCAGTGCGCAGTCCCTCACGGTAGCGTTTTTTCTTTTTCAGGTCATAATCGAAATATTTGAAGGATATCTGTTTTTTTTCATTTATTGCACGATGTATAACATCAACGTTCAGATAAATACGCTCGTTCATCGATTTTACACGGTTGGTAACATATATCTGACGCTGTATCTGCCTGCCCTCGTGTATGCTGGCAAGATTTTCGATTTTTTTCAGAAGCTCACGGGATTTTTTATCGGTAAGAAATCTTGCCGATGCAACTGCGTCCGCAAGAAGCTTTAATTCGGGCAGCTCAAAATCACGGCTTGCAAGATAATAGCTGTAGTCGGTATTATTCATGATGATATCAAGTCCGAAGTTTTTAAGCTGCTGGATATCGCTGTAAAATGTCTTTCGCTCAGCATTTACACCGCACAGCTTAAGCTTTTCGATAAGCTCGTTTCGGGTCAGCGGGTGCTGTTCGTCAGTTTGCTTCATGAAAATATCATACAGATAAAGAAGCTTTAGCTTCTGATTTGGCGCATGTACTTTTTCGGGCATAAATATCAGCTCCTGTTTATATAGTAATAAATTCCTTGTATGATCTTGCTTGTATATGCATTGAAGTCGGATATATTCTTTTCAAAGGGTATATGTATAAATACCATTTTTATATCAATATCGATATCATTTATATACCTTAGTCCCTGATAATAGATATTATTGCAGTATGAGGTTCCTGCGTTTTCGGATATTTTTACGGAAAGTCCCGAATTTTCAATGCTGCTTTTCAGCTGTGATACATCAAATGATGTATCACAGGTCAGAAGATTGCTTTTTGCTTTTTTTTCAATATATACCTTGTCTCTGATAACAGGCTTTTGTCCGAAGCTTATTACATAATCGTATTTATGATCATTCAGTTCATCAAAAAGTTGGTGAGTACTGTATTCCTTATTATTTTCAAGTATGAGCTTTGTAAAGCCGCTATCAAAGCAATATATCAGTTTTTCGCTTGATGTATTTTTAAAAGCGGTGAGCAGAATTTTTGGATTATTCATGGTTCATTGATATTTATTTGGATATTTTTATGATAAACAGCGGTTTACATTCATATGATGCAAACCGCTGTATCAGTTTAGTATTTTTTCAGTACTTCAACAGCTCCGATAACAATTTCGGAAGCCCTTTCAAGACAGCGGCGGATATTTTCATTATCCGAGCTGCGTGACATTTCAACTGCCTGTGCAACTGTTTCGCGTCCTACCTCAGCCTGATTCTGATAGATGCTGTCAAGCTGATTGTATGCGTATTCCTCCAGATTCTTATAGATAGACTTAAGATCCTTGACGGTATTGTTTCTGATATCGTCATAGTTTTCAAGTGCGGTATCTATGATCTCATTCTGACGCTTCTTATGGAGAATAAGTCTGAACGCCGCCATAGTGGTGGAGGGGAAGCTTTGCTCGCCTGCACCCTGCGAAGCTGCCTGCTTTACGGTATCGGCTACACCTATAGAATTGATAGTAACACCGTTTGCGGCTGCAAGCTTGAAGGTGGAAAGATTTTCAATTCCCAGCTTTCTTGAAAGCTCGTTGCCCAAGTCGTTGATAACATCGTTGATGCGCTCCTGATGTATTTCAAGACATTTTCTGTATGCCTCGCCTACCTTATCCATAAGATAGGAATAGAAGTGCTTTTCAACATCTGTATCGGAAGCAGCTGTACGGCAAGCTACGATGTCGGTTCTCAGCTTGGAGAAGAATTCATACATCCATGTTTCCGCTTCCTGCATCATTTCCGTTACACAAAGGCGGATTATAGGTTTTTTCTGTTCAAGAGCAGTAGCAAGTGCGTCACATTCTGCCTTCATATCGGCGGAAAGCTCGGCAAGATGCTCTCTGTCCATACGGAGCATATCCGATATCATATTAAGCCTTGCAAGAGTATTGTTGAGCATTATCTTAAGCATGGAGAAAACTCTCTGCTGACGGAGCGTATCCTTCTGAACGATTATCTCACGCTTCAGAGCCATTTCAAACTTAAGGAACTCATTTTCGTAATAATCCTGGAAGCCCTTTATATCGGGACGGTTAAGACCGATCTTTCTTCTGTATTCGTCAATACCGCTTATTCCGTAAACAGCCGCATTTGGCATGATATTGTCACAGCGCTCCTGAACACGGTTTACGATTTTTTCGATATCCTCCATTGTGTTCATAGCGTCGATCATATTGACAAGAACGAAAAGACGGCTGAAATTCAGCGGTACGATATGGCTTGCGATAAAGAACTGCTCCGATTCGGAAAAGGGAGAAAGTGCGCTTGCAACGTATATTACAGCGTCTGCCTTTACGAGAAAATCCTTTACCTGATTATCCAGATCGTCTAAGTCGCTGAGACCGGGAGTATCAACAATGCGTATATCCTTTAAAATAGGCGCATCACTTTTAATGTCGATGTAATCAAGCTCACCGGGGAAGAAATCCAGAAGCTCGGATAAGCGGTCTCTTTTTACATCGTCCTTCATGAGATTGACTCTCTTGCCGTTTTTAAGTACAGCCTCAGTGGAGGGGACCTCACCGTATGAGATACAGTTTATAGTGAAGGTCTCGGGAGCAACGTTTGTAGGCGCAACATTCTGACCGAGGATAGCGTTTATTATCGTACTTTTTCCTCTTTTGAAATCGCCTATTACCATAAGAGAAAAGGGTTCGTCCTTTTTCTGATTGATAATGCTGTCCCACTGAGCCATTCTGTCGGTACATTCTTCACCGAGAATGCTGCACAGCTCACGGTCATTTATAAGACGGTTAAGCTCACTCTGGACAAATTCTATATCTTTTTCTGAGTTATCGATTTTTATATCCATTGTACAGACACCCCCTTAATCAGACAGACTGCCTGTCGGCGCCCGCAAGAATTTCGCATCTGATCTCAAGCGCCTGCTTGTTTGTAAGATGCTGTCCCGACTTTGCAAGCTCGGGACGCCAGTGATAAAGTACTTCACAGCCTGTGAATTCAAGTCCCGCATACAGTCTGCGCTCATCCTGACTTACTTCGGGAGCAAGGCTGAGAGAGCGTACAGGCGTTGTATGCAGCACCTCGAATTTCTCCTTTATTTCATGTACATCAAGGTTACATTCAACATTTCCGAAGGAATCGGGAATGCCTTTCTTTCTTAAGGAAACGAAAATATCGGCAAATTCGGCAGGATCATCAAGGCAGATTATGCCTGCTCTGTCTGCGGTAAGGTCGGCAGCAGCAAGCCAGCTGTTCAGCGCATAGCTGAGCTGACGGTAATTTCCCGGCATTGCATTGCGGTCATTTCCCGTATATTCGGCAAATTTATCGCTTACAGTATTTCCTAAAGTGATACCGGGGTATGTAAATGCATAATTGAATGCCGAGTGTTTATTCTGCATACGTCCAAGCTCACGGCCGATGAGGAAGCAAAGCTCCTGCTTTGTGCATATATCCTCGATATCTGCGGTGATAATGATGCTGGGCTCGATCCCGTCACCTGTAAGAGAATATATTTCGGGAATGTCCTTTGCTTTTTTTACCATTACGGTAGGGATATTCAGCTGCATTCTTTCGCTGCATATCTGTGCCGCATTGTATGCGTTTGCGTGCAGCATTGAGGTAGCAAGATCGGTGGACTGGAAAAGTCTTTTAAAACGGTTAGGCATATCGGCTGTTGTGATAGTCTTATAAAGCTTTGACCAGCCCGAGATAGTATTTATCTTGGAGCGCATGGCAAAGTCACCGTCAAAGGCGTAGTCCATTCTTCCGCCTACAACATGCTCTGTGTAGCTGCGTGTCCTTGCATTTAAATAGGACTCAAAAGAAGTATTGATCTCCAGCAGAGGATTATAGCTCTGGTTTAATATATCTGACATTGGTTATCAAGGCCTCCCGTCCGCATTATTCATCATCCATCATAGCGTCGGCAAGACTCTTGTGGAGGTTATAGGTTTCAGCCAGCAGACTGCCTGTATATTCGGCAATATTCTGAAGGCGCATTTTTTCGTTGTCTGAAAATTCCTTCTTCTGCATCTTCTGTGCATTAAGATTGTCAAGTGTTTTCTGTGTATCCTTAAGGATAGTTTCTGTTTCCTTTTCGATCTGTTCCTTAAGACCTGCGAAGGAGTTGTATACCTGCTTTCTTACAGTTTCGGTAAAGTCGCTGTTGATCTTCATTTCATGGAACTGCTTCTTTACCTGTGACTTGAAGGATGTCTTGAATTTATCTATTCTTTCCTGTACAAGGAACTTGTCAACGGAGAATTTGCCCGTAAAGGTTCCTGCAAGACCTGCTATAGCCATGATGCAGAGACCTGCGGGAGAAAGGAATGCACCGCCTACAATGGTAGTTACAAGCAGGAAGGAGGTAGCCACCCATGTGGTAAGACCTGTAAGACCGCCAAGAAGCGCACCCTTGATGCCTGCCTCCCTGAAGCCGATGAACAGTCCGCCGATGCCTACCGATCCGATTACCGAGCCGATGACCGTATCAACCGAGCCGCCGTTTCTGGAATGGCTGTGTACGGAGAACATTTCACGGATACGTGTTACCGATGCAAAGAATTCGTCCTCGAAGGTCTGGAGACGAACTGCTTCATCGGAGAGACCCACGTTGATCTCATTCTGTATCTGCTCACAGATAAGCTGAGCTGTATTTTCGATATTTTCCTTTATGCTGTCAGTAAGTCTTTCATAGACTATCTTCATCTTGTCTCTCTTAAGATCCTCGGCGCACATCTGATACTGATCGATAACCTGCATAGCGGTCTCCTCGATCTTTACCCAGTAGCCGTCAAGGATAGGCTGCAGATTTTCAAATACACGGTTTGCAGCGTCGTTGATGCGGACGAATTCCTCACGCTTCTTTGTACGGATCTCCTCGATCTCTTCGATGGCAAGCTGATATTTTTCCATAAACTCGTCATTTTCCATCATGAGTGCATTTTCATGAAGAACGATGGAGTTTATGACCTCTGAGCCTGAGCTGATGATCTTGTTTGCAAGTATCTGGAGAGAGATAGAGCCTCTTTCCTGAGTGAGCATAGTTTCAAGAACGCTTTCAAACTTGGGGAAGTTGGATTCTGCCAGCATTTCACTGTCTCCGCTTTCCTTTGCCATAAGCGCTTTCTTTGCATATACGCCGATAACTCTTGGCTTTCCGATCTTACGCTTATAAACGGAAAATTCCTTTGAGCTTTCACCCATGACCATCTTTGCCTTTTCCATAACGTAGCTTTCGATACGCTTTTCAACGGTTTCAACGATCCTGTCCTCGTCCTCCTTGGAGAAGGTGCCGAAGCAGTTTACGGCAAAGATAATGCGTCCCAAGTCACTGGTGAGCATTTTCTTTTCAAGAAATTCCTTTTCAAACTGTGAAAAGGGAGAGTTTGCACTGATAACGAAAACGGCAGCGTCTATTTCGGGAAGGATAGACAGAGTGACATTTGTCATCTGCTCATCATCGTTAAGACCGGGAGTGTCTATGATATCAACATGATTCTTACAGAATTCCGTATCATAGTAAACAGTAGCCTCCTTAACGGTTTCGGCAGTTTTTTCCGATTCATAGGAAAGCTTTGTTACATAGTCTGCAAGATGATTGATATCCACCTTTTCCGATGTACCGTTTTTGTATTCAACTATTACATAGGGCTCGGTGCTGTATGTAACTCTGTTGAGAGTTGCGGTCGCGGGGAGTACGTCAGCAGGCAGGACGGCCTGACCGAGAAGAGCGTTTATAAGAGTACTCTTTCCTCTTTTGAACTCGCCGACAATAGCTACCTCAAAATGCTCCTTGGCATTTTTTTCGATAGTATCGGCGATTGATTTCGCTGTATTCATAAGATCCAGCGATTCGCAGTATTCCTTAAGCTGGGAAAGATTTTCCGACAGCTCATTCATGATCTCGCGGAATGATGAATAGCTGCTGTAGTTGAAGTTATTGTCCATCTGTTCCATTTTCGGCCTCCTGAAAAAATAACAGCGGTTTGATGATGCATATATGCATTTCTGACGTCCGCCGATTGTGCTGTAATCAATACAGCCGTTCCGAATAAACCTAAGCTGATGCTCTGTATCGTACCACATCTTATAAAATCAGACCATATACAACATAATATGGCACAATAACAGATAGTAATATTAATAATATTATACCATATTTTTTGAAACAAAGTCAATCCCGACATATTGTGTGCAATTACAAATAAATTGTTCACCTTTTGGGAGAATGTAACAAAAATCAACTGTTTCACTGCTGTTCAGTTGAAATATAGTTACAGAATTATTACTATACAGCGATATATTATATGATTTTTGGCAGTAATACGATCAGGTGGACAATATGCGGTCACTGATACAGATATTTTCTGAATTGAGCAATCAGCTCTTTAATAAGCTGTATTCTTTCGGTATCGGCTGACGAGTTATCAGCACTGCACTCATATTCCTGTGCAAAGCGTTCCGCTATTTCCTTTTCTAAGGACATAAGCTCCTCCTTGTCGGTATGGCAGGACAAGAACTTAAGCCAGTCCTCAGCCTCACGGAGATTTTTATGGAGAAAATAGCTTGGTCTCATTGTAAGTATGGTTTTTATAAGCTTGTTCAATGTGCTGCACAATGCCTCATGTTCAGATAGAGAAATATTATTTTCCATAAACTTCACTCCTTGCTTTTTTATGATGATTTTATTATAGCTTTTTTAATCAATTATGTCAAGTATATCAGGCATAAAACATAAAAAAAGAGCGGCACTGTAAAGAATGCCGCCCGTATTACATATAAATTCAGTTATCGAGGAAGGAAAAATTCTTTCTGTATTTTTCACGGCCTATCCAGTCGTTAATGGTAGATATGCCGTGTGAGATAAAGAAAATTCCCACAGTAAGTCCGAAGGTGCTTGTAAAAGCCTTTCTTGCATTGAAGAATATCCATACGCCCACAGCGATAAGCAGCACGCAGAATATCATACGGGGAGCGAACCAGCCGTCGTTGTCCGATTTGCTTTCCATTGCCGCCGCCAGTGACTGTATCGCATGATATATTATCACAACGCCCAGAATGACGAACATAATTTTACCCAGACGTTCAAGTATACGTGTGTTCATCAGCATAACTCCGATGATTATCAGAAAAAGGGAATCGAAATACATAAGCCGTCCGCTTTTCTTGGTGACCTGCTTGTTTGAAAGCCTTGTAAGCACTGTGATTATACCGGATATGAGCGCACCCATACCAAGCCAGCGTGAGACTGTTCCGAGAACTCTTGTACCGTTGAATACGGCATATACTCCGAAGAGGGTCATTACTATTCCCGACACCAGCCAGAGAACTCTTAAAAGACCCGAGAAAGATTTTTGCATATTATTACCGCCTTTATATTTGTGTTTAATTTATTATATCAAAATTTGCAGTAATATATGTTAATAATTGATTAAGTTGTGTGTTTGTTTGATAAAAATCATGGTTGCAGATGTGACAACAAAAGGTTACATATGTATATTGAGTTAAAAATATATGAAAAAACAAAATGACAACTTGTGTGTCTTGTCATTTGATGAATCGGGTGATATAATGAAAGCACAACAAAACCACGAAAGAGTGTGATAAATATGACTTTACAGGAAAAACTATATAAGCTGCGCAGACAGGCAGGCTACTCACAGGAGGAGCTTGCGGAAAAGCTTGGCGTATCCAGACAGGCGGTCTCAAAATGGGAAAGAGGTGAGTCCTCGCCCGATATAAATAACGCTGCCGCCATTGCCGCATTATATGATGTATCTCTCGATGATCTTGTAAGAGGTACCGAAAGCATACATATAGATATGCCGTCAAATTCAAAGGGGATAAGCCTTAAAAAGCCATATATGGCTGAAAGCTCGGGAGTATGCGGTAATGAATTTGTAGCAATGAGCATACCCGATAATAACGGTGATATAATGCCGCCCGGTTATTATAGCAAATCAGATGATACCGTGTCGGAGAAATATCCCTCGGCAGAGGCTGCTGCTATTGCGGATATACCTCAGTCTGTAAGAATGACGGGAAGTGTTCCCATGTACAAGGATAACGAAATACCGAAGCAGGCTGCAAAGCCGAAAAAGGTATCTGTGGCAAATAAGCTGATAAGCGTTATGTCCGCAAACGGAAGCAAGACCGCAGTTCCTCCGCAGAGAAAGGCGTATTTTGATAAATTCAGGAAATTTCCATACTGGGCTCTGGCTTTGCTGCTTTTCCTGTTCATCATGGGAATAGGTATTCAGATACGTGCAGAAGCTCTGATAGGTATTTCCGCGGTAATACTTGCTTTGAGCATACCGCTTTATTATACTACAATAAAGGCGCTTGAAAGAAGAAATCCCATGTATTTTGCATATCCCGTATTCATAACAATGGTATTCTTTGTAATTGCGGCAATGCATGAGATACTGCTGAGCGGCTGGTACGGTGATATGTTCGGTGCATCGGCTGTGGCGTGCTTTCTGTCTATACCGTTATATTATACGGGGATAGCGGCGTGCAGAAAGAGAAAGTGCAAGTATTTCTGTTTCCCCGTATTTATAGTTATGCTTTATGTATGCATGGGAATTGTCTGGAATGACGCATTTGTCACATTCCTGTGGCTTTATGGGCTTATACCATTTTACTATATATATTCCTCACAGCTTGACAAGCTTATTTTCGGGAGGATAAAATGATAAGAATATTTATAACCGAAACGGGAAACGGCTACAAGGAGCAGCATGAGGCAGCCTATAAGCTGCTGTTTGACGGCATAAAGCAGCTGTGGGGCATATCAGTTTCCGAGGAGGATATCCTTAAAGGTGGAAGGGGTAAGCCTTATTTCAGGGAGGGGATCCCCGTAAGCTTCGGTATATCTCACTGCAAGGGGTATGCCGCCTGTGCGGTATGTGCCGCAGGCTATGGTGATATAGGCTTTGATATGGAATGTATCAGGGAATACAGGGAACGGACTGCCGAGAAGGTATTTTCTCCCGAGGAGCATGAACATATTCTTGAAAGCGATAATACTGACCTTTCATATACTGTTATGTGGACGCTTAAGGAAAGCTATGTGAAATACACGGGGACAGGTCTTTCGGGGCATTTTTCCGATGTGCATTTCAGGCTTTCGGAGAATGGCATATGCTCCGATTCGGACCTGCATTTTTTCAGTTTATATAAGGATATGCCCATAATTACCTTATGCAGTGAAAAGCCGTTGGGATATGAAAATGTTGAGATATTGTTTGTGTGAAAAAAGTCTCTGCTGTTTATCGGACAGCGGAGGCTTTCTGTTCTCCGACAAAATATAAAAAAACTGTCCGTCGGCTATTGAAAAAGGTTATAAAATGTGCTATAATGGTAATATATATTATCGGAAACGGCAAAAATAACTGCTGTTTCCTTATTCGGAGGTTTACAGAAATGATTATTATTGCAAGCGATCACGCAGGCTATGAGCTTAAAAAAGAGGTCATTAAGCACCTTGAAGAAAAGAATATTGAATTTATCGAAGCAGGCTGTATGAACGGCGAAAGCTGTGATTATCCTATAGTTGCAAAGGAAACCTGTGAGAAAATAACAGATGGTACTGCCGATAAGGGTATACTTATCTGCGGAACAGGTATCGGCATTTCCATTGCGGCAAACAAGGTAAAGGGTATTCGTGCGGCACTCTGTACAGATACATACATGGCAAGATATACACGACTTCACAATGATGCAAACGTGCTTTGCATGGGCGGAAGAGTTATCGGTCCCGGTGCGGCATGTGAGCTTGTTGATACCTTCCTCGAAACAGAATTCGAGGGCGGCAGACATCAGCGCAGAGTTGACCAGATATCAGATATAGAAAAATAATAGCTGAAAGGATAATCTATATGAAAAATATTACAGTTCTCGATCACCCTCTTATTCAGCATAAAATATCTCTTATGCGAGATGTAAACACAGGCTCAAAAGAATTCAGGGAGCTTGTCTCAGAAACATCAACTCTTATGTGCTATGAGGCACTGAGAGATCTTCCCGTAAAGCAGGTAGATGTACAGACACCTCTCGGTATATCCTCAACACAGGTGCTTTCGGGAGTAAAGCTTGCACTTGTTCCCATGCTCAGAGGAGGTCTGGGAATGACCGACGGTATGGCAGAGATGATACCTGCCGCTAAGGTAGGTCATATCGGTACATTCAGAGATCCCGATACAACTAATGCAGTGGATTATTACTGCAAGCTTCCTTACGATATCGCAGACAGAGAGGTCATTCTTGCGGATATCATGCTTGCAACGGGAGTTACTGCTGTAAAGGCTGTTTCAAAGCTTAAGGAAGCAGGCGTAAAGAAGATCAGATTTATCTGTCTTATTGCTCATGCTCAGGGCATTGAGGCTATCAATGAGGCTCACCCCGATGTAGAGATATTCTGCGGTGCGGTGGATAATGATATCGATGAAAAGGGATATATCGTTCCCGGCTTCGGCGATGCAGGCTACAGAATGTTCGGTACAAAGTAATATATACTATATTTATATACAGAAGAAAGGCGGTTTCGTAAAATGTGCGGTATTGTCGGATATGTAGGCAAAGAGGAATGTGCCGATATACTTGTAAATGCGCTCAGACGACTTGAATACAGAGGTTATGACTCTGCGGGAATTGCAGTGTTTGAGGGCGACAGGATAAAGACTGTCAAGGCAAAGGGCAAGATAAAGCCTGAAAAGGACGACGATAAAAAGTCGGGTCTCTGGAATAAGCTTAAGGAAGAGGGAAAGCCTGTTGGTACCTGCGGTATAGGTCATACCAGATGGGCAACTCACGGAGAACCCTCCGACGTTAATTCACACCCTATCGGAAACGGAAGAGTTTCCATTGTACATAACGGAATTATCGAGAATTACCGTGAGATAAAGAAGTTTCTTATGTCCCACGGCTACGGCTTTGAAAGTGAGACCGATACCGAAACGGTTGCAAAGCTGCTGGATTATTACTATGAGGGCGATCCTCTTGAAGCCATTGAAAAGGCTGTCAGCGATATTGAGGGAGCTTATGCGCTGGGTATTATTTTCAGAGAGCATAAGAATAAAATATTTGCTGTAAGAAAGGAAAGTCCCCTTATCGTAGGCGTAAGTGATGAAGCTAATTTTATCGCTTCTGATGTTACAGCTATTTTAGAGCATACAAGGGATTATTATCTTTTGGAGCATAATGAAATTGCCGAGATACGTCAGGATAAGGTCAAGTTCTATGATATCCACGGCAACAAGATAGAAAAGGAGCTCCAGACTGCTACATGGGATATTGAAGCGGCTGAAAAGGGCGGCTTTGAACATTTTATGCTTAAGGAGATTCACGAACAGCCCGATGCAATCAGAAAAACAGTTTCTCCAAGAGTAAAGAACGGTATGCCCTCATTTGAGGAGTGCGGTCTTACAGATGAGCGCATAAACGGCTATGACCGTATATTCATTGTTGGCTGCGGCTCGGCGATGCACGCAGGAATGGTGGGAAAATACGTTATTGAGGATCTGGCTAGAGTTCCTGTTATTGTTGATATCGCTTCCGAATTCAGATACAGAAATCCTCTTATAACAGATAAGGACCTTGTTGTTATAATATCACAGTCGGGAGAAACAGCAGATACACTTGCGGCGCTTAAGCTTTCAAAGGAGATAGGCGCAGATACTCTTGCTGTGGTAAATGTTGTAGGTTCGTCCATTGCAAGAGAAGCGGCTATGGTAATGTATACAAATGCAGGACCTGAAATATCTGTATGCTCCACAAAGGCGTATGCGGTGCAGATAGCATTCATGTATCTGCTTGCGTTCAGGATAGCATATGCAAAGGGAGCTGTTGACGAGGAAAGATGCCGTCAGCTTACAGCGGAGCTTGAAGGTATTCCCGAAAAGATACAGCAGTGTCTTGAAAATAAGGAGCAGTATCAGTATGTTGCTTCAAAGATAATGAGTGCGGACAGTCTGCTTTACATCGGCAGAGGTCTGGACTATGCGCTGAGCATGGAAGGCTCGCTCAAGCTTAAGGAGATATCCTATATACACAGTGAATCCTATGCTGCAGGCGAATTAAAGCACGGTACCATTTCGCTTATCACAGAGGGTATGCCTGTTATTGCGGTTGCCACACAGAGAGCACTTTTTGACAAAATGGCTTCAAATGTAAAGGAGGTCAAAACGAGAGGTGCATCGGTTGTAATGGTATGTCATGACAGCATGAATGTTGAAAGTGAGAGTGTGGATCATAAGGTAGGACTTCCTACGGTAAGTGATCTGCTTATGCCTATGGTAACGGTAGTACCGCTGCAGATGATAGCATATTATACGGCTGTTCAGAGAGGAACAAACGTTGATAAGCCGAGAAATCTTGCAAAGTCGGTAACAGTAGAATAAAAACAGAAGCAGGACGCAGCGGGCACAGAGCTTGCCTGTTGCGTCTGATAATTTGTTTCTTACAGGGGAGGATATAAAATGAATATATGGCATGATATAGAGCCTGACAGAATAACAAGAGATGACTTTTTCTCGGTTATCGAAATAGAAAAGGGCAGTAAAATGAAGTATGAACTTGATAAAAAAACAGGTCTGCTTATGCTTGACCGTGTGCTTTATACATCTACCCATTATCCTGCCAATTACGGCTTTATCCCCAGGACCTATGCCGAGGACGGTGACCCGCTGGATGTGCTTGTACTCTGCTCCGAGACTATATATCCTATGGCTTTGGTGAAATGCTATCCTATCGGGGTCATTTCAATGATGGATAACGGCTCACCCGATGATAAGATAATCGCTATTCCTTTCAATGATCCTACATATAACACATATAAGGATATAAGTGAACTGCCTTCGCATATTTTTGAAGAAATGTCTCACTTCTTCCGTGTGTACAAGCAGCTGGAGGGCAAGGAGACTGCCATTGATGAGATCAGAGGCAGAGATGAGGCTATTGCTATTGTTGACCGCTGCATTGACAGGTATATCGAATATTTCTGCAAGGGCAGGAAGAGAGAACCTGAGACAGTATAAAATATGCCGTATCGCTGTTCCTTTACGGAATGACGGTACGGCTTTTGTGCAGTTATAGTATCACTGATGTAAAAGCATAAATCATACTCTGAATGAAAAACAGGGTGCAGGTCTGTTCATAACAAGAATATGACCTGCACCCTTATTCATCCGGTTTTCACTATTTGAACAGACATCTTACCACAGGTACCGAAACGGCAAAGCCGAAGGCGGTAAAAAGCTGTGTGCTGTTAAGAGGAACTGTTGAGAAAACAGTCTGTAACGGCGGAAAATATATGGACGCAAATATAACCGCTGCCGAAAACAGTACAGCAAGAATAAGCTTTGGATTATTGAAATAGGGGACAGTGAAAATATTTTTTGTCTCCGATTTACATTCAAATACATGGAAAAGCTGAGACATAACAAGTGTAAGCAGTGCGCCTGTTCTTGCGGCGGAAAGTCCTGCGCCCATGTTCAGTATCACCGTAAAGCAGCCTAATGTACAAAGTCCGATGAGGATACCTCTGAAAATTATCTTGCTCATAAGACCGTCCGAGAAAAAGCTTTCGTCATGCTTTCTTGGCGGCTTTTTCATACATTCGCTGTCGGTTGGCTCAACACCGAGAGCAATAGCAGGAAGTCCGTCGGTAACAAGATTTACAAGGAGTATCTGAGATGGAAGAAGTACCATAGGCATTCCCATGATGATGCCCAGAAACATTGTCAGCACTTCGCCTATATTGCAGGAAAGCAGATAACGGACAAATTTTCTTATATTGGCATATATGCCCCGTCCCTGTTCAACTGCGCTTACAAGGGTGGCAAAATTATCGTCTAAGAGTACCATATCCGCTGCCTGTCGTGTAACGTCCGTTCCTGTTATTCCCATAGCAACGCCGATGTCTGCTTCCTTTACGGCAGGTGCATCGTTTACGCCGTCTCCCGTCATAGTCACGATACAGCCCTTTCTCTTGAATGCACGGACTATCCTCAGCTTGTGGGCAGGAGTAACCCTTGCAAATACGGAGATATCGGAAAGCCTTTCATCAAGCTCATTATCGGTCATTTTTTCAAGCTCTGCTCCGCTTACGATAAGCTCGCCCTCGTGATATATTCCTGCTTCCTTTGCTGCAGCGGCAGCTGTATTTTTATGATCTCCCGTTATCATTACCGTGCGGATATGAGCGCTGCGGCATAGTCTGACTGCTCGCTTTGCTTCGGGACGGGGAGGGTCTGACATTCCGCAGAGACCGAGAAATATCATGCCATCGCTGTCTGAGCCGTGACCTGTTTTATATGAAAAGGCAAGCACACGGAGTCCCTCTGCGGACATATCGTCACATTCGGTCATTAGCTTGTTTTTCTGTGTGCTGTCAAGAGGAGATATTGTCCCGTTTATATTTATATGACTGCATCTTTTAAGGATAACATCACAGGAACCCTTTGAAAAAATGATCCGTTCCTGCTCGGGAGTACGGCAGATAACGCTCATACAGC